>JANWWP010000040.1 GCA_025055575.1 Flavobacteriales bacterium | reverse complement strand
TCAATGCCCTGACGCAGGGAATAGGTATAAATGGGTTCGCCAAAGTATTCGATGTTTGAAACCTTGCGGGTTTCTTTGGGAGTGGCTGTTAAACCAATGTGCGTTGCGTCATGAAAATACTCAAGAATTTCACGCCATGCACTATCTTCCTTTGCACTTCCGCGATGACACTCGTCAATAATAACGAGGTCAAAAAAATCTCTTGAGAATTGTTTGTAAATATTTTTTTCCTCCTCACTGCCGGATAAACCTTGATATAACGCCAAATAAATTTCATAGCTTTTATCCACCTGACGGTGTTTTACAACAGTCATTTTATCTTTGAAATGTCTAAAATCGCCTCTGCGCGTTTGGTCTATAAGGGCAGTTCTGTCGGCAAGAAAAAGAATTCGCTTCTTAGCTTTCGATTTCCATAACCGGTATGCGATCTGAAATGCCGTGTAGGTTTTGCCGGTTCCAGTTGCCATTACCAGCAGAATTCTGTTCTGTCCATTGGCGATGGCTTCAACGGTTCTGTTGATGGCAATTTGTTGGTAGTATCTTGGTTTTCGGTTTGTTCCGTCAAAGTAATAATCCTGAGCAGCAATTTTTTCCGCTTCAGGCGTTTCAATGCCTTTATACTTCTTGTATTTCTGCCAGAGCTCTTCAGGAGTGGGGAAGTTGTCTAAACCTATTTCAATCTCAATATTCCCATCTGTCGCTGTACGGTCATGAAATAAAAATCCGTCACCATTACTGCTGAATGCACACGGAATATCCAAAATCTCAGCATAACTCAGCGCCTGCTGAATACCCGCACCAACTGAATGATTGTTATCCTTTGCCTCAATGATGGCAACGGGAACATTCGGTTTATAATACAGAATGTAGTCAGCGCGTTTTCTTTTCCCTCTTGCTGCGATTTTTCCTCTTACGTAAATCTTACCATCCGTAAAAGAAACTTCCTCCAAAATCTGCAACTGTTTGTCCCAACCTGCCTTTTCCAAAGCAGGCGTGATAAATTTGGTGCAGATGTCCCTCTCGGATAAACTTTTTTTATTCAACCCTCGGTTTATTTTCCCCTTCAAATTTACTACTAATATGAGGAAATAAAGTTTTTATAAAATAAGTAATTATTTTATAATAAGCCCCGAAGTAATGTATTAGAAGATAGATTTAATAAGAGAAAATTCTTTCAAAAAACATCAAACAATTCTCTCCCCCTCTTCAAAAATGAGGTCATATTTTGGGGAGACACCGGCTTTCCAGCCTAAGGCGCCATCTTCCAGAAAGATAGGAGTCTCTACATTACGGGTGAAAAGTTGGCCGGTGCCCAGGCCATGGACAGCCGGATTTTGCTGGACATACACCCATTGGGCTATGGCGCTGAGGCCCACGTTGCTTTCCAGGGCCGAAGTGGCCCACCAACCTATGTTGAATTGGCCGGCCAGTTCCGCCCATTCGGTGGCCCCCTGAAGACCACCGCACAGGGAGGGCTTGAGAATGATGTAATGGGGCATAATGCGCTCCAGAAGGAAGGTGCGGTCCGCTGTGGTTTCCCATCCGATCAGTTCTTCATCCAGGGCAATGGGAACCGGGGTATTTTCGCACAGGTCGGCCATCAAGTCGGGGGTGCCCGGCGGAATGGGCTGTTCGATGCTGTGAATATGGAAAGTGGCCAATTCTTCCAGTTTTTCCTGGGCTTCATCCGGCGCCAGGGCGCCGTTGGCATCCAATCTTAATTCCACCTGCTCTGGCGGAAAGGCCCGCCGAATTCTGTGCAAAAGTTCCAAATCTTCCTCCCAACTGAGACTTCCGATTTTCATTTTAATGACACGATATCCCAGCTTTACTTTATGTTCCACCTGCTGAAACATCAGGTCCGCGGATGCCATCCAGATGAGTCCGTTGATGGGAATGCGGTCGGCCCCCAGCGTGAATTTGGAAGGGAAAGGCAGGCCGGCCCCCCCATTGAACAGGTCCAACAGGGCAGTTTCCAGACCCATGCGCACGGAAGAAAAACCGCTCAGGCCTTCTTCCAGATAATCGCCCCAGAGTCCAGGGTTTTCGCTAAGCTCTTCCAAAATATTTTCCACCTGGCTTTCCGATTCCGGACTTAAACCTCTTAATGGAGCGCATTCCCCTACGCCTGTGCGCTTCTTAGAATCTGTCACAAACAGAAAATAGGAGGTTTTTTCCTGAAAAACATTCCGTGAGGTAACGGCTGGTACTTTAAAGGCCAATTTGAGCCGATAGACTTCGAGTCGAAGGTCATCCTGCAGCACGCTGCGCAAATTCAAAGGAATATCATTGAAATTTTTCATGCCATCAGGACCACTTTAAGCACAGTACAGAAAATAATATACAGAACGATGAGCCTCAGAAGGCGATCCAACTGGGGAGCCGGTGTAAGAAGGGCCATAGCTATTAATGGAAGGGCGCCAAAGGTTGCAAAAAGGGTGAGAGGCCAGGCGCCCTCAGGTACGTAGCCTGCGGCGCCTAAAGCCAGAAAAGCAGCCAGCAGTATTCTGGAACCCGGACTGCCCAGGCGCACAGCCAGCGTCCTTTTGCCATGCGCCATATCGCCAGCCATGTCGCGGATATTGTTGGTGAGCAGCACGGCCGCGGTCCAGAAGCCTACGGCAACCCCGTGCAGTAGATTATGTATTTCCCAGCCGGCCGTGAGGAGGAAAAAAGTGCCACTGACGGCCAAGGGGCCAAAAAAAATAAAGGCAGCCAACTCCCCAAAGCCTCGATAGCCGTAGGGCTTACGTCCCAGAGTGTAGGCTAATGCCGCGCCCAGGGCCGCCACGCCAGCGGCTAAAAAAAACAGAACGGCTACGCCCACCGTGGCATAGGCTTTAATTAACAGAACAATCCCGGTAAGAAAGGCCGCAGCGCCCGTCCAGAAAATGCCCTGGCGCAGCCGCGCCGGAGTGAGCAAGCCCCTTTGCAATGCTCTGGCCGGTCCCACACGTGTCGGGTTGTCCACGCCTTTTTTAAAGTCGCCATAGTCGTTGGCCAGGTTAGAAACAATTTGCAATAACAAAGCGGTCAACAGGGCTAAGTGATAAACCTCATGGCGCCAGAAGGATTCTGGGAAAGCATCGCAGGCCCCGGTGGTGATAGCGCTGAAAGCCAAAGGCAGCGTCCGCGGGCGCGCCGCTTGTATCCAGCCCTTCATACTTTTTGCAAAAGTAAGTCGGTGCTACTGCACCACTGTGATGGTGCCGTTGACTTCACCCGCTTTCCCGGAACAGTCTTTATAGCGGATCGTATAAAAATAAACTCCTGAGGAATTGTTTTTGGGTTTCCAATTCACTTTGGGGTCGGATGTCGAATAAATCCGGTTGCCCCAGCGGTTGAAAATATGACAGGAAAATTCTTCGGCGCCTTCAAAATAGTAAGCTGTGTGCCAAATATCGTTTTTACCGTCCTCCTCAAAGGGCGTGATGATGTTGTATAAGTTTTGCGCAGTAACCAAAATACCTTTTGCCACTTGGGCTGATGCTGTGAAAGTGCCACAAGGATTGAGGACCGTGACGGTATATTTTCCTGAGTCTGAGACGGTGATGGTGCGGCTGGAATCCCCCGTGTTCCAGATAAATAAACCTTCCACGCTGTCCGGAACGCTGATTTGAACCGTCTGATTGCCGCAAATAAAATAGGGGCCTCCCAACACCGGCTGGATGGGTTTCATAACATTGACAAACACACTGTCCCGCGCGATACAATTGTTGGTGGTGGCCACGGACAAGACGTATTGACCTTCTTCGGAAACTGTGATGGAAGGGGTGGTGGCCCCTGTGTTCCAAGTGTATCCAGTGATGGAGGGATAGCCCGGAGGCTGCACGGTGTCGTTTTGAAGGATGATGCTGCTGCCCTCACAGATGGCTGCGGTATCCGGTCCAAAAACTCCCACCTGCACTAGGGGCACAGGCAGCACCGTCAACACAAAAGATGTGTCCCCGCAAAAGCCGGGTTTTGTGAATTGAACCGTTACGGTAACATTAATATTTGATCCTGTCGGATTTGGAATATTGACAACAGGATTGGGAGCGTTTGGATTTGGGAAAATGGAAGTGGGGGACCAGGAATATGTGACCGAGGGATCCGGATTAGGATTCAGCGGATAGGAGACGTAAGGGCAAAGGGTTTGATCCTGAAAAGGAAAACTGAGGTTCTGAGGCTGATGCACGGTCACAGTTTCGGTTATTTGGCAGCCCACAGAGTCCGTAACCGTCACCGTATAAGTGCCTGCCGAAAGATTGGTCAGGTCTTCCCCAGTGGCGTTGTTGGACCACTGGAAAGTGAAAGGCGGAACCTGCCCCGTAACGGTTAAATTGATAGCGCCGTCGGAGTTGTTAAAGCAGGACACGGAATCCACTTGAAACGACAAGGCAAATTGGGGCGGGCCAATTGTGATGGTGATATCATCCGTTGCGGGAGGAAAAAGCGCGCAGCCATCCTGCACGGTCACCGTGTAGGTGCCGGCCGTCGTGTTGTCCACCGTGATGGGGAAAGGATTGCCGTTGCCCGGTCCTCCGGGGCCGGCCCAGGTCACTGTGTAAGGCGGTACCCCCCCGCTGATGTTGGCAAACAAGGGAAACGTGACACCGGGACATACTTGCACATCCACACCGGCATTCACACTGATGGGTGTGACATTGGTGATATAGAAAAACACCTCAGAAATTATGGTATCGCCACAGGGGGTGATGTTGTAAATTTGAAAAATAACGGTTTCATCACCTTCTCCAAAGTCGCTGTCGGCCATGGGGGTGAGAGTCAGTTGCACAGAATCCACCCCGGCCGGAAAAATAATTTGATTGCTCATGGGGCCCCCGTTCACTGTATAATCCACACCATTGGTGGCGGTGCCCCCGATCACGACACTGGCAGTGTCTCCGCTGGACATGCCGCCCAGCTTAATGAATGTGAGCGTGACGTCCGAGCAGCCTTCATACAAAATGGAGTCCCCGCTGGCGTTGCTGTAATTGTATGTGGCGCTCACATTCACGGCGCCCGAACCGAAGCTGTTGGCTTCTAGGAACACCATAGAATCAAAAACGCCGTCCCCCACATCGGCCACTGCCAGCTTGATAAGGTAGGTATCGCAGGGAATCACTGCAGCCCTGGCCGTTAAAACCACCGTGCGCCCGTCAAAGGCAAAATTCTGGGCGTTACAATTGTCTACATAGTATTGGCAATTGTTACAAGGGCCAAAAGCACACCCGTTTGCGTTGCCGTTATTCACATTGTTGATGCTCACCGGGGTGCTGGTACCCGGGATGAGCGCAATGTTGGTGTTGTTATAATTGCCGCCCTGCGGGTTAGGACCTGAAAGAAAAAAGGCAAAAACATCATTGAAACCGGTATTTACAAATTCGTTGTATTCCTCGGATGCAAATACATAGCGGAACTTGATGCTGTCCCCTGCCGGAATGAAATAAAATTGTAAGATGGCGGCATCGAAAGTGGTGTTGTTCACAATAGCCTGCAAATCGGCATCGCCCGGGGCGTTGAGGTTTTCGCTGAAAAAGTTAGAAGCCGCAGGGCCTGAAAGGGATACCCCTGCCTGGTTGATGTTGGCCGTGGATAAATATACCCCGGAATTCATTCCTATGGCCGCGCTGCCATTGCTAAACGTGCCGATGGAAATGGGGGCGGATCCCAGACTTGTGACCCCAAAAGCATTGACGCCGGAACCCAATAAAACATTAAATACAGCGTTGTTGGGTGTAGTTTGGGTGGCCGTTATCTGTGCTTTAACTTCAAAAACCAGACTTTGCCACGTGATTACCCAGCCTCCACAAAATAATATTTTTCCAAGAATGCGCATAAATGTTACAAAAGTATGAACAGGCTTTTTTATTGATGAAAAACTGCCACAAAGCGTTGTGTAGCTCTCGAAAAAAGATTACCTAAAATTTCACCAATTCGCCGGTTCCACTCCCTTTAGCTTTGCAAGCTCATTACAACTCAAAATAATGGTACGGTTTTTTTTATTGCTCACCCTTATATGCGGAGGTCTTTTAGCTAAGTTTAATTTTCAGCTTCGCAAAGGTAATGTTCAAAAGAGCCGCGTCCGGCCATCGGATTCTTTGGTGCTTCCGGGTGAAAAACATTTCAGAAATCTGCGCCAGCTCACCTTTAAAGGCGATAATGCTGAGGCTTACTGGAGTTTTAACGGTAAAAAATTGATTTTTCAAGCCACCAATCCCGACTGGCAAGCCCTCTGCGACCAAATTTTCGTGATGCCTGCCGATGGTTCTGAGCCGCCGCAGCGTTTGAGCCCCGGACAAGGGCGCACCACCTGCGCTTATTTTCTTCCGGGCGATACGCTGGTGTTGTTTGCTTCCACCCACGAGCATCACGACAAATGTCCTCCTGTGCCTGAGCGAAAACCCGGCAGTCCCTATCTGTGGCCCATTTATCCAGAGTATGACATTTATGTGACGGACCTGAAAGGCCGTATTCGGTATAAGCTGACCGACCGCTTTGGCTATGATGCCGAAGCCACCGTGTCGCCGCGCGGAGACAGGATTGTGTTCACCAGCGACCGAAGTGGCGACCTGGAATTATGGACCTGTCGCCTTGATGGCAGCGATTTGAGGCAGATCACGCATGAACTGGGATACGACGGAGGAGCCTTTTTCTCTCCGGATGGCAGATATATCGTTTTTCGGGCCAGCCGCCCTAAAACAGAAGAAGAGATCCAGGCTTACAAAAACTATTTGAGGCAGGGCCTTGTGGCGCCCACGCGTATGGAAATTTTTGTGTGCCGCGCGGATGGCAGCGAACTGCGCCAGGTCACCCAGCTGGGTAAAGCCAATTGGGCTCCCTTTTTTCATCCGTCCGGGAAAAAAATTATTTTTTCATCCAACCATCACGCCGGAGACCGCGGATTCAAATTCAATCTCTTCATGATCAACCTGGATGGCACAGGGTTAGAGCAAATTTCTTTTGATACAAATTTTGATTCTTTTCCCATGTTTAGCCCGGATGGGCGCTTCCTCAGCTTTTCCAGCAACCGGAATAACGGAGGCACTTTTGACACCAATCTTTTCGTTGCCGAATGGGTGGAGTAGCTGCCTTCCGCCTTCCGCGGGCCCCTTTAAAATTTGAGCATCGGGAAAAAGGTATTTGGGTGTTTAATTTTTTAAGGAAAAAGTGGGTGAGGGCCCGGCCGGAAGAAGTGGTGCGTCTCACTTTAGTACATTATATGGTGACAGAAAAAAGATATCCGGCCGGATTGACGGCCTTGGAGCACAGCCTCAGCCGTTCTGGAAAGGTATTTCGGGCGGATGTTGTGGTCTATCAGAAACAAGGTAAGCCCTGGCTTTTGGCAGAATGCAAAGCGCCGGATGTGCCATTGGACGACAACGCGGCTTCGCAGGCCCTGCATTATGCTTCTTTGCTGGGGGTGTGTTTCGTGGCGCTGTGCAACGGCATTACCTGTACTTTTTTAGAGTTGGCACATCCGGATGTCGGATGGCAGCCGGGTTTGCCGGATTTTCCTATCGATTCTTCGTCCCACGCGGAGGAGGGTCCAAATTTTAGCTAAGACGTATTTCTTTTTCGAGGCCTGAGTGCAAAGGCTTTCGAAATTTACATTTTTTCGGGGGCCTGAATGCCCAGAAGGTGCAAGCTTAAGGCCAGATATTCACCTACGCGCCGAGTCAGCAGAAGTCGTGCGTTCCGCACATCTGGGCGGGTCTCTTTTAAAATAGGCACCTGCTGATAGTAGGCGCTGAAACGCTGAGCCGTCTGAAATGCATAGTGGGCCACCTCAGCCGGATTGTAATTCCGGGCGGCCTCCTCCAGGGCCGTATTGAAGCGCCAAAGTTGTTTAACCATTGCGCGTTCGGGTTCAATAAGCCCTTCTTTCAAGTCTGAAGTCTTTTCTTCAAGGGAGAATCCGGCTAGTTCCGCATCGCGCAGGAGCTTGCGAAGACGCGCATGGGTGTACTGGATGAAGGGGCCTGTGTCCCCTTGCAAAGCCACAGACTCTTCAGGATTAAAAACAATTTTTTTACGGGGGTCCACCCGCAGGATGTGGTATCGCAAAGCGCCTTGCCCCACAGCTTCATACAAATTTTCGGCTTCTTCCGGCGGGAGGGTCAGGCTTTTCACGGCATCTTGGGCCGCTTTGCGGGCGGCTTCGCGCATTTCGTCCAGGAGGGGGTCGGCATCCACCACTGTGCCTTCGCGGGATTTCATACGTCCGCTGGGCAATTCCACCATGCCATAGGAAAGATGGTATAATTTGTCGCTGCCAGGCGCTCCTAAGCGTCGAAGTATCTCGAACAACACTTTAAAATGATAGTCCTGCTCATTACCCACCACATACACAGACCGATCGAATTGAAAATCCCGACTTTTTTGCTCGGCTACAGCCAGGTCCTGGGTGATGTACAAAGCCGTACCGTTGGCCCTCAGGATCACTTTATCGCCCAGTCCGGCCTCCTCCAGGTGGGCATGGACGGATCCGTCGGGGTGGCGCACGAAAACTCCCATGGCCAGACCTTGCTCCACGATGTGCCGGGCTTGGTGAAAAACTTCGGACTCGTAGTAGTATTTTTTAAAATGGACATCCAGGCGCCGGAAGGTGGTTTCGAAACCCTCGTACACCCATTGGTTCATTTTTTTCCAAAGGGCTAAAGTTTCCGGATCTCCAGCCTCCCAAAGTTCCAGCATTTTCAGCACTTCGCGCGCCGGGCGGGCCTCTTTTTCGGCCTGTTCAGGGGTCATGCCGGACCGCACCAGCGCTTCCACAGCTTCTTTTTGAGCCTTGGCGTAGGCCACGTAATAATCTCCCACAAAGTGATCTCCTTTTACGCCGGTCGTTTCAGGAGTGGCGCCGTGGGCCAGTTCTTTCCATGCCCACATGCTTTTGCAAATGTTGGTACCCCGGTCGTTGAAAAGGCACACGGGAATGACTGTGTGTCCGCGGGCTTCCAGAATCCGGCCAATGGACTGTCCCAAAAAAATGTTGCGCAAATGCCCCAGATGCAAGGGCTTGTTGGTGTTGGGCGAGGGATATTCCAGGATGATGGTTTCTGGCTGTGGATCGATTACGGGACGGGGCGGGCGCTGGAGAAAGGCAAGGCGGTAAGCGTCGCTCAGTCGGATGTTCAAAAAACCTTTCACCAGCTCCGTATCCGCAATTTCAGGCAGGCGCCTGGGCAAAATAACTTGAAGATGCTGGGCCAGCTCCGCGGGGTTTTTACCCAGTCTTTTGGCCAAACCAAAAAGTGTGATCGTGATGTCCCCCTTTTGGTCGAAGGGGGTGTGGCTGACAGGCAGCGGCGTCTCTGCGGGCAGATGCAACTCCTGGCTGACGGCCTCCCTCAAACGAAGCAGAAAATCTTCCATCAGGTTCGGGCCGTTTCTGCTGGGTCAGGAGTTGGATGCATTCCGGCTTGTATCAATTCCCGGGCGGCTTTCAAGGCTTTGCGTTCCTGCTTTCGCCGTTTCTTCTCTTCGTTTTCGAGCCGCTTTTTAATGGCCATCACAGTGGATTTGAAAACCGGAAATACCAGGCGTGCAGTCTGGTTGTTCTGGTCCAGCAGCGGATTTATTTCGGTAATTTCAAAACATACAAGGCGTTTGTCTTTGCACAGGTTTTCCAGAATTTTTTTTACTTCACTTAAGCTCAGTCCGTTGGGCACGGGCGTGCCGGTGCCTTTCACGATGCTGCTGTCCAGCACATCCACATCAAAAGATATGTACAGTGCATCGCAGTGGCTGAGATATCGCCGCACCTGGTTGCAGATTTCCTTGATTTTTCCTTTGCGGATGTCTGCCACAGTGACCACTTTGATCTTATTGTCGCGGATATAATTTTCTTCCGGTTTTTCCATGTCACGCAGCCCAATAAATACAAGGTCTGAGGGCTGAATTTTTGGACAGATGCCGCCCATGTTTTTCAAAGTTTCCCAATATTCCACCGTGTGGTCATTTTCCAGACGGTTTTGGGCGTCGGGCAGGTTATCAATACCCAAGGACACGGCCACAGGCATGCCGTGCACGTTGCCGGAAGGGGTTGTGAAAGGCGAGTGGAGGTCGGCGTGGGCATCAATCCAAATGACGCCCAGTCTTTTTTCAGGATAAGCCACCCGAATGCCGGCGATGGTGCCTCCAGCGCTGCTATGATCCCCGGAGAGCACCACCGGAAATTTATCATCCAGAAGCTCCTCGGCCATGGTGCGCGTAAGTTTTCTGAAAATTTCAACGATCCCCCGGATGCGCTTGGCGTAGGAGCGGATAGGATTCTTATACAACAGCCGGGAACTGTCACGGATTTCTTTTCTTTTAAATTTACCAAAGAAATACCCAGGATATTCCAGCGACACAATTTTTAGAGCATCAGGTCCCAGGGAGGCGCCACGCGTGCCGGCGCCCAATTCGGATTTCACTTCAATAAACTTAATTTTCTTCGCGCCCATACCATCACATTTTGGTGCAAAGATAGTCTGAAGGGCTTGTAGCAGGGGCCTTGCGTTTGTAAATATCAGAAATTGAATGACTTGGTTTGGGAGTGAAAAAATTTGCTGCCCAATGGCTATTTTCGGAGAAATTCCGTTCATTATTCGGACTTTTGACCCACCATGCTGCAACTGCTCCATCAAAAAGGCTTTTATCAAGGGAAAGTGCGGGATGTGTATGAATTGGAAGGAGGCTTCCTGGTGATGGTGGCGTCGGACCGCATTTCGGCTTTCGATCATATTCTGCCCCGTCCCATTCCTTACAAAGGGGCGGTACTCAACGGAATGGCGGCTTTTTTTCTGGAACGCACCCGGAATATTGTTCCTAACTGGCTATTGGACACCCCATTTCCTCATGTTTCGGTCGGCTATCGTTGCCAGCCGATACGCCTTGAAATAGTGGTGCGCGGGCATTTGTGCGGTCATGCCTGGCGGCTCTATCAACAGGGTCAGAGGCGTATTTGTGGTGTCGCTTTGCCTGAAGGTATGCGGGCGCACGATCCCTTTCCTGAACCTATCATCACCCCGGCAATTAAATCTTTAGATGGGCACGACAGCGATATCTCCCGTGCGGAGATTTTAGAGCAGAACATTGTGGAGGAATCCTTGTACCACGAAATGGAATCCGCTGCGTTGGCCCTCTTCGATTTCGGCGCGCGCCATGCCCGGAGTCGGGGGCTCATCCTGGCGGACACTAAATATGAATTTGGGTTGAAAGACGGCCGTCTTATGCTTATAGATGAAATTCATACGCCCGACTCTTCCCGTTATCTTATTTTGGAAGGCTTTGAAGAAAGGCAGAATGCGGGCCTCCCACAAGCGCAACTTTCCAAGGAATTTGTAAGGGAGTGGCTCATGCAACAAGGGTTTATGGGCCGGCCTGGGGACATCATGCCCGCTATGCCGGAGGATTTTGTAGAAACAGTCTCCCGGAGGTATATCGAACTTTATGAAAAAATTACAGGTCTTACTTTTCAAAAAATGCCACCGCCCACAGAAGCCGTTTTGGAACGAGAATTGAATCTGCTGGTTCAAAAACTCCTTGATGCGAATAGGTAAGCTTTTTGAAAGGTATTACTAAAACAAAGTGGCTTGGAGATAACCTTTTATCATGAACGCTTGAAATTTTTAATATAAACCCTCCATGGAATACCGCAATTTAGGAAAATCCGGCCTTAAGGTCTCGGCCCTCTCTTTTGGCACATGGGTGACCTTCGGCAACCAGATTGACGATCGTACGGCCCGCGACCTTATGCACACCGCTTATGACGCGGGTATCAATTTTTTTGACAATGCGGAAGTGTATGCCAATGGGCGATCGGAGGAGGTGATGGGCCGTATTTTGAAAGAAAGCGGTTGGCCGCGCGACACCTATATTGTGTCTTCTAAAGTATTTTGGGGAGGCGACCGGCCCACCCAGCGCGGGCTCAGCCGAAAACACATCACCGAAGCCTGCCACGCCGCCCTGCGACGCTTGCAGGTGGATTATCTGGATTTGTTTTTCTGCCATCGGGCCGACCGAGAAACGCCCATCGAAGAAACGGTGTGGGCCATGAACGACCTGATGCGCCAGGGAAAGATTCTGTACTGGGGCACCAGCGAATGGGATGCTCAGCGTATTACGGAAGCCCATATGGTGGCCCGCGCCCAGAACCTGGTACCCCCTTTGATGGAGCAGCCACAGTACAATATGTTCCATCGCGAAAGGGTAGAATTCGAGTACCGCCACCTTTACGACCATCTGGGCCTTGGCACCACTATTTGGAGTCCTTTGGCTTCAGGCCTTCTCACCGGCAAGTACAATGCGGGTCTTCCGGAAGGAACCCGGGTGCAGTTGCCTGAACTGGAATGGCTTCGAAGTAAAATGACCAGTGAAGAAACGCGCCAACTCATCCCCAAAATCCAACAGCTGGCGCAGATAGCGCAAGATCTTGGCTGCACACTTCCTCAAATGGCTATTGCCTGGTGTCTAAAAAATCCGCACGTAAGCACAGCCATTCTTGGCGCTTCGCGGGTGGAGCAACTGAAGGAAAACCTGGGCGCCCTGGCGGCGCTTGAAGCGCTGACTCCGGAAGTGATGGAAAGAGTGGATACCCTTCTTGGAAATAAACCGCATTTTCCGGTTTATGGATAATTCCTATTTTTATTCCCATGGAAAGACGTCAATTTCTTAAGATTTCCGGGCTGGCTCCGCTGGCATTGCCTCTATCCTCCGGTCTCTGGGCCGCCCCTCAACCCTGGCATGATCACTTCACCCTACCCGCTCTGCCGTATCCCACAAATGCTTTAGAACCTGTGATTGACACCCTGACCATGGAAATCCATCACGGGCGGCATCATAAAGCCTATGTGGACAATCTAAACAAAGCTCTGGATGAGGCGGGGGTTCACAGTCATGACATTCTGGACCTGATGAAGCGGGTCTCCGCGCTTCCTGTGGCGGTGCGCAACAATGGCGGCGGGCACTGGAACCATAGTTTTTTCTGGCCACTGATGCGCCCGCCCCGTGAAAACAATGTCCCAGAAGGCGCTTTGCGGGACGCCTTGGTATCGGTATTTGGTTCGTTCGACAGCTTCAAAGAGCAATTTAAAAAGGCCGCCTTGGGGCGCTTTGGGAGCGGATGGGCATGGCTCATCAAAACCTCCGATGGAAAACTTTTGATCACCTCCACCCCCAACCAGGATAACCCCCTGATGGATGTGGCCGAACAGCGCGGGACCCCCATTTTGGGCATTGATGTCTGGGAACACGCTTATTATTTAAAATATCAAAACAAGCGTGCGGATTACATAGATGCCTGGTGGAAGGTGGTGAATTGGGAATTTGCAGCAAAAAATTTTCAGGGATAAAGGTGGAATTATAAAAAACAGTAAATTTGCAGCCGGTTTAAGCGGGTCTGGTAGTTCAGCTGGTTAGAATGCCGCCCTGTCACGGCGGAGGTCGCGGGTTCGAGTCCCGTCCAGACCGCTAAGAAAGGCTCCCGTTGGGAGCCTTTGTTTTTTGGGGATCGTGGTTGCGCCGGTAGAGAATGTCCAGCCACTCCACCAACAGTCCAAATACCAGGGCGAAATACAGGTGTTCTTTCTCAAAAGGATGCCAACGTATGCCTTCAAAAAACAAATGAGCTCCAATCAATACCAGAAAAAGTAAGGCCAACATTCGGATTCCGGGGAACCGATTAATGAAATCGCTGACATACTTGGAGGCCACCATCATAAAAACCATGCTCACTATCACGGCGGCAATCATCAGCCGGACATCCTGCACAAGACCAATGGCGGTCAGAATGGAATCAAACGAGAAAAGAATATCAATGAGAATGATTTGAAAAATCACCGACCGGAAGCGGACTTTTGCCCGCCGCTTCACCCCCTCCGGATTACTGACCTGGATGCCTGCGGGCGGCTCATCAGAGGTATCCAACAATTTTTCTACAATCTCAATCAGGGTTTTGATCACCAGAAACACGCCCCCAGCCATCAGCAAAAGATCCCTGCCGCTGAAGGGAAAAAATCCTTCCGCTCCGCCCCACACAAAGGATGGATTTTCTGCAAAACGTATTGAAAATACCGGTGTCCTCAGCCGGGCAATCCAGGCTATCCCCAGAAGCATCGCAATGCGCATCAGCATGGCTAAGGAAAGTCCGACAATGCGGGTCTGGCGTTGTTGCTTCAGTGGCACCTTGTCCGTGAGGATAGAAATGAAAATAATGTTGTCCACCCCGAGGACGATTTCCATGCCCACAAGGGTCAGAAAACTCAGGATCAGGCCCGCATCCATGGTGGCCGTGCTGTCAAGGTTTGTAGCGCTCGTTTAGCCGGCGAATCACATCCGCTGTAATATCCAGATGGGGATTTTTATAAAAAATGCTCCCGTTGCGCTGATAGCCCAGCACATAGTCTATCTTTTTGCCTTGGGCGTACTCTTTCATAAAGGTTTCCAAGGTATCCGCCAGAAGTAAGACGAGCGCCTGCTCTTCGGCCAGGGCTTCCTGCTGAAAGCGTTGTTGCATTTCCAGAAGTTCCTGCTGCAGCTTCATGAGTTTTTCTTCGGCCTTGGCTTGCTCCCGCTGCGTCATGATGGGCAATTCTTTTTGGTACTTGCGGGCTTCGGCTTCGTAAGCCATCTGACGGCTTCTTAATTGCTTTTCACGGGCTTCGTTTTTTTCTTCCAAAAATTTTCGTTTGTCTTCGGCCAATGCGTAGCCGGAAATCACAGAGTCGGTGTCAATGTACAGGATGCTGGCTGTGCCGGAAACAGAATCTGTATTTTGAAAGGATGGGTGATTTCCCGTGGTAGAACGGTAGTGTTGAAATACCAAGAAACCCACAACCAAAGTGAGCACGCTGAGCCAGGCTGTGTGAACTTTATTCATGCGGGGGCAAAATTGCAATTTTAAAGCCAAATCAACCTCTTCTCCTCAGCTCCTGGTATGTAGATCTTTAGGACAGGGGCGCTTAAGCTTTTCTTGTGTTTTGACGCACAATAGGTGAGCGGTTGCCGTCGAAGTATCCTGAATTTCATCGGATTATTTTTCCCAGGGGAGCGGTTTCGATGTGGAAAAATCAACGGCTTTTTTCCACTTTGGCGCCGGCTCCATTTTTTTCAGACTGAAGCTGGATGAAATCTGCCAGGATGTAGCCGGCTTCGGTCAGTAGAAAGTCTTCTTCTTTTTCATCTTTGGGTTTGTCGGCCAGTTTTTCTAAAGGTTTGAGGCCTTTCCGCGCCCTTTGGGCATTGATTTTCATCAATTGCCTTTCCTCCTCCATCTGTCTTTCCCGAAGCATGTCGTTTTCGTTGAGCGTGACGCTGCCTTCCTCCCTTTTGCGCCGACTTATTTCAATATCAGTGAGATACCACTGGTAGTCGGGATTTTTATCCAGACGCGCGGCACTTTTACTGCGCAGCGTTTGTATCAACTTTTCATCCAGAGGAGCCCCATCGTGGGGCACAGGGGCGATTTGATCGAAGGGAAGCGCGGTGGGCTCGGCGCTTTCACCGTACTCCTCTTCGGGCACGGCGGATGCGAACGGGATGTCGGGTGTCACGCCGGCATGCTGCGTGCTGCCGCCTGAAATGCGGTAAAATTTGGCAATGGTCAGTTTCAATTGGCCCAGGCGATCTTTCTCCCGGGGGAGCACCCGGTTGAGGTCCACTAGGTTTTGAACGGTGCCTTTTCCAAAGGTTTTGGAACCCACCACCAGGCCCCTTCCCATGTCTTGGATAGCGGCCGAGAAAATTTCACTGGCCGAGGCCGAAAATCGGTCCACCATCACCAAAAGCGGCCCGCGGTAGGCTATCCCTGGTTCGTCGTGGCGCACTTCCACCTGGCCCTGGGCGTTGCGCACCTGCACAATGGGCTCCCGGTTCACGAATAACCCCGTCAATTCCACGGCTTCATAGAGAGAGCCGCCGCCATTTCCGCGCAAGTCCATGATCACGCCATCCACTTTTTCATGGCTGAAGTTTTCCAAAATCACGCGTACATCGCGTGTGGTGCTTTTGTAGTCTTTTTCACCTCTCTGCATGGCTTCATGGTCCAGGTAAAACGATGGAAGATGAATGACGCCAAATTGGAAATTTTTATTTCCCATGCGGATTTTAATTATTTCGCTTTTAGCGCTCTGGTCCTCCAGTTTGATTTTGTCGCGCACCAGGCGTACTGTGCGCGGGGGGCTGCCGGCCGGGTCCGAAGCCCCTAAAATTTGCAACCGCACCACGGTGCCCTTGGGGCCCCGTATGCGCGCCACCACTTCGTCAATACGCATTCCGATGACATCTTCAAAACGTCCGGTGTCGCCTTGGGCTACAGCAATAATTTTATCGTTCACCGAAAGTTCTTTACTTTTTTCTGCCGGCCCTCCTTTGGACAAAGCCACAATTTTGGTGAATTCTCCTTCGGTGCGCAGCGTGGCGCCGATGCCTTCCAGAGAGTTGCTCATTGAAATTTTAAAATTGTCGGCCGTGGGGGGCGCAAAGTAATTGGTGTGGGGATCCACAGTTTCGCACACCGCATTCATGAAAAGTTGATAGACGTCCTCGCTTTTTTGTTTCCGCAGGTTGGTGCGGAGATTCTCATAACGGCGGGCCAGCGTGGTTTCGCTTTCGTCTTCGTCTTTGCCGGCGAGCTTGAGGGATAGAGCTTCGGATTTAATTTTGAGTGTCCAGAGGGAATCCAACTGATACACCGTCACCAGCCAAGGTGCTTTTTCACGGTTGTAATGATAACGTTCTTGTCCGGTATAATCAAAGGATTGTTCTTTCAGGGATAGGGTGAAATCAATTCTTTCGTTCACCCTCCTGCGGTACAGCTCGTACGCATCGTAGGCCCACTGCACATCCCCGCTGCGCAGCATGTCGTCAATTTGGTAACGGGCCACGCCCAGTTTCTCAATGTCTTTTTTCCGGAAATACAACCGCGCAGGATCCAGGTATCCTATATATCTGTCGAAGACTTGGGCTGAAAAAGTGTCGTTGAACTCCGGCTCGCGATAATGCTGGAAACGCAGGATATTGACGATTTCAACGGTCAGACGGCTATGGTAGGGCAAAGGCGTCAAAGGTTTGAGGCTATCCGCCTCAGGAGTTGGGGCCCCATCCGAGGCTTTTTTAGGGATTCCTTCAGGCCACAGGGCATTCAGAACCAAAACGCAGTACACAGCGGAAATCAATCGGAGCATCTGGAATCAAAAAATCCTACAACGCACAAACGTATAGAAAAATTATGCCGCATTTTTGTCAGAAATCCTTATTTGATGGCTTTGGCTGGAAAAATTTTTGAATCGGAGGTCCTTCCCCGGCTTGATGTGGTTCTGTTGCACGGACTGGGTGAAAGTTCGTCTGTATGGGCTCCGCTGGCCGTGCAGGTGTCATCCAGGTGGCCGGTGCGGGTCTTCGCCCCGGACCTCCCCGGGGCCGGAGCTTCCCGTTATTTCGAAGCCGTGCAACTTAAAAAACTGGACTTTTTTGCTGAGGAACTACAAAATTGGTTGGTGGAGAAGCAGGTGCGTCAGCCTGCCGTGTGGGTGGGACACAGTATGGGCGGCTATGTGGCTTTGGCTGTGGCTCGGAGGTTTCCGTCCTGGCTGGCAGGCCTTTTCTTATTTCACAGCACTCCTGAAGCCGATTCTGAGGAAAAAAAGCGCAAGCGCGAACAGAGCATCCGGATTTTTCGTCACAACCCGGAATTGTATCTCCGGGAATTCTATCGCAATTTATTTGCCCAGCCCGAAGCCTATGAGCGGGAAATAGAAGTACTGATGAAGTATGGGTTGGGCCTCGATCCTGACCATTTTACAGCCACTTTAGAAGCTTTAAGGGACCGGGCCGACAGCCGGGACCTCTGGCGCGGATTACCGATTCCGAAGGCCATCTTGGCCGGGCGATGGGATCCTCTGCTCGATGTGGAGCGGCTGAAGGATTTGGCCAAAGAAGCCGGGGCCCATTTTTTCGAAGCCGGCGGGTCAGCCCACATGGCCATGATAGAAGAGCCTTCCGTGACGTTGGAGGCTGTGGAAAGGTTTTTAAGCGAAATTTTGCAAAAATCCTAAAAATCCTTTCTTTACAACGTGTTAATCGTGATACGGCTCTCCACATTCATGGGCATTTCCAGGCCCGTCTGCTGAATGCGCATGTCCATTTTTTGGTTCAATTCACAACGGCGGGTCCAGCCGGTGGCCACATCCACTTGCATGAGACCATCCGTAGTACCGGAAATTTGTATTTTTTCATCGGCCGATGTATACGAACCTTGTACACCAATAAAAGCCACTCCGTTTTTCACCTCCTTTAAGGTGTAGCCAGCCTTCAACCACATTGGAATTTTTCCCTTGATTTCCCTCTCGCATTCCCAGGTATCGCCGGGTTTAATTGGTTTTTCCGGATATTCGATGAAAAGCTCAGAGAGGCCATTGCTTTCACTGAATTCATTGGTACCGGTCAGATTTTGGATTTCAGACATATCCATGCTCAGGATTTTCCCGCGGGGTGTCATGGTCATTTTAATGGATTTTCCGATTAAAGTTTTGAAAAGGGGTTCCATTATGCTCACGGCAGCTCCTTTGGATGCCTCCGGATGATCGGTGTCCAGAACATTTTCCCCAATGCCGGGAATGTTTTGCTGCATAGCCACGCGCCGGTAGGTGTTTTTGAAAATGAAATTGTTTTGAGGGTCAATATCTTCCACAGCCAAGTCAAATACAAATTCCATTTTTTGGTCAATATTCATTTTCTGACCCTGGGCTTCGGTGATGATGCTCTGGTCGATCTGGGTTTCCACTTTCATCGCGGAGCCTTTTTTTAGATCGATTTTCAAGGAAATTTCATCCGAGCCTTTTGGAGAAGATTGGCAGCCTGCCAGAGCCCACAGCAAGCAAGAGATAAAAACGTAAAATTTTAAAATTTTCATACAAAAAATTTAATGGATACAGGTGCAAAGATTAAAAAATCCCATCATTTTTATGAACAAATACAGTGTGGGTGGGGAAAGCAAACTCCAGGCCGGCTTCTCTGAACCGGCGTAATATCTCCAGATTGATAAGGTTACGGGTTTGAAATACAGGGAAGCCGGGCTTGATGAAATATACGAAACGAATATTGAGTGAAAAATCTTTGTAATCCGCAAAAAAAGCCATAGAATCAGCTTCGAGTTCCACTCTTTCGGCAGCCAGTTGATTGAGAATATTCAAGGCTTCCTGAATCTTTTCATAGGGCGTGGAATACACCAGGCCCAGGTCGGTGACCACTCGAAAGGCCGGACCTGTGGTGATGTTTTCAATGGGCTTTTCGCTGAAGTGGGCGTTGGGGATGGTGACGATTCGGCCTTCCAAAGTTTTGATGCGGGTGCTGCGGAGGCCAATATCTTGCACGTTCCCGTCAAAACCTTCAATGACGATGCGGTCGCCGATGCGGAAGGGCTTATCCAGAAAAAGGATGAGACCGCCCAGCATGTTTTTCACCGTGTCTTGGGCGGCCAGGGCGATGGCGATGCCGCCAATACCCAGTCCAGCGATAAAAGCTGCCACATCAAATCCGGCATTGTGGAGGCCGGTGATGAGCCCCACAGCCCACACCAGCAGGATGGTCACCTGCTGGAGCAACTTGATACGCTGAGCATCTAAAGCATTATTTTCTTTTTGAGCATAAGGAAGCAGCAGTTCCCGAATGAGGGCGCTGATGATGCGGGAGGCTGCCCATGTGAGGTTGACGGCGGTGAGAATGACAAAGAGCTTGTGGATGCGGCGATCGATCGTGTCGGTGAAGTGAAGGCGCTCCAGCGCAAACCATAATCCCGTGAGTACAATGGCCAGAATGGCCGGCCGGCGTATCTGGTCAAGGATCAGGTCGTCCAGCCGGGTGGCTGTGCGCCGCGCGATCTGGTGCATGAAAAAATCCAGAATGCGGTACAGCAACCCTGCGAAAAGGGCCGAAGCCAGCACCATGCCCAGCGAAATGAGCCATTGTTCCAGAGTATTGTGCCAAAGGGTTCTCTGAAGTAATTCTTGAATTTCCATGAGATTCTCGTATTCAAAAATCCTTGTGCAAAGGAAAAAATGAAATACCAGGTATCACCAGTTAGACGGTCTGGTTTTGCCCTGAATGACGAGCACAAAGCGCTGTGAAATCTGTCAGTTTTTTGGCCCTGGAACGGAGGAGGGAAGATTTAAAAGAAATTCAAAGTCCTGCGGTTTTTTCACTTTTTCCTTAAGCAAGGCAATCTCCAAAACTTCATCCGCCCGTTTCACGTAATGAAAGGTGAGGTTTCGAAGGTATTCAGGCTCGATTTCCCCCACATCGGGCTTGTTTTTTTCGGACAGAATCACTTCCTTAATGCCGGCTCTGCGAGCGGCCAGAAGTTTTTCCTTAATACCGCCCACGGGCAGCACTTCGCCGCGCAGCGTGATTTCGCCGGTCATGGCCAAGGCTTTTTTTACCTTGCGCTGGGTGTAGGCAGAGGCTATGGCCGTGAACATGGTGATGCCGGCCGAAGGTCCGTCTTTTGGAACGGCGCCTTCCGGAACGTGAATGTGCACATTGGTTTTCTCGAAAAGCAGATAGGGCACGCCCAGCTCCGGACTAATTTTCTTAAAATATTCCAGAGCAATCACGGCCGATTCCTTCATCACATCCCCCAGGCTTCCGGTGAGGGTGAGCTTTCCCTGCCCTCCGGAAACGGAGGTTTCCACGAAGAGAATGTCGCCGCCGGTGGCAGTCCAGGCCAATCCGGTCACAACGCCGGCAAAGTTGTTGTCAATGGTTTTTTCTTTGGGATGGGGAGGCCCCAGAGCTTTAATGAAATCTTCTTCCGTGAATCCTGGCGCCGGCTCTGCACCTTTTTTGGAGTCCAGGAATTCAGCGACTTCGCGGGCTTTGGTCCGCACGAGCTTCGCCAGAACGCGCTCCAGATTGCGTACGCCCGACTCATGGGTGTAATGTTCCACCAGCCAGGCCAGCTGTTTGTCGGTGATTTTAATCTGCTTGGGTTCAAGTCCGTTTTCACGGGTTTGTCGCGGCAACAGATGCCGCTTGGCGATCTGTACTTTTTCCTCGGTGCTGTAGCCGGAGAGTTCGATGATCTCAAGGCGGTCCCTCAAAGCAGGGTGAATGGTGGCCGTTGTGTTGGCGGTGGCAATAAACATCACCCGCGACAAATCATACTCCACCTCCAGAAAGTTGTCTAGGAAGGTATTATTTTGCTCCGGATCCAAAACTTCCAAAAGAGCCGAAGCCGGATCTCCCTGAAAAGAGACGCCCACTTTGTCCAATTCATCCAGAATAAACACAGGGTTGGAACTGCCGCATTTTTTTAGATTTTGAATGATGCGGCCGGGCATAGCCCCAACGTAGGTCTTCCGGTGCCCGCGGATTTCTGATTCGTCTTTCAGACCGCCCAGCGCCATACGGACATATTTGCGGCCCAGGGCTTCGGCAATGGAGCGGCCCAAGGATGTTTTACCTACACCTGGCGGCCCCACAAAGCAGAGAATCGGGGCCTTCATATCGGATTTCAGTTTGAGCACCGCAAGGTATTCCAAAATGCGGGCTTTGATTTTCTTCATGCCGAAATGATCCCGGTCCAGAATTTTTTCGGCATTTTTTAGATTGAAATTGTCGGGAGTGTATTCGTTCCAAGGCAAATCCGTCAGCAGATGCAGGTAGTTGAGCTGCACCGGGTATTCGGCCGCGTGCTGATTCATACGTTCCAGCTTATTCAGTTCTTTTTGGAAATGCTGGGCGATAGCTTCCGGCCATTTTTTATTTTCAGCTTTCTTTTTAAGTTCTTCCAGATCCTGGTTGGAGCCTTGGCCCAGCTCCTCCTGCAGCACTTTCATTTGCTGGTGGAGGAAGTATTCCCTTTGCTGCCGGTCAATGTCTAACTTGGTTTTGTTCCGGATTTTATTCTTCAGTTCAAGCAGTTCTAGTTCCCGGTTCAGGTGATGGAGCACCAGGGAGGATCTTTCCTGAATGCCGTTGGTTTCCAGGATCTTCTGTTTGTCGGGAAGAGAAATATTGATGTTGTTGGCTACAAAATGGATTAAGAATTCTGGATTTTCAATGTTCCGGACAGCGATGGCGGCTTCCGAAGGAATCTCAGGAGATTGTTCAATAATTTGAACCGCTACGTCTTTGATGGTATCTATCAGGGCAATAAATTCCTTGGAGTCTTTGGGAGCCGGCGGGTCGGATAATACCTGATATCGGCTGAGAATGTAAGGTTCTTCGGCCACAAACTCGGTCACAGCCATCCGCATGCGGCCCTGAATAATCACAGTGGTGCTGCCGTCGGGCATGCGCAGCATCTTGAGAATGAGAGCAATGGTGCCCACAGGATACACATCTGAAAACCCGGGCACCTCCACCGAACCTTCTTTCTGGGCCACCACTCCGATGATTTTATTGCCTTTGTAGGCATCACGAATGAGTTGTATGGACTTGTCGCGGCCCACGGTGATGGGCGCTACCACCCCTGGAAACAAGACCATATTGCGAAGGGGAAGTATGGGAAGGGTTTCCGGCAAGTTAGGGAGTCCGAGATTGATATCTTCGTTGGTGTTGATGACGGGAATAAAGTCACTTTCACCTTCCCCGCCCGAAAAAGTCCAAAAATCCAATGTTTTTTTCATGCGATACGGTCAAAAAAAATTATTTCTGCCAAAATGTCTGAATGGTTCCTTTAAAAAAGGTTGAATTAGCGCGGCTATTACCTTGTCCAAAATTGTGCCGTTCCCGACTACCTCGGAGCAGCCGCCCTTTCCAGCCGGTCGTTCAGGACGTCAGACCAACCTTCAGGATCCTGAGGTATGGGATGAATGACCAGGGTGTGCCAGGGGCCCGCATCAAATTCCCTAAGTAAACGGTATAAATTTCGGGCGGCTTCGTGATAATCACCAGTGGAACTCAGATTCATGATATGGCAGTGGGGTTTCACCTCGGGGGAAGGACCAAAAACAAGGACGGCAGTAAGCCTGTCTTCCAATACAGAGGAGGGCGCCGCGTTGGCCCAAAGGACCTTTTTTGAAGGTGCGTAATGACTGCTCAATTGCCCTGGTGCTTTTGGATTGGATGAGGCATGTATTTTCACGGTTACATCGGGTGCCACTTGTCGTATTTTTTTGAGCGGCAGGGCCCCCAATCTGTATACAACCGGTACATTTTTTTCAAACCCCACAATGGTGCTTTCCATGCCATAGAGGCAAGGGCCGCCGTCCAGTATAAAATCAATCAGGTGCCCCAGTTGATCGGATACATGGCGTGCCGTGGTGGGGCTCACATAGCCGAATGGATTGGCGCTGGGTGCAGCCAAAGGGAAATCTAAGGCTTCCAATACCTGATGGAAGAGGGGATGGGAAGGCACTCTTAAACCCACCGTTCCGAGACCCGCCGTCACCTCAGATGGAATTTTTCGAGTGGAGTTGAGGACAAGTGTCAGGGGGCCCGGCCAGAATTTTTCTGCCAACCGAATGGCTGCCGAAGGAATCCGCACAGCATATCGGAAAGCATCTTCCGCATTTTTACAGTGCACGATCAAAGGGTCGAAAGTGGGGCGTCCTTTGATTTTGAAAATCCGCATCACGGTGTCCCGTATTAGGGCATTTCCGGCCAGGCCATATACAGTCTCTGTGGGAAGGGCCACCACGGAGCCGGCTTTCAAAAGCCGCACCGCTTCCTCAATGTCCCGTGATATTACAGCCCGAGCCATAAACTCTTTAAATTATTTAAAATGAATTTATAAGGCAAGAGGAAAAATCATTGATTTTTTTCGATCGAGTCAGTGGAAAAATAATCTTCTTTCTGCAACAGAATCTCCCGCGTGCCCTCCGCCACCACTTGCCCGTGATGGAGCACCAATACCCTCGCATTCTCCGGAAAGGCGCTGGCCCGGTGTCCTGTCATGATCACCATAGATGCTTGTGCCTGCACAAGCTGGTCTCTGATTTTTTTCTCAGTTTCATAGTCCAAAGCCGAGAGCCCATCATCCACGAGATACACCTGAGGTTTTTTCAGGAATGCCCGGGCCAAGGACAGACGTTGTTTCTGGCCCCCGGAAATTTTGACTCCTTTTTCACCTACCTGTGTCTCAAAACCTTGGGGCATCTGTCGGATGGTATCCAAAACCGCCGCTTTTTCAGCGGCTTCAGAAACCTCGGAGAGCGAAGGCGCTTCCGAAGCGCCGCATCCAATGTTGGCCGCCACCGTGTCTGAGAACAGAAAAGCTTCCTGGGGCACGTAAGAGATGAGTTTCCGGTATTCTCTGACATCTAAAGTCCGGATGTCCACCCCATTTAAACGAATGACGCCAGAATCCGGATCATAAAACCGCATGATTAGTTGAACGATGGCAGATTTGCCGGCGCCTGTACGCCCGGTAATACAGAAAAAATCCCCCCGTCGCACGATGAAACTGACCCCCCGAAGCGCTTGAATGCCCGTATCTGGAAAAGTAAAGTATACATTGTCAAACTCCAAAGTTTCCACCACGGAGGGAGGCGTGGCCCCACCAGGAGTAATGGCCGGCTTCGTGTCCAAAAAGGCACAGATGCGCCGAAAGGAAGCCATGGCTTGTTGAATAATGGAAGTGACCCAGCCCAAGGAGGCCACAGGCCAAGTGAGCATGTTCACATACACAATAAATTCGGCAATCACACCGGGTGTGATGCGGCCGGAAGCAACTTCCACAGCCCCATACCACAATGCCAACAAGGTGCTGGTTCCAATCAAAAAAAGGATGGCTGGAAAAAGGGCGGCATCCACGCGGGCCAAAGCCAATCCGGCCGCACGATATTCCATGGAGCGCGCTTCGAAAGCCCGGCTAAAAAAGGACTCCTTATTGAAAGCTTTGATGAGCCGGATGCCTGAAAAACTTTCCTGGACGAAGGACGTGAGGCCCGAGAGCAGATTCTGAACCCGATCGCTTTTAATAAGGATGGATTTGTTAACAAAATAAATGAGTACCGAGAGCACGGGCATCGGCAGCAATACCACGGCTGTGAGCCGTGGGCTCACCCACAACATCATGGACACCACCAAAACGAACATGATCACCATGTTGGCCGTGTACATGATAGCCGGTCCTATGTACATCCGCACTTTGGATACATCCTCCGAAATGCGCGTCATCAGGTCGCCGGTCGCATGCCGCTTAAAAAAGGCCTGATCCATAGCCTGATAATGGGCGAAAATTTGATTTTTCATTTCATATTCAATCTTGCGGCTCATGATGATGAGGGTTTGGCGCATCAAAAACATAAATCCGCCTTTAATCAAGGCCATCAGAATGATGGCGCCCGCAAAAACCCCCACAAACCATAGGGTATCGCTCACAAAGTGAGGACGCATGAAAGTTCCATGAACGAAAGGGTAAAAGTTCAGGGTATCAATAAGTAAATCCATGGAACGGCTGATGAGCCGTGCCGGATACAGAGAAAAAAGATTGCTCAGAAACACAAAAAACAGGCCTGCCCCAAATAAAGGCAGATGGGGCAGAAGGTATTTATTCAGCCTTCGAAACATCCCTTTTCCTGTTGCCGGGTGCAAATGTCATATATTTGGGCCGTCAAGGGTCAATACCTTGAGTCAAAATTTGGAAAATTCAACATGGCTATCAAAGATCCCATAGAATTGGAGACGACTTCCCGGGATGTATTGCAGAGTATGGAAATGATGGATCACGAGGAAGTGCTTTTTTGTCATGACAAGGCCTCAGGTCTTAGAGCCATCATTGCCGTCCACAACACGGCCCTGGGTCCGGCTTTGGGCGGCACACGGATGTGGCCTTATGCTTCTGAGCAGGAAGCGCTTTGGGATGTATTGCGGCTTTCCCGTGGGATGACGTATAAAGCCGCCGTTTCCGGTTTGAATCTTGGGGGCGGCAAAGCTGTGATTATTGGAGACTCTCGCCGGCACAAATCAGAACATTTGCTGCGACGTTTCGGACAGTTTGTAAACGATTTGGGGGGCAAATACATCACCGCGGAGGATGTGGGCATGACCTCCCGCGACATGGAGTATATTCGTATGTCCACGCCCCATGTCAGTGGGCTTCCTGCGCATTTGGGTGGGAGCGGCAACCCCTCGCCGGTGACCGCCTTCGGGGTGTACATGGGCATGAAAGCGGCCGCAAAACACACCTTCGGCTCCGACAGCCTTGAGAACAAAAAGATTTTGGTGCAGGGCTGCGGCAGCGTGGGTCAGCATTTGGTGGCGCTTCTTGTGAAGGAAAATGCCCGCATCTGGGTCACCGATATTTTTGAAGATAAAATAAAGGAAGTCACCGCGACCCATAATGTACACGTGGCGGATGCCGACAATTTCTACGACATGGAGATGGATATCTACTCTCCGTGCGCGCTCGGGGGCACACTCAACGATGCCACCATACCCCGCCTGCGCTGCCGTGTGGTGGCCGGGGCTGCCAACAACCAACTGTTGGATGAAGATGTGCACAGCCGCGAATTGATGGAGAGAGGTATAGTGTATGCGCCGGATTTTCTCATCAACGCCGGCGGGCTCATCAATGTGTATAGCGAGTATCTTGGTAACTACAGCCGGGAAGCCGCCATGGAACAGACACGTCATATTTATGACCTGACTCTTGAGATTCTGCAAAAAGCAGCTGCCAATGGTCAAACCACTCTTGCAGCTGCCAAACAAAAAGCCGAAGCCCGCCTCCGCATGGCCGCCCAATTAAAAATTCCCTTCAATAGGGATTAATTATTCATGCTCAACAGGCACAAGCTGCGCATTCGGGTCCTCCAGTTGCTCTACGCCATGGAGTCCTCCGAAATTCAGGACTCTGCGTATTTTCATCGACAGCTTAAAGCCTCTCTCGAAAGAGTGTATGACCTCTACCTATTGTTGCTGGCTCTCTTAGCCGATATTCACCAGGAAAGTCTCCTGGAAAGGGAGGAGGTTAAAAACAAATTTTTCCCGGATCGTTTCGATTTGATGCCGGAAACCGCTTTCACGCGCAATATTTTTCTGAATAAAATTAGAGACTCTAAAACGCTGCAACATATCCTTCAAAAACGAGGCATCAGCTGGAGCCGACACCCCGAGGCACCCCTCCGATTGTTCAGGGCCATCCGCGAGACGGAAGGATACAAAGCCTACCTGGAGGCCGATCAAAATTCAGGTAAGCGCGACCGGGCCTTCCTCCTCCAAATTCTGGATGCGGTTGTCATTCCGGACCCGGTATTTAATGAATGGCTGGACGAACAATACCTTTTTTGGTCGGAAGATAAAGAAATAGCGTTTGGTATGCTGGCCAGGACTCTTGAGAATACTCCGGTCCGCGGGGAATTGTATCTGGTTCAGGAAATTGGGGAAGGAGATGAAGATTTTGATTTTGCTTTGCGCCTGGGCCGGATCACTCTTGAGAAAAAAGACATTTTTAATCAATACATTATCCGCTCCCTGCGAAATTGGGAACCCGACCGGGTGGCGCCCTTGGATATGCTGCTGCTGCGCATGGGCGCTGCAGAACTGCACGCTTTTTCGGAAATCCCAATAAAAGTAACCATCAATGAAATCCTAGAAATCAGCAAGGAATATTCCACTCCTAAAAGTTCCCAATTTCTCAATGGTGTTTTGGACAGCCTGGCACGAAATATGCAAAAAGATGGCATGCTCTCTAAGAGCGGACGCGGATTGACCGACGTTTCAGAGAAAAAAATGCGCACTTTTTAAAGAAAGATGGTTCAAACAATTTCATACTTACAAAATCTTCGCTGGAGCCGGCTTCTCCTAAACGTGGGTATGGCTTTTACGGTTTGGCTGGCCGCCTGCCAGAGAGGCCCGAAAGAAATCACCCCGGAATTGTTGGAAAAGCCGGGCGCTTTTAAATTTGATACCACCGTGTATGACTTTGGCGAAATTATTCAGGGCCAAAAGGTGCGACATGTCTTTCGTTTTAAAAATGTTGGCGCGGGCGATTTGGTGATCAGCGACGCCAAAACCAGCTGCGGATGCACTGTATCCGAATATCCTAAAGAACCCGTGCCACCTGGCAAAGAAGGCGAAGTGGTGGTGGAGTTCAACAGCGAAAACAAACAAGGTCAGGTTTCCAAAACCGTCACCCTCTTTGCCAACACCATTCCTAACGAAACGGAACTCAAAATAAAAGGCACTATCCGACTTCCATAAATCTTAAATAAATCTCTATGCTACATCAAATCCTCTTCATGGCGCCTCCGGATGCCCAAGGCAATGCCAATCCCATCATGTCTTTTTTACCACTCATCATCATTGTGGTCATTTTTTACTTTTTTATGATTCGGCCTCAGGCCAAAAGGGCTAAAGAGCAAAGAAAGTTTAGGGAAAATCTGAAAAAAGGGGACGAAGTGATGACCTTGGGCGGAATTTATGGTAAAGTGGCCGAAGTGGAAGAAAAAACTGTGATTTTGGAAATGGTGGATAAATCCAAAATTCGAGTGGATAAATCGGCCCTTTCCATGCCCGGGCAGACGCCCTTGCAGCGTTGAGCCATGCTTCGTGTGGCCCTGACGGGCGGCATTGGCAGTGGCAAATCTTTTGTGGCCGAATATTTTAAAAAACTGGGTATACCTGTTTTCCACGCCGATGAAGTCGCCAAAGCTCTCTATTCCGAACCAGAGGTTCTTGAATTTGTGGACCATCTGACGCATGGAAGAGCCGTTCAACGGGATCCAGAGGGCAAGGCCCGTGTGGACTTTCCCAGCTTGGCTCAAATCATTTTTTCGGATCCCGCTTTAAGGCACACTTTGGAAGCCTTCATTCACCCGCGGGTCAGAGCACGTTTTCAAGAATTTTGTCAAGCCCATAAAGAGGCGCCCTACGTACTTTCGGAGGCAGCCCTATATTTTGAAACAGGGCTGTGGAAAGAATTCGATGCCGTCATTTTGGTCACGGCGCCCGAAAAAGTGCGTTTGGAACGTTTGGTGCGCCAACGCGGCATGGCGCCCGAGGAAGCTGAAAAACGTATGAAAAGTCAGTGGCCGGATGAAAAAAAGCGGCCTTTGGCCACTTTTCATATTCTCAATGACGGATGGCGTGATCCGATCCCTCAAGTGCAGGAAATTCATCGGCGGCTATTGAACGGTGCCATCTCTCAAAAGGTCACGTGAACGGTTTCATTCTTTCGGACGGATCCCGGAATTTTTCTCAAGCCGATCGCGTATGGTACCGCGAAGGGAGCCTCCCGCTTGAATTGAGAAAAAATTTTGAGGGGCCTTCTGCCCTCCTCGTGAGTTCCCTAAAAGCCGGCATTTGGGATCCTGTCATTCCTTTGGATAATCCCCATCAACGTATCCACCTTGGGGAAGGGCGGACGCCGTTGCTGAAAATTTCCTGGGGTGGACGTTCCTTGTGGGTTAAGGCCGAATATCAGAATCCCACAGGATCTTTTAAGGATCGGGGCGCTGCCGTGATGATCAGCCGGGCTCGGGAAGAAGGCGCTTCCGAGGTATTGGAAGATTCCAGCGGCAACGCCGGTTGTTCCGTGGCTGCGTATGCGGCTTACGGAGGCCTAAATTGTCAAATTTTTGTTCCAAATACCGCTTCTCCCTCCAAAATACGGATGATGGAGCGTCTTGGGGCCCGCGTCATCCAAGTGCCGGGTGGCCGCCAGGCCGCTACAGATGCCGCTTTTCGTGCCAGTCAAAACGGTTGGTTCGCTTCTCATGTGTGGTGTCCCTGGTTTTTGGAAGGCACCAAAATATTTGCCTACGAACTTTGGCAGGAGTGCGGTGGCAGCTTGCCGGAGGAAATCATTTTCCCCGTGGGGAATGGCACTCTCATTCTGGGAGCCTGGATGGGCTTCAGTGAACTTAAAGAATTTGGCCTTCTGACAAGAATGCCGGCTCTATCGGCTGCTTTTTCAGAAGCATGTGCACCCCTCCTTGCTCCGAACGGTCCTTTTGGTTCGACACGTGCGGATGGTATTGCCGTTCAGCGGCCTGCCCGCAGGGAGCAAATCCTGGATTGCGTTAACAAAACAGGTGGCCGACTGTATTCTGTCACGGAATTGGATTTGTGGAAAGCTTGGGAAAAAGCCTGTAAAATGGGGTTTTACATTGAATACACTTGTGCTGTAGCCTTAGCTGCTTTGGCGCAAAGCCCGGTGTATGGAGACATCCTGGTGCCACTCACAGGCACAGGACTAAAAAACCCCGAAACCCATTAGAAAAATTCACATTAGACCAGATTGTTTTTTAATCCGGATGGAAACAAGCTGGCCTTGCAATTGCTGGGTACGTTGCGTGAGGCTTATGATTTTTTATCTATGTAATCAAACCGGGCGAATATGCCCGCCGGAAGAGGATATCCCTCCTGTGGAGCGAGACGCAGTTCCCCATATTCCAGCCCATGGACTTGGTAGCCTTTTTCCTCTAAGCATCGCTGAAGGGTATTACACAGAAGAGTGGGGGAGTACCCTAAAGAATACAGGTTGGCAATATACACGCAGGGGCCCGGTTCTAAAAGATCCAGGGTGTGACTTAGCAAGGCGCCCAGATGTTCTTCCAGTTTCCAGCTTTCGCCACGAGGGCCATGGCCATAAGCCGGCGGATCCATTATGATACCGGCGTAGCGGCGGCCTCGGCGCAATTCCCTGCGCACAAAGCTCAGAGCATCGTCCACAATCCAGCGAATACCCCCCAAATGATTGAGGGCGGCGTTGTCTGCAGCCCACCGTACCACCTGCTTCACGGCGTCCACATGCACGGGATGGGCTGTGGCCAGGGCGGCTGCCAGGGTAGCGGCGCCCGTGTATCCAAAAAGATTTAGAAAAAGCTTTTCTTTCAGGTAGTTCCTGCGTTCTAAAATATAGGCCCAGTTGTCTGCCTGTTCCGGGAAAACCCCCACATGTTTGAAGGCGGTCAGAGCCAGCCGGATACGAAAGATTTGTTCGTTAGTTCGTATTTGAACATGCCAGGAGTCTGGGGCATCCGTCCTGAGTTTTTCCCAAAAACCGCTATGGGAAGTTTTGGGCCGGTACATGACGTGGGCCGCATGAGACCACTCTTCCTCGGATAATTTTTTCTTCCAAATAGCCTGGGGCTCGGGACGGATACACACGACCTCGCCGAAGCGTTCTAATTTTAAGCCATCCCCACTGTCCAATAAAGCATAGTGGGCCGAAGGAAAAATATGGCGGAAGGAAAATAAAGGCCCGCCTGCGACGAAGGAAGAACCTTCCGACGCTCTCAAAAAATTATTCGGCAATGACCTCAAACTCCACATCCACCTGCACATCTTTGTGCAGACGGATGTTGGCCTTGTAAAAACCTAAGGAACGGATGGATTCAGCACCCAAGGTGATTTGCCGGCGGTCCACCTGAAAGCCGGCAGCTTTCAGGGCATCGGCCACCATGATGGTGTTGACGGAACCAAAAATTCTTCCATTCTCTCCGGCCTTCGTAGCCACTTTGATGGCCGTCTCCTGAAGCTTTCTGGCCATTTCCCGGGCGTCCTCTAAAATTTTATTTTCTTTATGAGCCCTCTGACGAAGATTTTCTTCTAATACTTTCCGGTTGGAAGGGGTGGCCGGAATGGCCAGACCTTGAGGAATCAAATAATTACGGGCATAACCCGGCCGCACTTTCACGATTTCATCGCGCGACCCTAAATTCTGAACTTCTTGCTTGAGAATAACGTACATAAACGTCCGTAATTTTATTTGAGTAAGTCTGTCACGTAGGGCAACAGCGCTAGATGGCGCGCCCGTTTGATGGCTTGGGATACCTTGCGCTGATACTTCAGCGAAGTGCCCGTGATGCGGCGCGGAAGGATCTTGCCTTGTTCGTTTACAAAGCGCAGCAAAAATTCTGGATCCTTGTAGTCCACATATTTGATGCCTAATTTCTTGAAACGGCAATATTTCTTTTTTCTGGCCTGAACGGGGATGGGTGTCAGAAAACGGACCTCCTGGGATCCTGAGCTGATGGAATCGGTGGTACTCATGCTTCGGCTTTTTCCGGAGAGTTAACGGGTTTTTGTTTAGCTTCCTTCATCTTTTTGCGGCGGCGCTCATTCCATTCAATGCCGTGCTTGTCCAGCTTGACGGTGAGGAACCTCAAAATGCGCTCATCGCGTTTCAGATTGATTTCGAGCTTTTCAATGAAGCCGGGAGGCGCCTGGTATTCGAAGAGGTGGTAAAAACCGGTGGTCTTTTTAGCCACTGGATAGGCCAGCTTTCGCAGGCCCCACTTCTCTTCGTGGATGATCTTGCATCCGCTCTCCTTGAGCAGATCTTTGTACCTGGACGTCACTTCCCGAACTTGGTCTTCAGAAAGGACGGGCGTTATGATAAACACCGTTTCGTATTGGTTCATGTTTAAAAAATCGGGCTGCAAAGGTAAATAAAAATCTTATATACCTCCTCCTAGGTCTTTTAAACAAATTTTCAACCTCAAGACTTGTAACGGCCTACGGCCCCTTGCTTATGCTTATTCAGCTGAATTAACTTAGGACTTAAATCTTTCCGTGCAAAATGGGTCCCCAGTACAGCCTTGGCAGTATTTCTTTTTTTAATTGATACATACTCCAGCGCTCCTTGCTTTGGTCAAAAGGGAAAGTTTCTTTGGGCTGGTGTTGGTAATCAAATTCAGCTAAAACGAGCTTTCCATACCCCGTCACCAGCGGGCAAGATGTGTATCCATCATAGTTCCCTTTGAGAGGTTCTCCCTGCATGAGAGCCATTAAATTCTGTGCCACAACAGGCATCTGTTTGCGAATCGCTGCGCCGGTTTTAGAGGTAGGAAGAGCGGCACAGTCGCCCAGAGAAAAGATGTTTGGATATTTCTTATGCTGCAGGGTATGGATGTCCACATCCACCCAACCGGCCTCATTGGCCAAGGGGCTTTTCTTCACAAAATCCGGCGCAGACTGCGGAGGTGTCACATGGATCATATCAAACTGAATTCTATGCACTTCATGTTTGTTTTCGGGTATCATACCTTCAAAAACAGCCTCCTTTCTTTCTCCATCCACTTCAATGAGCTTGTAATTAAAATGCAGCTGGATACGCCCTCTTTTAACTACACGAAGGAGAGTGTTTTCGTACTTTGGCACTGAAAACAGCCGCCCCGAGCCGCTCCAATAATGAATTTCTGCTTTTTCTAGCACCCCATGGCGCCTAAAAAAATCCGCTGCCAGATACATTATTTTGTGAGGAGCGCCACCGCATTTCACCGGTGTGTGAGGGTTGTGAAAGAGGGCCACTCCACCTTTAAAGGACTTGATGCAGTCAAATGTGTAGGGGGCTGTCTCAAAACTATAGTTACTACACACGCCATTTTTTCCCAAGGTTTCTTTAAGCCCTTTGATTTCTGACCAATTTAATTGAATACCAGGGCACACCACCAGGTAATCGTAGGAAACTTTCTCGCCGTTCCTGAGGGAAACCTGATTATTTTCTGGATCAAAGCTTTCGCAGTAGTCCCTGATCCATTCCACACCTTTTGGAATCACATCGGCCTCCCGCTTCACTGTCTTTTGAATATCATATACACCGCCGCCCACAAGCGTCCAGGCCGGTTGGTAATAATGTCTTTCGGACGGCTCTACAATGGAAATATTGAGCTTAGGTTGATGGCGTTTTAAATAAGCAGAGAGTGAAATTCCTGCGTTGCCGCCTCCGATAATAAGGAGTTTTGCGTGTTTCATAATCAAGGAAAATAGACCACCAACTTAGGTGCCTCAATGGTGCACAAGTGTAACTTCAGTTACATTTTATCAATAAATTGAAGTGTGGTAATAGGGTAAAATAGAATGGCCCTCTGCTATCCTGCCATCAGGGCTTCGATTTCCTCTGGCCGAAGAGGAATATCGGCCATCAAATCCACAGGTCCGGTCTCGGAAACGTAAATGTCATTTTCCAGCCGGATACCTATGCCTTCTTCTGGAATGTAAATTCCCGGCTCGCAGGTGAACATCATTCCGGCCTGCATGGGGAAATTACGGTTGCCGCTGTCGTGTACATCCAATCCCAGAAAATGGGACGTACCGTGCATGTAATATTTTTTATACAAAGGCCGTGCAGGATCCTGGCGGGCCACTTCTTCTTTATTCAAAAGCCCCAAACCCACCAGTTCTTCGGTCATATATTCTCCAACCTTTTTTTCGTATTCGCTGTACAGAGTGCCTGGGCGCAGCAGGTCTTTAGCGGCCTGCATCACGCGCAGCACGCTCTCATACACTTTTCTCTGGCGCTCTGTGAAGCGGCCACTCACCGGGATGGTGCGGGAAAGGTCCGAAGCATAATGCGCGTATTCTGCTCCAAAATCTAATAGGAGGAGCTCCCCTTCGCGGCAGGGACTGTTGTTGGCGTTGTAATGTAAAACGCAGGCATTGGCGCCGCTGGCAATGATGGGATGGTACGCATGGCCCATGGCACCCGATCGAATAAATTCGTGAATAATTTCGGCTTCCACTTCATATTCCATCACGCCGGGCTTCACAAATCGCAACACTCTTTCAAAGGCTTTGCCTGTGATGGCGCAGGCTTTGCGTATCACTTCCACCTCGGCCGGGTGCTTGATGGCGCGGATTTCATCCAGAATAGGCCCCAGGCGGCCGTATTGGTGCAAAGGATATTTTTCCCGAAGCGCTGCCGCAAACCGCATTTCGCGCACCGGCACCTGCGTGTGGGCGCGGATGTTTTCGTTCAAACCCAAAAAAATACTCTGGCTTCGAAGGATCAGTTCGTGAACGATTTTGTCGAATTCTGAGGACCAGTAAACGGTTTGAATTCCGCTGATGGCGCGGGCTTCCTCCTTAGAAAGCTTGGCACCTTCCCAGGTGGCAATTTCCGGATTGGTCTCACGAATAAAAAGAATTTCCCGGTGGTGGGGCGCGTGAGCCTGTGGGCACAGCACCAAAAATGTGTCTTCCTGGTCAATGCCGCAGAGCCGAAAAAGGTCCGGATTGGGCCTGTAAGGGAAATTTTGATCGGCGCTGCGGGGCATTTCATCCGAAGGTGCAAGGATAGCGATAGCGCCTTCCGGAAGTCGGCTTTTAAGACGCTCCCGGCCATCGATGAAAAGTTCCACAGGCAAAGGTGCGTATCGGATGCGGGCCATGGACAATTGGAATTTGAGGTCAAAAATAGAGGCTGGCAGCCAGCCGGCCCTTCTGTCTATTCAGAGCTTCAAGCTGGGTCGGACGCAGGGCTTTTGGCCGGAGAGATTTCTACGGACCAGCCCCTCAGTGGGATTTTGTAACTATGCATCGAAGAGTGGAAATCGGTTGGGAAGTGGCACATAACGCACTTGACCCTGGTGCAGAAGACTTTGCCATATTTGAATTTCATTTATTTCAAGATAGTCTGGACAGGCATCCACTTCAGGAAGCCAGCCAGGTCCCTGGCGGCTGCCTTTGAAACGGGCAAGCGTGATGTGGGGCCAGGGGTGGGGTTCCCATGCCGAAGGACGAATTTTAAAAGGCGCAGCAGCGCGGTGCAGGGCTTTGTGAAGATTCGAGAATTCCTGGGATTTTTTATAGCGCCACCACAGCATGCGGGGCTTCCGCTCTGGCATCCAGGCTGGCCCGTCGCTCCATATTCTGAAAGGTGTGAACTGCCAGCGGACTTTTTCCCAGGATTCCAGGAGTCCCGGTAGGACTTCCGAACGGATATTGCCTACAAAACACAAGGTGAGATGCAGATTTTCCGTCCGCATCCATTTCCAATCGCCCCTATTTAAATGATCCTGAAATTTTTTTTGAATCCACAGCATTTCCTGGGGCGGAGGAATGGCCGCAAACAAGCGCAGGGTTTCCGGGGCTTTTACGGGCGAAAAAGTCATGGATCATCGGAAGCGCACTAAGTTAATTTGTAACATTGTCGGCCAAAAATGTCTGCCCACACAGCGGAACTTCGGGAAATCATTAAAAAATTTGAAGGGATACAGGTCCTGGTGTTGGGGGATGTGATGTTAGACGAATATTGGCATGGTGCTGTGCACCGCATTTCTCCGGAGGCTCCTGTGCCGGTGGTGGAGGTGGACAGATTTGAAGTGATGCCGGGGGGCGCTGCCAATGTGGCTTTGAATCTCCGGGCATTGGGTGCCGAAGTCGGTCTGGCCGGCTTGTGTGGCGTCGATGCTCCGGCATCCCAGTTGCGCCAATTAGTGGCCGATAAAGGCATAAAAGATTTTTTAATGCCAGTTCGGGATCGCCCCACCACCACCAAAACGCGCATTATGGGGAACGGGGTACAAATACTGCGCCTGGACCGTGAAAATAATCAGCCGGCTTCCGAAGAACTTAAAGAAAATATTCTGGGCCATGTGCGCACGGTTCTACGGGCATTGCCCTGGCAGGCTTTTATCTTTCAAGATTACGACAAAGGTTTTTTATTTACTGAAGTCATTCAGTGGGTCATAAATTTTGCCATTGAAAACGAGATACCTGTAGTGGCGGATCCAAAGCGGCGGAATTTTTGGTGTTATGAAAATGTCACACTTTTCAAGCCCAACCTGAGGGAGCTGGCCGAAGCGCTCGGGCATTCTGCCAACGGGTTAGAAGGCCAAGCCCAGCTTTTGGAAGGTGTTCGATTTCTCCATCAAAAAATGCCTCATACATTCACTCTTGTCACAGCCGGAGCGCGGGGTGTGTATTTGCGTGTGGGACAGGATTTCATGCATTTTCCGGCCCGTCCCCGGTATGTCCGGGATGTGAGCGGCGCGGGAGATACCGTGGCTGCTGTGGCGGCCCTGGGCTTGGCCACAGGAGCCCCACCGGAAGCCGTGGCGGTATTGTGCAATATGGCCGGGGGTCGCGTTTGTGAAGCGCCGGGGGTTTCGGTGATCACGGCCCAGGATTTGCTGGAAGAAACAGCCAGTCATTTGCCGCCTTCCACGATCTTGAAACTACTCTGAATTTTATGCCCTCAAACGCCATTCAGCGATTTCGGGAAACTGTCAACCTGGCTATTTACGGAAGTAAAGCCGCCACCTTGCAGGTGCTCAGGGTAATGCGCCTCACGGTTTCCCTGGTCTCGATTGGGGCTTTTCTATATTTTCTGGGGTATCCTCAGACCCCCCAATCCAGTTTCTGGATTCTGCTCATCGTGCGGGCTGGCATTGTTTTTTTCATTTTCAGTTATCTCCTCAGGTTCTTTTTCGATTTTGAACCCCGCAGGTTCTTTAGGGAAAATGCCCTTGAAGGCCTTCTTCTTTTGGCTGTTATAGTGGATGCTTTGGGCGCAGTGGTGGTGGGCAAACCCTTTCTGCGCTTTTTCTTGAGCCGGTCCGGTATTTCAGGCTTTCAGGGCATGTTCATGATTCTTATTCAGATTTTTCTTTTGATCATCGTGATGCTTGACCTGGTGAAAGCCGGCAAACATATAGCGCGCCTGCGTGTGAAGCCTTCCACTTTGTTTATAGGGTCTTATTTGATTCTCATTTTTGGTGGCGCCGGGCTTCTTTCGATGCCGGAAATGCGGGCTCCGGGCACGGAGTTGTCCTTCACCGATGCCATCTTCACTTCGGCCTCGGCTTCTTGTGTGACGGGGCTTATCGTTGTGGACACGGCCACCTTTTTTAGCCTGAAAGGACATCTTGTGCTGGCGGTTTTGATCCAGCTGGGCGGGCTCAATATTATCATTTTTGCTTCCTTCTTTGCCTTGTTGTCCGGACGCAGCGCCATCGGTCTAAGACAGCAGGCCATTGTGATGGATTTTATGAGTTTCGAATCCCTCAGCGATACGGTGCGCATGCTTCGGGATATTTTGTTGGTCACGTTTTCCATTGAATTGTTAGGCGCCGGAGTTTTGTATTTCACCTGGGGACCTCAGGTGGAATTCAGCACCCCATTACATAAATTTTGGGTTTCCCTGTTCCACAGCATCAGCGCTTTCAATAACGCGGGCTTCTCCTTGTTCACCAACAATCTATTTGAAAATGGAGTCAGAGACAGCTATTTCCTTCACATCGTCATTGCGGGCCTCCTTATTTTAGGTGGGCTAGGATTTCCTGTAATTCAGGATTTATTTGGCATCCGACCCTTGCGGGAGCGCCTCAGGAAACCATGGAAAAAACCCAAGGTTCACACCCGTCTGGTGGTGAATACGTCCGTCCTTTTAATTGTGGTGGGCGCTGTTGTTTTCTATTTTTTTGAGAACCAAAATCCGGCCCAATATGCTGAAGGTGGATTCCAATACCAAACCATAATTCAAAAATGGATAACCGCTTTTTTCCATTCCGCATCCGCCCGTACGGCAGGATTTAACACATTGGACTTCAGTCTAATTTCCGCGCCCGTTTTATTGTTTTTTGTTTTTCTCATGTTCGTGGGGGCATCGCCCATCTCTACGGGCGGCGGGGTAAAAACCACCACAATGAGTATCCTGCTTTTTTCTGGATTGGCCAGTATCCGAAACAAACGCCATACGGAAATATTCCGGCATCAAGTGTCGCAGGATTTGGCCCGCAAGGCTTTTGGTATAGTATTTTTTTCGGGTTGTGTCGTGTTTTTTGGCACTTTTTTAGTGATGATCTTCGACCCTCAACTGCCGCCGCTCAACGTATTTTTTGAGGTGGTGTCCGCCCATGGCACTGTGGGGCTCTCCACCGGCATCACCCCGCAGTTGAGCCTACCATCCCGTTGGGTGATCATCCTGGCCATGTTCATGGGGCGGGTGGGTATTCTCACGTTGGCTGTGTCCTTAGCCCGACCCTCGCTAACCAATCGGTATACCTTCCCAGAAGCCAACATTATTGTAGCCTGAACGTTAATAAAATACGGTCTCTTTCTGTGTCGGAACACATTAAACCATACAACGCCGAAGTTTCAAAAGAAGAACAAATCCGGGAGATGTTTGACCGGATTGCGCCGAGATACGATTTTTTAAATCGCCTGCTCTCTTTCAGGCAGGATGTCCGCTGGCGTAAGCATCTTATTCGGCAGGCCCTGCTGCACAAACCTGTTCGTCTTTTGGACGTGGCCACCGGCACCGGCGATTTGGCGTTGGCCTTTGCCAAAGCGGGCGTGCCAGAAGTCGTAGGGCTGGACATCAGCCTGCAAATGCTCTCCAAAGCCCGGCTTCGGGCAGCTGAACTTCCAAATGCGCCTTTGTTCATTCAAGGGTCGGCCCTTGAGATGCCTTTCGAAGACGGGTATTTCGATACACTTTCGGTGGCCTTTGGCGTGCGCAATTTTCAGGATATTCGGCGTGGTTTGAAGGAAATGCATCGGGTTTTGAAACCGGGGGGTCGGATGTACATTCTGGAGTTTTCAGCGCCACAGAAATCCCTGTTCAAAACCTTTTTTAGTTTTTACAATTCAAAAATTGTGCCCCAGGCCGGCCGCTGGCTGGGGGGAGACGCCCAGGCCTATTCCTACCTGGATCGGTCTGTCATGGCTTTCCCAGCGCCAGGAAATTTCATCGACATGCTGGAAGACGAAGGTTGGCGTGAGGTGGAATACCAATCTTTTTCGGGAGGTTTGGTACACCTTTTTCAGGCACGGAAATAACGGGCTTTTTCTGTACGTTTACATTTTGGATTGACAAAATTCTTTTTGTGCGGGTTTAGTTATTTATCCAGGCTATTGGCTATAGCATGGCTGACGGGGTATTGTATTTTACCTGGCCAAGCCCAGCGCTTCACCAAACCGCTCAATCTCCCCAAGCTGGACCGAAAGCCCATTCATTTCGGCTTTTTGCTGGGGGCCAACGCGATGCCTATGGGCATCCGGCCTGTGGCCAATCCAGGAATGGTGGACAGTGTTTATCGAATCGAGCTGAGGCCCCAGGGAGGCTTCACCATGGGGTTGTTAGGCAATGTCAAAATCCACGAATTCATAAATTTCCGTTTCCTTCCCAGTTTATCTTTTGGATCCAGAAAATTCATTTATTCCATTCGTGAGACCATTTCGGACACTTCTGTCGCGTATTATGACGTGCAGAAAAGCGTGGAATCCACCTATCTGGAATTGCCCCTGTTGCTGCGTTTTAAGTCGGCCCGCTTAAATAATGTCAGAGTGTATGTGGACACGGGCATCAAATATTCTTTTGACCTATCCTCCAAAGCCGGCACAGACGATAAAGGCGGCAACCTGCTCAAACTGCGTCGGCATGATTTGTCCTATGATTTGGGCGTGGGCTTGGATTTTTACCTTCAATATTTTAAATTTTCACCCAGCCTGCGTGTTTCGTGGGGTTTTCTTAATGTGAAGTACCCTGAAAACCATATGTATTCTTCCTCCATAGAGCGGCTCTACTCCCGTATGGTGCTGCTCACTTTTTATTTCGAAGGTTCTTTGTGAGAAACTAACTAAGAAGAAAAGCGGGTAATCCGGGCGCCTAAGGCATTGAGCCGTTCCTCGATGCGTTCGTATCCTCTGTCGATTTGATCCACATTGTGGATGGTGCTGCGTCCTTCCGCACTCATGGCCGCCATCAGCAGTGCCACGCCCGCCCGAATGTCCGGCGAACTCATCGTGATGCCGCGCAGGGGAAAGCGCCGGTCCAGGCCAATCACGGTGGCCCGGTGTGGATCACACAATATGATCTGCGCGCCCATGTCAATGAGCTTGTCCACAAAAAATAGGCGGCTTTCGAACATTTTTTGGTGGATGAGTACGCTGCCTTTGGCCTGAATGGCTGTTACCAACACAATGCTGATGAGATCCGGCGTGAATCCAGGCCAAGGTGCATCGTATATGGTGAGAATGGAACCGTCAATGAAAGTATCGATGGCGTAGCTCTTTTGCTGGGGTATGATGAGGTCATCTCCATTTCGTACGATGATGATGCCGAGCTTTTCAAAGGTGCGGGGTATGATGCCCAAATGGTCCACGCCAGCTCTGGTGATGGTAATTTCAGATTGCGTAAGGGCCGCCATACCGATAAAGCTGCCGACTTCAATCATGTCAGGAAGGCAACGATGACGGCAGCCTCCGAGTTGTTCCACCCCGTGGATGGTCAATAGGTTGGAGCCCACGCCTTCGATGCGCGCACCCATAGCCATTAGCATCCGGCACAGCTGCTGCACATAGGGTTCGCAGGCTGCATTATACAGTGTGGTCGTGCCCTGTGCCAGAGCGGCGGCCATAATCATGTTGGCGGTACCCGTCACCGAAATTTCTTCCATGTATACAAAGCCGCCCTTGAGATTTTTTGCAGACACTGTATAGCTTTCCTGAGTGTCGTCATAATCAAAGGCCGCACCCAGTTTCTGAAAGCCAAGAAAGTGGGTATCCAGCCGCCGCCGGCCGATCTTATCGCCCCCCGGCTTGGGAATAAAGCCTTTCCCAAAACGGGCCAGCATGGGACCCAACAACATCACCGAGCCTCTGAGCCGCGAGGCTTTTTCAATAAAAGAGGGAGAAAAAATATAATCCGTTTGGATATGCCGGGCACAAAATGAATAGGTGCCCCGGTCTATTTTTTTTACCTCAACCCCCATGTCCATTAAAATTTCAATCAATTTGAGGACATCCAAAATTTCCGGAACATTTTCCACCACCACTTCTTCTTCTGTCAGCAAGGTGGCGCTCAAGATTTGCAGGGCCTCGTTTTTAGCGCCTTGCGGCTCAATGGCGCCGCGTAAGGTGTAGCCGCCTTCAATGACAAAGGAACTCATAAATTAAATTGTGAAACAAATTTAAGGTAATACCGGTCAACTAAATTATCCTATCAAAAAGGAGGTTTTTCACACCCTCTTAACAAAACTCGAAAACTTTTAGAAAATAAGACAAAAGCTTGAAAATGTAGAACATAACAAATAAAATTGAAAAGCATAGCTTTTGTAAAGCTAATAATCATATGTGCAATTATTAATAATTCTAAATTTTTAATAAGTTAAACTTTGTTATTTTTTTAATAAATTCTATTTTTTGATATTATTTTGCTCCTTGGTTGTAGATAAATATCTTGGTTTTTCACAATAATCTTTTGATAACATTAATCAAAGGAACCTTTAGCTTGAAAATGGAATTGCGTATGTTTAGCATCTTTCCTAATTTTTATCATTCCAGGAAAATTAATCAAAAAATATGAATAAAGAATCTTTCTCCATTCGGGTTCTAAGAAAAACCTGTCTTAAAAATATTTTTAGAAATCAAAGAATTGTTCTCATAGGGGTATTAATTTGCACAAATTCAATTGTTCTGCAGGGACAAAATGTGGGTATCAACGTGACGGGGGAGGCGCCGGATCCTAGCGCCATTCTGGACGTTAAAGCATCTGATAAAGGTTTTCTTCTGCCCCGCGTCAGTCTTACCTCCACTTCGGACATGGCCACGGTTTCGTCTTGTTGCGCCACGGGCCTTTTGGTATATAACACAAACAATTCTGCGGATGTGGCGCCGGGGTTTTATTATTGGGATGGCAGTTTATGGGTCCCCTTATCCAGTCCGGCAAGTGGAGATCAAGGTTGGTTATTAAAAGGTAATTCTGGTACGGACCCCGATTCAAACTTTGTGGGAACCATAGACAGCCTGCCATTGGTTGTCAGGGTTCATAATCAAATCGCTTTCAAATTCAATACGAACGGAAGCATTCAAAGGGATGGGGGTGGTCATTTGCGCGGGCCATTCGCCGTGGATTTTCAGGCGTTAAGGGATAGTGCAGATATGGTGGCATCGGGGGATTATTCGGCTATTCTTAGCGGCCAGAATAATATTGTTACGGGCCCCTGGAGTGTAGTAGTTGGGGGGTTGGGCAGCATTGTTTACCCCAAAAACTCTTTTGTGGGCGGAGGCGGTGGCCACTTGATCGACTCCCTGGGGGGCTGGAGCGTGATTGCCGGCGGCATGGTGAATACCACCAAAGGCAAATGGTGTTCAATCTTGGGCGGGGATGGCAACAAAGCTTTCCAGGAGTACGCTACCATAGCCGGTGGATATCAAAATGAGGTGACGGGGTATGCTGGAGGTGTTTTTACCGGGTTTTTAAATGAAGCTTCCGGTGATGGAAGTTTCATCGGAGGGGGATTCATGAATCAGATATCACCCGCTGGAATAAATGCGGTGCTTTGCGGTGGTTCTCAAAATATGGTCAACGGATGGGTGGGCGTTGTGGCCGGAGGAAGTAATAATTCAGCCTTGGGCAACGCAGCCGTTGTTTCCGGAGGGACACAAAACCAAGCTCTGGGATATGGTGCCATTGTGGCGGGGGGTAACAACAACACAGCAGGTTCCGATTTTACTGTTGTGGGCGGCGGTAACTACAACCAAGCTTTTGGCAACACAAGCACAGTGTCAGGCGGGGAACAAAACGTGGCCAGCGGGTTTCTCTCCGCAATAGGAGGGGGACAGCAAAATGAATGTTCGGATTACATGACAACCATTGCGGGGGGTGGAGGAAATGTGGCGGCTACGCCCTATGCTTTTGTAGGCGGGGGCACTTACAATGGCGCTTATGGACCTGGCGGCAGTGTGGTGGGGGGAGGCACTTTAAATCTTTCCCAGGGCCTGATGTCCTTCGTGGGGGCGGGTTATAATAACAATGCACAAGGACTCCAGGCCGTAATTACGGGCGGCAGTGAAAACACGGTCAACGGAAACTGGTCTGTGGTCTCAGGCGGACGAAACAACACGGTCATGACCAGTGCAGGGAGTATAGGAGGAGGGCAGTACAACAGCGTCTCTGGTTACGGAAGCATCGTGGGTGGGGGGAATTTTAACCAGGCTGGAGGAACTTACTCATTTATTGGAGGCGGCTCAGTGAATGAAGCTCAAAATCAGGCCAGTTTCATAGGCGGTGGGGTTTACAACACAGCATTAGCTAATTATAGTGTGGTAGGTGGAGGGTATAATAATGCCGCTTCAGGTTCGGCCAGCGTAGTTGGTGGAGGCTTCCAAAATCAAGTACATGCCACCACTGCCACCATATCGGGGGGTGTTTCAAACCAAGCTTTCGGAAACACCAGCGTGGTTGGTGGCGGGGCCTCCAATGCCACTTACAACGCCTACGCCGTTGTGGCAGGAGGAAGCTTTAACAACGCTTATGGATCTTCAACGTTTGTGGGTGGCGGAGGCTATAACACGGCTTATGGTGAATATTCCACAGTGGCGGGGGGATATAGCAATACAGCCAATCCTTATGGTTCCACGGTGGTAGGTGGCATCAGTAATTCTATTTCGGGATGGGCGCCATATGGCCTCCTTGGGGGAGGTCAGAATAATCAAGTAAATGGCGCCTACGGCGTCCTGACGGGAGGTCAAAACAATTTTGTGGATGGGGACCATGGCTTTTCCGGGGGTGGTATTTCAAACTTTGTGGTGGGGATTGGCTCTGTGCTGGTGGGCGGAGGAAATAATAATACCAACGGGAATTATTCTGCAATCTTGGGAGGAGAAAATAACACGGCGGAGGGCCAATATGCCACCATTGGCGGGGGGCTGAACAACACAATTATTAATTCGGCTGATTTCTCGGGTTCCATTATTGCCGGGGGCGAAAGCAATACTATTGAAGCCAGTTATGCGGCCGTCGGAGGGGGGCAGCAAAACAGCGTCATTGGCAATTATGGAACAGTGAGTGGGGGATACAACAACGTTGCTGAGGGCTGGGGCAGTTCGGTGAGCGGGGGTGAAAACAATTATGCCTACGGTTCTCACAGTGCCGTGGCCGGAGGCTACGGCAACATCGCCAATGCGGCTTTTACTTTGGTTTTTGGTCAAAACGTTTCCCCGGCCAATCCAGAAACCCATCGCGTGTATTTCTTCGGATCGGGCTCAGGCAGCCCATCAGGTTTTCTGGTTATCAACCGACAGGACGGGGATTACCCTATTCATGTAGGAGATGCCAGTTGGAATGGCAATGGAGCCTATCTCTCGGGCGGCGGGGTTTGGACCAACACGTCCTCCCGTTCCAAAAAAGACAGGTTCCAACAATTGGATCCCATGGAGGTCCTCAACAAATTGCAGCAATTGCCTGTGGAAGGCTGGTTTTACAAAGGATCTCAGGAATATCACATCGGGCCTTATGCAGAAGATTTCTACACAATGTTTGGAACAGGCGTTCTGGATGGCCCGGATGCGGCTTCCTCTTTGGCAGCTTCGGATGTGGCCGGCGTGGCCTTGCTGGGGATTCAAGGGCTTTACAGAAGAATTCAAAATCTGGAGCAACAGAATAAAATCCTTGTAGAGAAAAATAATATCCTTGCCCAAAAATTGGAATGGCTGTCCGAACGACTGACAGCTCTGGAAAACCAGAAAACCGACTTTCATTTGAACGAAACAATTCAGGTGACGCGGCACACAACAACACTTTCCCCGACTAAGAAATGATGGACTGTAACTAAAATTTTTGTCAGTTTATTGACATTTTGGCGTGGGATTTAAAGATTGTTAAAAAAATAAATAATATTAAAAAGAACTTACTCGCTTTGCAATGGATATATTCTTACTTTCTTTTATTATCAGGAACGAAACGTTAAGGAATATATTTTGGTAAGAAAATTTCTCTCGAATTGTATTGTTAAGAATTGATTTTCTTCTTTGTGATTCTTTGTGAAAAAAAATGTATTGCTGGGAGTCTCAGCCCAAGTCAGTTAGTTGTTAGGGGGATTTTGATTTCTGATTAGGGAATCTGTACTAACAAGTAGGATTTTTTGCACTCTCTGGATACCCAATGGGGAGTGTTAAAAAGTTTAATATGGTTTTTTAAGTGTCTTTTTTGTTGGTTATTAATACTTAAATCTTCACGATTTCTTTCTATCATCAAAAAAATGGCCTAAGTCTTGCCGAACTTTGCATCGGAATTTCAATAATTATGCTAAATAATATCTTAAAAAAAATTTTGTGCTTTTATCTTCTGGGATTGCATCTATTCTTCGCACTTCCTGTTGGGATGGCCCAGAACGTGGGTATCAACACGGATGGTACAGCCC
>JANWWP010000043.1 GCA_025055575.1 Flavobacteriales bacterium | reverse complement strand
CTTTCCTGTAAATACCGATACCGGCCGGATTGACAGTGACCGTGGAAAGATCCCCGCCCAGGGCGCCCATGGCGCCACCCAGCGCCGTGAAACGTGGAGTGCCCGTCGGCATCAACCAGGTATAACGGAACACGTCCGACTCATTTTGAGCCACAATGGAACTCGCCAAAGCGAATGCAGAAGTTACAACAAGAAAACAATATTGCCTCACCACGACCTTTAAATCAAGGAACTTTTTTTCCGATCTTTTTTAGCGACGGCCTCCAAAAGAACCACCTCGGCTGCCGCCACCAAAACCACCTCCGATGCCACTACGACTCCCGCCTCCCTGAAAGAACCCGCCGGAAGAATAATTAAAACTACCCCCTCTTTGGAAACCCGATCCTGAATTGGGCCTAATGTTTTGCGGGGGTTGGGGGCTACCAATCGAACTTTGAGGATTGGCAGGGCGGTTAAAATTGGATCTTGGCGGAATGGATTCCTGCCTCTGATAGGGGCTCTGAGGTGCCTGGGGCGTTTGATAAGGTTGATAGTTTTGCGGAGGCTGAGGGGCCTGAGGAGTTTGAGGGGACCGAGGCGCCTGGTAATTATTGGGGCGTCCCGGAGCGTTCAGGTCATTCATATTCCTTTGGGATGGAGAGGACTGCCTTTCAGGCTCCCCCAGACGCCTATTGTTATCAGGCGGAGGCGGCATGCGCTGGATGGGGGTGTTGTTCTCCGGCAAGGCCGGACGCACATCCGGGTCGCGCATGAACATCGGACGGTCTTGACCTGTATTCCTGAAAGCCGGCACGGAGGGACGCGCGTTAACGTCAGCTGAATATTCAGGATTTATGTAAGGTTTTCTGACACCTGGTTCCGCCATAGTAGTGATTTCCCTGGTCCGCTGGGGACGGGATGTCACGGCTGTTTCTTGCGGCGCTTGGGGTCGTGGAGCGGCCGGCGATATTTCACGGGTCGATGGACGCCTGTCTCTATCGGCCGTTGAGACAGGTTGCCCCGGCCGTGCCTCTTGAACCGCCGGTTTTCGGCTGGGGGCCTGTGCCACGCCTTTTTTATGATTCATCAGAGTTAAACTTTTGTTCAGGGCCATCATATTGCGTCGTGGGCCATAATACACATTGTGAAAGCCGCCCAGACCAGGGCCTGCCCACCCGGCCGGACCTGCCCAGGCATTGTAGGGATTCCAGGCCCAAGGATTGTTCCAGCACCAAGGATTATGCCACCCCCAGGGACTGTTCCAATACCACGGATTATTCCACGCCCAGGGATTACCCCAGTACCAGGGATTATTCCAGGCCCAAGGATTGCCCCAGTACCACGGATTGTTCCAGGCCCAGGGATTATACCACGGATTAAAGGACCACCAGGGTCGGTAATACCATGATGGACCTAAGTAAATATTAAAGGACCAACCCGGAAACCAGGGATCGTACCATAATACGTTGGTTGCATTAAACCACCAAAGGCTGGAGGATGGACCATAGTTGTAATAATTATTGATGATCGTCTGTCCTCCTGCACCGGTTGAATTGCCGGCATTCCCAGAAGCCCGACCGTCCAAATTGTTATCCTGGGTATCTCCCCCATCCGAATACATTTCCGTATCCTGGGTCCTTGTGTTACGGGCGTTATACTGGGGGTTTCTGCGTTCCTTATTAAAATCCCTCCGGGCATCATCCATTCCATAGTACACATCATCCTGAGACAAATTAGCCCGATGCGAAGTGGCGCAAGATGTCATGAAGAATATCCCCGCCAACAAACAGATGAAGTTGAAAGTTTTCATGGCCTTTAAATTTTGGGAGAGGTTACTTTTGCCCTCTCATATCTAATTCTTCAATATTCATACCAAAATTAGTGGATAAAATAACAGCGCGCGCAGAAAATTTTGCGCAATGGTATCAGGATATCGTGCAGCAGGCCGGTCTGGCTGAACATTCTGATGTGCGGGGCTGCATGGTGATTAAACCCTACGGGTATGCTATCTGGGAAAAAATGCAGCAGCAACTGGACCGAATGTTCAAGGAAACAGGGCATGAAAATGCCTATTTCCCGCTTTTTATACCCAAATCTTTTCTGAGCCGAGAAGCCGCGCATGTGGAAGGATTTGCTAAGGAGTGTGCTGTGGTAACCCATTACAGGTTAAAAAATGACCCGAGCGGCCAAGGCGTGGTAGTGGATCCGGAAGCCCGGTTGGAAGAAGAACTCATCGTGCGGCCCACTTCTGAAACCATCATTTGGAACACGTATAAATCCTGGATTAAAAGCTGGAGAGATCTGCCGTTGTTGATCAATCAATGGGCCAATGTGGTGCGCTGGGAAATGCGCACACGGCTTTTTCTGAGGACGGCGGAATTTTTATGGCAGGAAGGCCACACGGCGCATGCCACCAGGGACGAAGCTATTGAAGAAGCCGAAAAAATGCTGGACGTCTATGCCCGCTTTGCTGAAGAATGGATGGCCATGCCTGTGATCCGGGGCTTCAAGACGGCCCACGAACGATTCGCCGGTGCAGAGGAAACCTATTGCATTGAAGCTCTGATGCAGGACGGAAAAGCCCTGCAGGCTGGCACTTCCCATTTCCTTGGCCAAAATTTTGCCAAAGCCTTTGATGTGCGATTTGCAGCGAAGGATGGCAGCCTCCAATATGTGTGGGCCACTTCCTGGGGCGTCAGCACCCGGCTGATGGGCGCCCTTGTCCTCACCCATTCGGACGACAACGGACTGGTGTTGCCTCCCAGGTTGGCGCCCCTCCAGGTGGTGCTGGTGCCTATTTACCGATCCGAGGAAGAGCAAGCTGCCACCTGCGCCCGAGTGCAGGAAATTGCAGACACGTTGAATCAAGCTGGGATCAGGGCCAAAGCCGATGTGCGCGACACGCAAAAGCCGGGCTGGAAGTTTTCGGAATATGAAATGCGCGGCGTGCCTTTGCGGCTGGCCATAGGTCCCAGAGATTTGGAGCAGGGTACCGTCGAAATAGCCCGACGGGATACGCGGGAAAAATGGGTGCAACCTCTGGAAAAAGCCCTGGAGCAGATACCGGCTATTTTAGAATCTATCCAAGCCCAGCTGCTTCTATCCGCCCGCCAAAGGTTGGAAACCAATATCCGGCCGGCCGATACTTGGGAAGATTTTGTGGCCCTCTTAGATACCCGGGGCGGATTTGTGGCAGCACATTGGGATGGAACAACCGAAACAGAACTGCGCATAAAGGAATTGTCCAAAGCCACCATCCGTTGCATACCCCTTCATAATCCCTCAGAAAATGGGAAGTGTGTTCTTACAGGCCGTCCATCCAAACAAAGGGTACTATTTGCCAGAGCATACTGAAGTGGCTCAGAAAAATTTTGACCTCTCTTCTCAAGTTCGTCTTATTGTGTGCGATGTAGATGGAACCCTAACGGACGGGCGGATTTATATTGCAGAGAATGGGATGGAAATAAAATCGTTTGATGCCCGGGACGGCCTGGCCATGAACCGCCTGAATAAAAACGGTGTGCGCGTAGCGCTCCTGAGCCACAGCCATGCCGTGTCCATCATTCGTCGCCGGGCTGAAATATTAAATCTTGAATTTTGGTATGCCGGCACTGAGAAAAAAAGCATCTTGTTGGAACAATGGATGCATGTCCTTCAACTAAGTGCCGGGGAAGTGCTGTATTTGGGCGATGATCTCAATGATTTGGATGCCATGAACCTGTGCCATTGGAAGGCCTGCCCATCGGATGCCTGCCCCGAAGTACGCAACATTTGTAATATCCAACTTCGAAGCCGCGGAGGCCACGGAGTGTTCAGGGAAATGGCGGAAAAATATTTCAAATCACTATTATTAAAAAATAATCGGCCGGGCAACGTTTAAGCTTTAAAAACTATCTTTGCTGATAGGAACTCTTATGAAAAGTTTGATTTTCTGTATTGCATTTTTCTTGCTCGGTGCCTTTCAATTAGGAATTAAGGCCCAATCTTCATCTACGCCTCAGGTCACACAGGTAGCACCTCCCAAAGAATTAATGCAAGACGCCGATCCTTTTCAGGTGCATTGGTACGATACCGATGAAAAAGTCCTTCACCTCGAAGCTCGTATTAAGGAAATTCGGAAAAATTTGGCCGCGAACAAGGATAATCCCCTCTACGACCGCACCACCATGAACACCACTCTGTCCCGGCTGGAAGCCGTTTACCAGGAATTGAAAAAGTCCGGGCGGTACAAATTTTTAGACAAGGAATAAACCCTCTTCAAATTTAGTAAAAAATTGTGAATTTTGCGGGCCAATGGCCCGCTTTTTTTTCAAGGATAATTTTAAAAATCTACGGACCCGCACTATTACAGGCGCCTTCATTGTGGCCGTCACCTTTCTGAGTATCCGTTTTTCTCCGCACAGCTATCTCTTATTTTTAGGATTGCTGAGCATAGGTT
>JANWWP010000009.1 GCA_025055575.1 Flavobacteriales bacterium | reverse complement strand
CATCTTTTCGTGGCAGATAGTGCAGAGAAAATGGCAGACGCCATGTTAAAACTATTGTCGGATTCAGACCTCCGGGAACACCTGGGGAGCCAGGGCAGAAAATTTGTCCTGGAGTCTTTTAGCTGGAACAAAACAGCGGAGGCCCTTCAGGCTTTCTTTGAACTGCCAAGAAAAAGTACCTAGATATCATTTTTAATTCGGCAACTCTTCAAATATAATAAGGGGTCATTTATTCAGGACGCCCTTCAGGAATTTTATCTCAAATGACCTGTTTTTTTTGACATTTATTAATTTTATGCTCTCAAAAACATTTTTATGCGCTTTAAAAAAATCTCTTTAAATCTTTTTTCGTTGCTTACCATCGCGTCCGCCAGCCTTCTTTTTTCGTGCAAGAAAGATTGGACCTGCGAATGCAAGACCGATATGGGCGATGGTTCCACGTTCACCACCAGCTCCACTATTGCTGACAAAACCAAAAAAGACGCCCGCGATATTTGCAATAAAAGCGATGTAACAATGGGAGGAACTTTGGTGACGGACTGTGAATTAAAATAATTGCACGGCCATCGCTTTAGTCTTCTTTTTTGAAGTCCAGGGAAAGGGAGTTCACGCAATAGCGTAGGCCGGTTTCTGTGGGGCCGTCATTAAATATATGACCCAAGTGGCCACCGCATCGGGCGCATAATATTTCGGTGCGTACCATACCGAAAGAATAGTCTGGTTTTTTTAGGATTCGATCGCCTGGTATCTCCCTGTCAAAACTGGGCCATCCGCAAGGACTGTGGAATTTCATTTCATGGGTGAAAAGCTCCTGACCACAACCGGCGCAGCAATACACGCCTTTTTCTTTGTGCAGGTAAAATTTTCCCGTGAAAGGTCGTTCGGTTCCTTTTTCCCTCAGAATGTGAAACTGTTCCGGGGACAATTTGCGGCGCCATTCCTCTTCACTCAGGTTCAAAGGGCTTTTTGTTTCCATAGCATGGGGGTCTGAGGGGAAGGATTTTTTTTGGGCACAACCTGACGGGCTCCACATAACCAGGAAGAGTATCGCCAGGGCCCACATCATCATTAGTTTAACATTCCAGGTTGAATTCTGTTTATTCCACCACTTCGGCCTCTTGCACTTCCGCTTCTTCGGTGGTGTTCACATTGCGGAACACCAGCTGGTCGTCCCCCAGATAATCCAACAATATGGTTTTGTTCTTATCCACTTTTTCAGCGAGGATCATTTTGGCCAATTCATCCAGCACTTTCTTCTGGATAATGCGCTTCAGGGGACGGGCACCGAATTGAGGATCGTACCCCAATTCGCAGAGGTAATTGAGGGCATAATCGCTCACTTCCAGGCGCACGCCATTGTTTTTCATTAAAGCTTCCTGGATTTTTTTGAATTGAAGCAGGGCAATCTGCCTTACGTCATCGCGCGTGAGCGGCAAAAACATCACAATTTCATCGATACGGTTCAGAAATTCAGGCCGTAGTGTTGTGCGCAGGAGACTCATCACCTGGGCGCGTGTGCTTTCGATGATGCTGTCGCGTTTGGCATCGGTGAGATGTTCAAAGTTCTCACGGATAAGATCGCTGCCCAGGTTGGACGTGAGGATGATGATGGTATTTTTAAAATTGGCCGTTCGGCCTTTGTTGTCGGTGAGGCGGCCTTCGTCCAACACCTGAAGCAGAATATTAAAGACATCGGGGTGGGCTTTTTCAATTTCATCCAACAACACCACACTGTAAGGCTTGCGCCGAACGGCCTCCGTCAGCTGCCCGCCTTCATCATATCCCACATAACCGGGAGGTGCGCCCACCAAACGGCTGACGCTGTGCTTCTCCTGGTATTCGCTCATGTCTATGCGGGTCATATTGTTTTCATTATCAAAAAGAAATTCGGCCAGAGCCTTGGCCAGCTCGGTTTTACCCACACCGGTGGTGCCCATGAAAATGAAGGAGCCGATGGGCCGGTGAGGATCCTGAAGACCGGCGCGGTTGCGACGCACGGCGTTGGCCACGGCCGCAATGGCCTCATCCTGACCCACGATGCGCTTATGCAGTTCGTTTTCTAAATTCAACAGCTTTTCGCGCTCGCTCTGAAGCATTTTGCTTACCGGAATGCCGGTCCAACGCGAGACGATGTCGGCGATGTCTTCAGCCCGCACTTCTTCTTTAACCATGGGATTGTCCTTTTGAAATTCCTGCAAACGCTGGCGCAAGGAATTCAACTCTTGTTCTTTTTCCCTAATCTTCCCATAGCGGATTTCGGCCACCCGGCCAAAATCGCCCTCACGTTCGGCTTGTTCGGCGGCCAGTTTCAGGTTTTCGATATCGGCCTTGCAGCGCTGGATGCTTTCAGCCAGTTCCTTTTCGGCCTGCCAGCGGGCAGAAAGAGCATTTTTTTCCTCCTGGAGTTGGGCCAGTTCTTCCGATATTTCTTTCACCCGTTCTTCGTTGTTTTCCCTTTTAAGCGCTTCACGCTCAATTTCCAGCTGGAAAATACGGCGCTCCAGTTCATCCAATTTTTCAGGTTTGGAATTGATTTGAAGACGGAGTCGGGCTGCGGCTTCATCGACCAAGTCGATGGCCTTATCTGGAAGGAATCGGTCTGTGATGTAGCGCTGGGACAATTCCACGGCAGCCACCACGGCCTCATCTAAAATGCGCACCTTATGGTGCATTTCATACTTATCCTTAATGCCCCGCAGGATGCTGATGGCGTCTTCCTCGCTGGGCTCATCCACCATAACTTTTTGAAAGCGGCGTTCCAGGGCTTTGTCGTTCTCAAAATATTTTTGGTATTCATTGAGGGTGGTGGCCCCAATGGCACGCAATTCGCCCCGGGCCAAAGCCGGCTTCAGAATATTCGCTGCGTCCATGGCCCCCTGTCCGCCCCCGGCGCCCACAAGGGTGTGGATTTCGTCAATAAAAAGAATGATGCGTCCGTCGGAGCTCTGCACCTCTTTCACCACAGCCTTCAGGCGTTCCTCAAACTCGCCTTTGTATTTGGCGCCGGCAATCAAAGCCCCCATATCCAGGGCATACACCACCTTGTCTTTAAGATTCTCTGGAACATCGCCGTTCACGATGCGGAACGCCAGGCCTTCGGCAATGGCGGTTTTACCCACCCCCGGCTCGCCCACCAGTACGGGGTTGTTTTTGGTTCGGCGCGAAAGAATGTGCAGGACGCGTCGGATTTCCTCATCCCGGCCAATTACGGGGTCCAGTTTGCCTGTGCGGGCGGCTTCGTTCAGATTGCGGGCAAATTTGTTCAAGGCGTCGTACGTATCCTCCGCGGACGCTGCCGTCACGCGGGAACCCTTGCGCAATTCCTGGACGGCCATACGCACATCCTTGACCGTGGCGCCCATTTCCTTCAACAGGGAGGCGGCGCTATCGCTTCCTTCGAGAATGGCCAGAAGCAAAACCTCCTGGGTCACATAATCATCCCCGAGATTTTTGGCTAGGTCAATGGCTTTGCCCAGGGCGCGGTTCAGTCCTGGCGAGGCATACTGGCTCCCGCCTTGCACCTTGGGCAGCTTATTTAGTTCTGCCACCAATTTATCTTCCAGAAGCCGCGTATTCACCCCGGCCTTCTGAAGAAGCGTGGTGGGGGTCCCATTTTCGGATTCCAGCAACGCTTTCAGCAAATGCGTGGTTTCAATGTTCTGATGGTCCATGGAAGCCGCTAAGGTTTGGGCACGCAGCACAGCTTCCTGAGCGCGGGTGGTGAATTTATCGAGATTCATTTTTTCTTTTTTGAATCATATTTATCAAAAATTCTGCCTCCCTCATCGAAAGCAATAAATCATTCGTTTTTGTGTCTTTTTGACAGCTTTTCGGCCAGAATAAGCCGATTTGTCATGCAAGCGCTTTCGATTTCTATCGAATTATCCCACTAAAAACTTTAATTTTACAACATAGAAAGTAGTTGGATTAAAAATTATTTCCCATTTCCACAGATTATGGAAACAAATTTATCGCAGAAAGACCCCGAACTGTGGCGCCAGGCCCGCCGCCAGGCGAAATTCAAAAGGCACCTGTACACCTATCTCATGGTGAACCTGGCGCTTTGGCTGATCTGGTTTTTTTCAGGTTTATCGGACGATGGGAATTTTCGGCCCTACGGCTTCTGGCCGGTGTTTCCCACCCTTGGATGGGGAATCGGTGTCGCCATGGATTGGTTTAACACTTATGGCGGAGTCAGCGGTAATTTAGAAGAAAAAGAATACCAGAAGCTTCTAAAAAAACGTCAGGAATCTCGCTAATTTTAGAATGATGCTCATTCGTCACATAACAGCCGCGGCAATCCTGCTTTGGGGGATTCCACCCACCCTTGGAGCCCAGTCAGGTTGTTGTCCCTACATCAATGGAATTATGGTTCTTCCATCCAATCCCACGACGGCGGACAGCCTGACCATCGTTTTCACAACCACCACCCCCAACCAAGGAATTCAACATTATTTTTCTGCGTCCCAAAGTGGGTCCATCCTTCAGGTGGAAGCTTGTTTTTGGAATGGATTGGCCACGGCCTTAAAAACTTTTTCAGATACCCTAAGGTTGCCGCCACAGCCCGTCGGGCCCTATCAGGTGCACTACACGGCTTTTGCCACGGAGGATCCCAATCAATGTGTGCCCTCGGACACCAATTTTATGAGCATAAGCTTCGAGGTCACCGCACCGAATTCCGGCCTTTTGCCGGACACTGAACAAGCCCTGCTGCAGATTTTTCCCAATCCATTCTCAAGCCAAATGTTTATTCAATGTCTCGAGGAGGATAATAATGTGAGCGGTTATTTTGTAAATTTCGATGGCCAAATATTAGCCGCTTTCCAATTCTCAAGCACGTCGCCTTTCGTATTCATCCATCCCGGCTGGCCTCCGGGCATCTACTTCCTGCGTTTGGATTTTGCGGACAAATCGGTGTGGCAGAAAGTGCTGATTTCAGAATGATCTTATCTCCGAAGAAAACCTTTTAGCCATTTGCCTTAGCCGATAACTTTGAAAAGGTTTGGGGAGTCCTTAAGTCAACTGTAATTGAACCAAGCGGCTGTAAAGCCCGCCGGATTTCAGCAAGGCTTCGTGGGAGCCCGACTCGGCAATCCGGCCTTCGTGTATCAATAAAATCCGATGGGCATGGCGCACGGTGGAAAGCCGATGCGCAATGATGATGCTGGTGCGGCCTTCGGTGAGCTTCAGTGTGGCCCTGCGGATCAGTTCTTCACTTTCGCTGTCCAGAGCTGAAGTGGCCTCATCCAGAATAAGAATCTGAGGTTTTTGGACATAAGCCCTGATAAAAGAAATGATCTGGCGTTGACCGGCGGAGAGCATCACGCCTCTTTCGTGCACATTAAAATGATAAGCGCCGGGCAATCTTTTTATGAAATCGTGAGCGCCGATTTGACGGGCCGCATTTTCAATTTCTGCTTCGGAAATATTTGGATTAAAAAGACGGACGTTGTCCAGGATGCTACCGCTGAAAAGAAAAACATCCTGGGGCACAAGGGCCATGTGCCCACGCAGAGCGCCAGAATGGTATTCTTCCAAAGGAAACCCGTCTAAAAAAATCTGACCCTTCTGCCAGGGATAACTGCGCGTAAGAAGGTTGACCAAAGTACTTTTCCCTGCACCTGTGGGGCCCACAATGGCTACCGTTTCACCAGGCCGAATGTGAAAGCTGATATCCCGCAGCACCCAATGTTCGTCATGATAGGCAAACCACACATTTTGGAACCGGATATCGCCAGATAGAGACGCGGGGCGCCGGTGGCCTGATTCTTCTTCATGCCTCTGGCTGTCCAACATCCGAAAAACACGGTCGGCCGCAATCACACCCATTTGCAAAGTGTTGAACCGGTCGGCCAAAAGACGCATCGGGCGGTACAACATGTTGACGTATAAAACGAATGCGATAATACGCCCCGGACTGGCTTCAGCGCTGACATTCAACAAGCTCTGCCGGCCCACCCACCACACAGTAAGGCCGATGGAAAGAGCCGTCACCACCTCCACCACTGGAAAAAATATACTGTAATACCAAATGGAGCGAATGTGGGCCTGCGCGTGGGCCTTATTGAGTTTTTCGAATTTTTCCATTTCCTGTTTTTCCCGGCCAAAAGCCTGCACAATGGCCATACCGGCCACGTGCTCCTGAACAAAGGTGTTCAACTCTGCCACACGGTTACGCACTTCCTGGAAAGCCCGGTTCACGCCGTTTTTGAAAAAGTTCGTGGCCACAAGCAACAGGGGCAGAGGGATCAGAGTCACCAGCGTGAGCATGGGATCGATCCACAACATCAAAGCCAATGCGGTCAGAATTTTGAGAAGATCTCCAACCACCTGGATAAACCCTTCTGAGAAAACGCCTGAAATTGTCTCAAGGTCATTGACCACCCGCGTCACCAGGGTGCCCACCGGCGTGTTGTCGAAGTACCGCGTTCGAAATCCCAAGAGGTGGCTCATCAACCGGGTGCGCAAACGATGGACGATATTTTGGCCTAAGGTGGCGGAATAAAACGATAATCCAAACTGAACTAAGGTTTCCAGCATAAGGAGTCCGAAAATGCCGGCCGAAAAACGAAACAACTGGGGCAGATGAAGCTGTACCACATAACGGTCGAAGGCTTCCTGAATAAGCCAGGGGCGCAAGGGGGAAATAAGAGATGCCACCCCCATCAAGACCCATGTGAAAGCTAAGAGCTTCCAATGAGGACGGGCTTCTGCCAGCAGCCTTCGGGCGTTGCGCCGAAGCGAAGGACCGCTCTTATTCCCCTGGGACGAAGCTGTGCCAGTGGTCATCCAAAAAAATATTTTCAGGATATAAGGCCTCCATAAAATATAAACCTTCCGCCGGGGCTTTGACGCCGGCCAGCCGCCGGTCGCCAGAAGCCAATATCCGAGGAATATCATCCACAGGCCGCCGCTTAAGGCCTATTTCTACCAAAGTACCCACCATAGTACGTACCATATTCATTAAGAAACGATCAGCATGCACCCTGAAAAGAATCACACCATTATCCCACTCCACTTCCATCCTTTTCACTTCGCAGATACGGTTGGGTTCTTGGGAACGTCGGCTGCAAAACGCGCCGAAATCATGGCGGCCCAGAAAATCCCGGGCAGCTTCCTGCATAAGTTCTGTCTGGGGTTGGGAAAAGAGCATCCAGGCACGGCCCCACTCAAAAGGATTTTTCCATAGGCACATTCTGTATGTGTATCGACGTTCGTAGGCATCAAAGCGGGCATGCGCACGGGGTTGGGATGCCCGCAAGGCCGTGGCGCAAATGGATTTGGGAAGATGGCTGTTGAGCTTGTGCAAAAAATCCTCATAGACCCTTAAAGGCTGTGGGAAATCAACGTGTACCACCATGCCCCGTGCATGCACCCCGCTGTCCGTACGTCCGGCAGCCACCGGTCGCACCTCACATCCCACTTGCAATGAGAGCACTTTTTCCAACACTTCCTGAACGGCCAAGCCATTGTTTTGTTTCTGCCAGCCCACGAAAGCGCCGCCCTCATACATCAGCCGCAGGAAATAGCGGGGCATGGGCCAAAAGTACGCTGTTTTCGGGTCGTCCAAGATGAAACAGTGCGATGTCGTAGCGCACAGGGTCCGTAGGGCAAAGGCAGCGCAAACGGGAGGTCAGTTCCTCCACGGCCCGGCGGTCGTTCTGAGGGCGGCTCAGCAAGCCTAGAGCACGGGCAGCCCGGCCGCTGTGTACATCCAAAGGACAAAACAACTGATCCGGAGAAATGGACCTCCATAGCCCAAAGTCGATTCCGTAGGGATCCTGGCGCACCATCCAGCGCAAGAACATCAGGATCCGTTTTGCATGGCTTCCGGCCGCCGGATTGGCCAAATGTTTCCGACTGCGCGGAAGGTGCGGCACAAGCAAAATTTCCTCCCGGACCCCGCTGATAGCATCCAGCACATGGCCCTTTCGGCTCAAGTGTTTGTGAAATACCGCTTCAAGACTGCCATACTGCGTATAGATCATGGCCAAAGCCTCCAAAAGAAACAGGAGATCCTCGCCCCGCAAGGTCCGATGCACAAAACCCAAGGCTTTTTTCCTCTCATCCGGACGACATTCAAGAATAAACCGGTAAGGCTCATAGCCCATGATATCCAGAAGTTTATGAGCCGAAACCAGGATACTCTTTCGGGTGCCCCACGAAATCAGCGCTGTCAGAAACCCTGCAATTTCAATATCTTCTTTTCTCTGAAAAAGTTTGGGAATGCCAATGGGGTCCTCAGAAAAAAATTCAGGACGAGAAAACTGGGCTATCCTTTCCTCCAGGAAATTCCTCAGGGCAACTATCGTCGGAAGGGCTGAAACCTTATTATCATCCATAGAAAAAAGCTTCCAGGATGCGCTGAATATGTTCCGGTCTTCGGGTCAGGAGACATTGCGTGGCCGATTTCTCAACTTTTACAGCAGGCAATTCAAAGGCTTTGGCGATTTCTTTCAATTCACGGCAAAAGTGCCATGCTATGCTTCCTCCTATCCAAATTTGTTTCGTTGGGAATTTTTGAAATAGGGGCAAGATCTGAAATCGTAAAAAACTTTCAAATCCCTCTCTCAACAAATTCTGGGTCCATGGATGCCTGCGTACATTTTTTATATCCAACCACCGCGCCAGCCCAGCCGTTTGCCGGGAGCCCTCTTTGCCATAGAGTATTGACAAATATTCGGCGCGACTCGAAGCGCCCGCAAAACCATCGAAAGCGGGACGCCATTCCTCAGGCATCAGGTCATAAAGGCGAGCCCTGATGAGGTTTTTCCCAATCCAAGCGCCGCTGCCTTCGTCTCCGGCAATCCATCCTAATGAGGGACCGGTGGCGACTATCTGATGACCATCCCAGTAGCCGGCAGAAGCGCCCGTACCGAGAAGGCCTACCAAAGCTGCCCCGCCAGTGGCTAAGCCTAGAGCGGCCAAATCCGATCCAACGGCTACCCGGGCTCCTGGCCACATCCTGGTCCAAAAATCCCGGATAGCCGGGGCGTTACTTACATCGGTCCCAGCAGCATAAAATAAGACACCAAAAGGTCTAAAGGCCTTTATCTTTTTTTTTACTTCTTGGGATAAGATTTCCAAATCGGCCAGGCTGCATTGCCGGGCATTAAATCCCGGGTGGATTTCAAAGGTCACAGGCGCCTCACGATCCTCCAGAACAAAGCCCTGACAGCGGGTGCCTCCGCATTCTAACCAAAGAAAGGGCGGGTTCATTAAGCCGGCCGAAATTAGAAACCATAAAGCTCTAATTTTTTGAACCGATCTTTCCTTCCGATTGTTTAAGTAAAAACTATTGTCTATGAAACTGCAACGGTTTGAGGCCATTCAAGATTTTTCCATGGCATCCGAAGATCTATGGGATTTTATCAGCGAACCCTATAATCTTTCCCTCATTACGCCGCCGGACATGGATTTTCAAATTCTCTCCGGCGCCATCCGCGGGCAAAAAATGTATGCCGGGCAAATCATCTCCTACACCGTGCGGCCATTATGGGGTGTGCCCGCGCGATGGGTCACAGAAATCACTCATGTGCGCGAAGGCGAATTTTTTGTGGATGAGCAACGTTTGGGGCCCTATGCCTTTTGGCATCACCAACACATTCTGGAAAAAATACCAGGCGGCGTGCGCATGCGCGACATCGTGCATTATGCTCTGCCTGGCTGGCCCCTGACTTTTTGGCTGGACCGATGGATAGTTAGGCCTCGGCTTCAACATATTTTCGCCTACAGAAAAGAGCGGCTGGGCCGTATTTTTACGCCTCTTTTGAAGACGGTATGAAACTCCCTGTGATCCGCGAATTGGCAGAAAAATACACCTTAGATCAAGTTATCGCTGCCGAAGAAGCCCTGATGGATGAAAAAGAACTTCCTTTCCCAGTGCCGGGAGAGGATGAAGGTGAAAAACTCACCCATCTCCTGGGAGCCCGGTGGATATTGGAAGAAATACAACGCAGCGGATGCTCCTTAGCCGAAGCGCTCAGGGCCTACGGAAAAAGAGTGCGGGAGTCCATCAGCTAAGGGCCTCTATTTTCGGTTCTCAACCCATTTTTAAAGACATAGGCTCTTCTAAACAACCGCCTCAATAATTACTTTCACATTTTTCAGAACCTAAAGTTTATTGAGCCCGGAAAGGCACCTACGAACCGCTGGATTGGGCAAAAGTAAATTTATAGTTTATGATAAAATTCCAAAACATCACGACGCCCACGGCCACCACCTTAGCCACATAAAAGTTGAGGGCTAGAAAGGAAACGCCCAGCCATACCACGGCATTGTTAAGGCCCAACCCCATCAGGGAAACCAACATGAAGACCAGATATTGCTTTAATATTCGGGGATGCCGGTTTCTGAAAGTCCAGATGCGGTTGAGGAGCCAGTTGTTAGAGGCCGCACACAAAAACCCCGCACTGTTGGCCACATACGGGTTGAGGAATAGAAGTTCTTTTAATACCCAAGTGATGCCAAAGTCAATTAAGACGCCCGTGAAACCGACGATACCAAACTTGATAAACTTTTTTGCCAAGTGCTTCACAGGGTAAAAAAATTAAATCTTCACTCCGCCCCAAAAAAAGAATTCCATAGACCTCGATTTGTGCAAAAAATTTCTTATTATTTTAAGAAAACAGCCACACCGGGGTTTAAACCTTGGAAAAGGGATTGAGGGGCTAAATTAGGATCGTTTGGTGATCGTGGTGCGGGAGGGAATCGAACCCCCGACACAAGGATTTTCAGTCCTTTGCTCTACCGACTGAGCTACCGCACCAGAACGGGCCGCAAAGATAGAAGAATTCCAAATACAAAACTATTCTGTTTCCGCAAGGCGCACCACCACACCTTCCAAAGCTGGACTTAAGGGTATCTGGCACGCCAATCGGCTGGCCGGATAGACTTTTGGAAGCGTGTCCAGCATATTCAGTTCGGCCTCCGTCTGTGCACCCAGCTTTTCGAGACCTTCCAATACCTCAATGTGACAGGTGGCGCACATGGCCATGCCGCCGCACAATCCCTCCACCGGAAAACCTTCAGCCTTCAGGAGTTCCATCAAATTGAGACTTATTCCCAACGGCACTTCCAGTGAGCGTGAAGCGCCCTGGCGGTCCACCACTGTCATATACACCGCGTTCATAAACCCTGAATTCCCGTGACGGTGGTATATTTAAAGGACAAGTGTTCCTGTGGCTTAATGTACTTGAAGGCCGCCTGCGCCATCAGAGCCGCTTCATGAAAACCACACAGGATAAGTTTCAGTTTGCCCGGATAGGTATTTATGTCGCCGATGGCAAAAATGCCCGGAACAGAAGTCTGAAATTTTTCGGTATCCACAGGGATTTGATTATTTTGAATATCAAAACCCCAATGAGCTATGGGACCCAGTTTTGGACTCAGGCCAAACAAGGGCAGACACACATTGGCCTGAAGTGTTTCGATGCGTCCGTCGTTGTGGCGGATTTCTACAGCTTCCAGATGCCCATTCCCCAAAAGCTTGTGAAGCTGTGCATTCACAATAATACGCATGCGCCCCTGGCTTTCCAATTGCCGGGCGGTTTCCACCGAATGGGCTGCGGCTCTGAAAGTCGCAGAGCGGTGCACAAGTGTCAGACTGTGCGCTACAGCGCTGAGCTGAATGGCCCAATCCAGAGCCGAATCGCCTCCGCCGGCAATGACAACGTCACCATCTCTGAATTTTTCAGGATCGGAGACCATGTATTCCAAACCCTTACCCTCAAAAATTTGAATATCAGGAATATCCGGTTTCCTGGGCTCAAAACACCCGAGGCCTGCGGCAATGGCTACTGCTCCAGCTTGAATTTCAGTGCCCTTTTGGGTGATGATTTTAAACCGACCATCCGGCTGTTTTTTTAGTTGTTCCACCCGTTCCCCCAGCGTGAAACCAGGCTTGAATGGAGCAATCTGAACCATTAAATTATCCACAAGTTCCTGTGCCAATATGGAAGGATACCCAGGAATATCAAAGATGGGTTTCTTGGGATAGATTTCGCTCAATTGCCCTCCGGGCCGGGGAAGCACATCCACAAGATGGCATTTGAGTTTCAATAAGCCGCATTCGAAAACAGCGAAAAGCCCCACCGGGCCGGCGCCAATGATGCAAACATCTGTCGTAATACTTTGGGGACCGCCAAAGCCATCTTCCGCTGACCTCATGGCACAAAGGTAGGCAGAAGGCAACCCGATACAGGGTATCAAAGGTTACGCGTAGCCCCTGTGGTCCTGTTTGAAACTTAATAATTTTCACTATCTTTGCAGCCCCTTTTAACAACAGATTATTAACAAATAATTGAGAAAGAAGTGAATACACTCAGTTATTCGACCCGTTCCCTCCGCAAAGAGGATGTGGAGAAAAAATGGTATGTCGTGGACGCCGAAAATCAGACTGTGGGACGCCTGGCTTCAAGAATTGCCCGCATCCTGCGCGGCAAACACAAACCCTCCTTCACGCCGCATGTGGATTGCGGGGACGTCGTGGTGGTGGTCAATGCAGACAAAGTGCGTTTCACCGGCAAAAAAATGGACGAAAAAGTTTATGTACGCTACACGGGATATCCCGGAGGCCAGCGCTTTGCCACCCCAGCCCGGCTTTTGGCAACACACCCCGAACGCGTTTTGGAACTGGCCATCCGTCGTATGCTTCCCAAAAACCGCCTGGGGCGCAGAATTTTCATCAACAACCTGAAGGTGTATGCCGGAACGCAACACCCCCACGAAGCCCAGAAACCCGAACCTTTAAATCTCAACAACCTTAGATAATTAGATTATTTTTTACATCCACCGCAAATTATGGCAAATACCCCCAACAAAGTGCTCACAGGCCGCCGTAAAACCGCCGTTGCACGCATTGTTTTGCGCAGTGGCACGGGCATTGTAAAAATTAACGGCAAAGCCGTTGAAGAATACTTTCCCACTGAAATTCTCAGGTACAAGCTGCAACAACCTTTCAAAGTCCTCCAGCTGGACCCGGGCCAATTTGACCTCACCATTAATGTGAGCGGCGGTGGCATCACGGGACAAGCTGAGGCCGTGCGTTTGGCCATTGCCCGCTCCCTGGCGCAGGAAAATGCAGAATACCGCAAACCTCTCCGTGCAGAAGGATTGCTGACCCGCGATCCCCGCATGGTGGAACGTAAAAAGTACGGCCGCCGCAAAGCCCGTCGTCGTTTCCAATTCAGCAAACGTTAATTTCATTACATATCCATTTTTTTTCAAACTATGGCAAAACTCAGCATTGAGGTGATGTTGGATGCCGGTGTTCATTTCGGTCATCTCACCCGCAAATGGCATCCCGCCATGGCGCCCTACATCCTGATGAAGCGCAATGGCATTCATATCATTGACTTGAACAAAACCGCCGCCAAACTTGAAGAGGCCGCCGAAGCCATTAAACGCATCGCCGCCAGCGGCAAGAGTATTCTTTTTGTGGGCACCAAGAAACAGGCGAAAGACGTCATTGAATCCCGTGTGAAGAAAATTAAAATGCCCTACGTCACAGAGCGCTGGCCTGGCGGGATGCTCACCAATTTCACTACCATTCGCCGCTCTATTAAAAAAATCAGTCAGATTGATGAACTTTTGAACGATGAAACAGCTGTTCTAAACAAAAAAGAACGGCTGCAACTGATGCGAAAAAAGCAAAAATTGGAAAAGGATTTCGGTAGTATTGCCGATATGACCACTACGCCGGGCGCTATCTTCATCGTGGACATCAAGAAAGAACACATTGCCGTGGACGAAGCCCGTAATCTGGGGATCCCCACTTTTGCCATTGTGGACACCAACAGCGACCCCCGATTGGTCAATTATCCCATTCCTGCTAATGATGATGCCTCCCGTAGCGTGGCCCTGATTCTCGACGTCATTTGCCAGGCGGTTGTGGACGGGTTGAAAGAAAGACAATCCAAAAAAGAAGTGGAACCCGTGGCAGAAACCACGAATTCTGCGCCAGAACACGCCGTAAGCGAAAATCCATCAGAACAAGCATCGGAATAATTTAGATTGTTAAAATATGAGTTCAGAAGTCACCATTACCGCACAAGATGTGTATAAACTACGCCAAATGACCGGCGTAGGCATGATGGATTGTAAAAATGCCCTCATGGAAGCCCAGGGCAATTTTGAGGAGGCCATCCACATTTTAAGAAAAAAAGGGCAGAAAGTAGCCGATAAACGAGCCGACCGTGAAGCCCGGGAAGGTTTTGTCATCACGCTGACAAATGCGGACCATACCGAAGGCATTCTGATGGCTCTGAACTGTGAAACGGACTTTGTGGCCAAAAACGCTGAATTTGTTCAATACGCCCAACGCTTTGCCGAATTAGCACTTCAACATTTACCCGCCAACATTTCCGACCTGAAAAACCTGCCCTTGGAAGGCCGCACCATCGGAGATCTGATTACCGACTTGGTAGGGAAAATCGGAGAAAAAATTGACATTGGCTATTACCAAAGTTTAAAAGCCCCCTACGTGTACAGCTACAACCATCCAGGCAATCGTGTGGCTTCCATGGTAGGTTTTAATAAAAACAATGTCCCCGGCCTGGAAAAAATAGCCAAGGACGTAGCCATGCAGGTGGCTGCAATGGCGCCTGTGGCGGTAGATAAAGACGATGTGCCGGCCGCCACCATCCACACGGAGCTCGATATTGCCCGTGAGTTGCTTCGAAAAGAAGGCAAGCCCGAAGATAAAATTGAAATGATCGCGCGGGGCAAACTCGAAAAATTCTACAAAGAGAGTACCTTGTTAAATCAGGAATTTATCAAGGACAATAAACTCTCCATACGGCAATACATTCAAAACGCCGACAAGGAACTCACCGTCACAGGCTTTTGCCGATATGCCGTAGGCTAACGATTTAAAAAAGAGAACTTCGGTTCTCTTTTTTTTTGCCTAAAATGTCCATGAAATACGCAAGAATACTTCTGAAGCTCAGCGGCGAAGCCCTGATGGGCTCCCAACAATACGGCCTTGACCAAGAGATGCTCCTGCACTATGCGGCCGAAATCAAAAGTGTGGTGGACCGGGGTGTTCAGGTGGCGGTGGTGATTGGGGGCGGAAATATTTATCGGGGCATCAGCGCCGAAAAAACAGGGGTGGACCGCGTCCAGGGAGACTACATGGGCATGTTGGCCACGGTCATCAACTGCCTGGCCCTGCAATCGGTGCTGGAGCACATGGGTGTACAAACGCGCCTGCAATCGGCCATTGAAATGAAAGCCATTGCAGAGCCTTTCATTCGACGTCGGGCTATCCGCCATCTGGAGAAAGGACGGGTGGTGCTTTTTGGGGCCGGCACCGGTAACCCTTACTTCACCACCGATACCGCGGCCACTTTGCGGGCCATAGAAATTGAAGCCGACGTGATTTTGAAAGGAACGAAGGTGGACGGCATCTATTCTGCAGACCCGGTGAAGGTGGCCGATGCCATCAAATATGACACCATAAAATTCTCGGAAGTGTTTGAAAAAAACTTACAGATCATGGACATGACCGCTTTCACCCTCTGCAACGAAAACAAAATCCCCATCATTGTCTTTGATGTACACACGCCCGGCAATCTACTCCGTATCGTTGATGGCCAGTCTGTAGGCACGCTCGTAGAATTTTGAGAAAGCCTGTATTTTTGGCCCTTCCTTATTTATGGACACCCGCAGTATTCTTGAAGAAGCTCGCCAGCACATGGAAAAAGCGCTGGATCACCTGCAAAAAGAACTGGTGCGTGTGCGCACGGGAAAGGCTAATCCGGCTTTGCTTGAAGGTGTCATGGTGGAAGCTTATGGCACCCTGATGGCCCTCAATACCGTGGCCGGAATTTCAGTGCAAGACTCCCGTACGCTTCTTATCCAGCCTTGGGACAAATCCCTCATTAAACCTATCGAAACAGCCATTCAGGCCGCCAATTTAGGCTTGAATCCGGGCAACGATGGCGATCTGATCCGCATTATTATGCCGCCCCTCACCGAAGAACGGCGGAAAGAGTTGGTGAAAACCGCGCGGCACATGGGCGAGGAAGCCAAAGTGAGCATTCGCAACGCCCGACGCGATGCCAATGAAAAAATTAAAAAACTCACACGCGAAGGCCTCTCTGAGGATGAAGCCAAAGCGGGCGAAGAAGATTTGCAGCACCTCACCCAAAAATTTTCCGCCCGCGTGGACGACATCATTTCCATCAAAGAAAAAGAAATCCTTACGGTGTGATGGGCAGCCTTTGTCCATAAATACCACCGGTCTCAGCCTGCTCATTATCCCATGACCGTTTTCGATGATCTCCGGCGCCGTGGCATTGTTCAGGATTTTACTGCAGGCACGGCGGAATTGTTATCTTCCGGAAGGCCGGTCCGCTTTTACGCAGGTTTCGATCCCACAGCCGACTCCCTGCATCTGGGACACTTGGTGCCGGTGATGGCCATGGCCCGGCTGCAAAAGGCCGGTCACATTCCTTTCGTAGTGCTGGGTGGCGCCACGGGGATGGTGGGCGATCCGTCCGGAAAAAACCAGGAACGCCCTCTCCTGGATCTGGAGGCTATTCAGCACAATCTGGAAAGCCAAAAACAGCAACTTCGCCGCTTCTTAGACTTTGATGGAGCGGCAGCCGCCCAGATGGTAAACAATGCTGATTGGTTTTCCGGTATGGGTTATTTGGAATTTCTTCGGAACGTGGGCAAACACCTCAACGTGGCTTATATGATTTCCAAAGACCTTGTTAAACGACGATTGGAAACGGGTCTCAGTTATGCCGAGTTTTCCTATCAGCTCATACAGGCCTATGATTTTTTGTATCTGCGACAGCATTATGAGGTGCAATTGCAGTTGGGAGGCAGCGATCAATGGGGCAACATTACCGCTGGCATAGAACTGATTCGACGGATTCTCGGAACTGAAGCCTATGGCTTCACTGTGCCCCTACTCACCAAAGCCGACGGAACAAAATTTGGGAAAAGTGAAGGCGGCAACGTTTGGCTGGATTCCCGCCGAACATCGCCTTACAAGTTTTACCAATATCTGATAAATATTGCGGATGAGGATGTCAAAAAACTACTGCTCATCTTTTCTCCTCAGAGCCCGGATGAAATTGAAGACTTATTGAACCGGCACCTTCAGGCTCCACATCAAAGGCTGGCCCAGCATCATTTGGCCGATCATCTCACCCGTCTTGTCCATGGAGAAGAGGCGCTCCAAAAGGCGCAATTTTCAAGCGCAATACTTTTTGGCAAGGCCAGTCCGGACCAACTTAAAAGCCTAACTCCGGAAGAATTGGAAGAGGTGTTTGAAACCGTGCCTCAAGGACGCGCTACGCTTCAACAATTTCTGGAGGCTTCCACGCTCACTGACCTATTAGCTTTATTCCCTCAGTTTTTTCCATCAAAAAGTGAAATAAGGCGGTTGATGGAGTCTGGGGGAATGTATGTAAATCGCTGTCCGATCAACAGCAATGCGCCTCTGGATTCTGAATGGCTATTGCATGGCAGGTATCTTTTGGTACAAAAAGGGAAAAAACAATTTTTTCTACTACAATTTTTATGATCATTTGTTTTTTCCATTTAATTTTACCATGTAAAATTTATTAAATTATGAAAAAATATTTCTTATTCACCATCTCCACAGCCATCGCCTATTCCTTATCTGCCCAAAGAATTAAGGTTGAATCAGGCGATTTGTCATTTTTGAAAAATGTAAAGTCGTTCAAGGTATCCTATGATTTTTCAGGAATGAAGGTGGGTAAAAAAACTGAAGACGAATATCTTAACGAAAAAGCGGCCAAATACGATAAAGATGAACCCGGCCGGGGCGGCAAATTCAAAGAATCCTGGTTCAGGGACAGGGAAACAAGGTTTTATCCCAAATTTGAAGAGTTATTTAACGACCATGGCCGTAAGGCCGGCTTTTCTGTCAGTCGTACCGAAGGCGCTACCGATATGGTGGTACACACCACCTTCACAGAGCCAGGATATAATGTGGGAGTATCACGAATGAATGCTTCCATTAATCTGATGGTTCATTTTAAGCAAAACGGCAAAGAATTGGCTACAATTTCTGTGACGGGAGCCCCTGGCCAGACATTCGGCGGATATGATTTCGATACCGGAGTGCGGATTGCAGAAGCCTATGCCAAGGCTGGTAAAGAATTGGCTGGATTCTTAAGTAAACAGGCTAAATAAGTATAGTAAAACGATTTTTAAATCGAAAAGACCTAAGGGGTGTGCCTTAGGTCTTTTTTTTATCTCTTTAGCGGATTTTAATTTAATAAGCAAATATTCTTTGGTTGCACAATAAATATGAAAATTAGACTTTTTAAAATCCTCAGTGGAATTTTAATTTCAGTTGAATATTTTTCCCGGCCCTTCGATACGCCGCACTTTGTGCGGCTACTCAGGGACCGGGTGTGCGGTGGCTGAGTAGGCCCCCCACGGGGCCGTATCGAAGCCCCGCCCTGGCAAGGCCCGCAGGGTCGCGATGCGTTCCATGCCATTTTCTGATGCTATAAAATTTTTTTTATCACCGGCCCTTCGATACGGCTTGCTGCGCAAGCCTACTCAGGGACCGGGCAGGCGGTGGCTGAGAAGGCCCCCCACGGGGCCGTATCGATGCCCCGCCCTGGCAAGGCCTGCAAGGTCGCGATGCGTTCCATGGCATTTT
>JANWWP010000012.1 GCA_025055575.1 Flavobacteriales bacterium | reverse complement strand
CGAGACGAGCTATGTGTTTGAGACGGGCGGCGTGGAGATGAAGGATCGGTTTGTGCTGCGGTTCCGGAGAGAACAGCCCGTGGTGGTGACGACGCCGGCCCTGCCGCAAAAAGAGGAGAAGTCGGAGGCTATGGCCGGCAGCGAGCCGGACCGTGCGTGGACGAGCGGGGAGCGGGTGTATCTGTCGCTGGGACGGGATGTGCCGGGGCGTCTGACGCTGCGGCTGATGGACATGAGCGGCAAGGTGGTGTGGACGGATGCACTGGAGAATGCGGTGCGCGGGGTGTACGATCTGGGCACGCTGGAAGTGAGCGGCGGACTGTACATTCTGAGCTGGAGCGACGGACAGAGCACGCAAAGCGCGCGCCTGGCGCTGGGCCTGGTGAAGTAACCAAGACGCACAGACAAAATAAAACGGCCGGCCCCCACTGGGGGCCGGTTTGTTTTACATACCACCGATCCCTGAGTAGGCTTGCGCAGCAAGCCGTATCGAAAGGCGGTCCCTGAGTAGGCTTGCATCACAAGCCGTATCGAAGGGCCGGTAATACACAACCCTCTATTGCATCAGAAAATGGCATGGAACGCATCGCGACCCTGCAGGCCTTGCCAGTGCGGGGCTTCGATACGGCCCCATAGGGGCCTACTCAGCCACCGCACACCCGGTCCCTGAGTAGGCTTGCATCGCAAGCCGTATCGAAGGGCCGGTAGTACAAAATCCCTTTGCGGTATCAAAAAAAGGCATGGAACTTGCCGCGACCCTGCGGGTCGCGCCAGTGCGGGGCTTCGATACGGCCCCATGGGGGCCTACTCAGCCACCGCCAACCGGTCCCTGAGTAGGCTTGCATCGCAAGCCGTATCGAAGGGCCGGTAATAAAAAACCCTCTATTGCATCAAAAAATGGCATGGAACGCATCGCGACCTTTCAGGCCTTGCCAGTGCGGGTCTTCGATACCGCCCCGTGGGGGTCCTACTCAGCCACCGCCTGCCCGGTCCCTGAGTAGGCTTGCACCGCAAGCCGTATCGAAAGGCGGCCGGAATGTAACTCTATTAAAAATTGAAGGAAATAAGAAGTTTTGCTCCAATTTATTTTTTCCAAATTTTAATAGGATTTCGCTGATCCGGCAAGGCAAATCCCTGGGATTAACGTCTTTGAGTTGTATTTTCGCTGAACTTTTTCGATGCGCTACGGCAAGTTTGCGGTGATTGGTCTGGGAACTTTTGGCATGAGCATCGCCAAAGAGCTGGCCCGGCGGGGCGCAGAAGTGCTGGCCATTGATAACGACCCCCTCCACATTGAAATCATCAAAGACGAGGTAGCTTATGCCGTCGTGTTGGATGCCACCGATCGGAAAGCCCTTCTTTCCCAAAACATTCAGGATATGGACACCGTGGTGGTGGCCATGGGGGAAAATTTTGAAGCCCTTATTCTCACCGTGGTGCATCTTCTGGAACTGGGGGTTAAAAAAGTGATGGCCCGGGCCAACGGCGCCCAGCAAAGACTCATCTTAGAAAAAATGGGGGTTCACGAAATTTTGTCGCCGGAGCTGGAAGTGGGCCGCATAGTGGCTGAACGGCTGATGAACCCCAGTTTGGTATCGTTCATTCCCCTCCCGGACGGCTATGAAATTGCGGAAATTAAAACCCCGCCCGAAATAGCCAACCGCACTCTAGCCGACATCAACCTCCGAAGCAAATACAAACTCAATCTAATCACCATCAAACGGGCCTTTGAAAAAAATGTGAACGGTGAGGTGATCACCGAAGAACATATCATCGGGGTTCCCGGCTCGGATACCGTTATCTTTGACTCGGATACCATTATCGTCTTTGGAACTAACAAAGACATTCAACGTTTTATTGACATCAACCAATGACATACTCCCGTTTCACCCCCATTCTCCTTGTCGCTGTTTTTTTTGGCTTTGCCGGATCCTTTTCTCTGGCTCAAAATCAAGAATCTTTAGAAATTCAGCAAAAGCCCTGCACCACCCAGGAAATGATCGACCGTTTTTTGCAAGCCCACCCTCATTTGGCCGAAGAAATTCGGGCCTTGGAAGAAAATGCAGAAGTAGAATACCAAGGGGAAAGGGCCACAAAAATCTTCCCCATCGTATTCCATATTATGCACACTTATTCCAGTGGTGATTTTATTCCCAATGAGCAAGTGCATAACGCTGTTCGGATTTTAAATGAAGATTTCCAGAAACAAAATGCCGACACCAGTCTGGTAGTGGCAGCCTTTAAGAATATTATTGGCAACGCCAATTGGGAATTTCGCCTGGCCCGGAAAGACCCAGACGGCAACTGCACCAATGGGATCACGCGGTGGTTTTATCCCCTCACTCAGGACGCCGGAGAAGAAACCAAAGATTTCGCTCCCGCCTGGCCCCGCAATAAATATATCAATGTGTGGGTGGTGAAGGGTCTTGAGAACAATGCGGGAGGATACACCTACAATCCTTCCACGGCTCAGTTTGCCCCTGCCTATGATGGAATTATGATTGTAAACACCCAGTTTGGCTCGGGGGGCACTTCTTACGGCACAACCTTCTCGAGACGCACCTTAAGCCATGAGATGGGGCACTTTTTCAACCTCCGTCACACCTGGGGCAATACCAACACACCCGGCGTGGCCTCCAATTGCAACAGCGATGACAATGTTTCGGATACGCCGAACACGATTGGGGTGGCCAACCAATCCTGCAATACCGCACAAGTGACGTGTAACAGCTTGGACAATGTGCAAAATATAATGGACTATGCCTCCTGTTTGATCATGTTCACCAATGGACAAGTGACCCGCATGACCAACGCTGCCAACAGCAGCACCGCCCAAAGGAGCAGCTTATCCACCGCCTCCAATCTGGTGGCCACCGGCACCAACGATGGCTACGCCGATACTGTGTGCGTGCCGCTATCGGATTTTATTGCCCAACCCCGCACAATATGTGAAGGCGGAACCCTCTCACTGCTGGATTTTTCCTGGCGTGGCACGCCCCAAAACTGGCAATACACCTTGGTTTCCGGCCCCCACTCCGTGACGGCCAACGGCCCCAATCCTCAAGTAACGCTCCCGAACGCCGGCAAATATGATGTCACGTTACTCACCAGCAACGCTGCCGGTCAAAATTCCCGCACCAAAACCAACTATGTGGCCGTATTTCCTAACACAGCCACATACAGCGCCCCCAACTACTTTGACGATTTTGAAAACAATCCCCTGGGCAGTGGAGGATGGTTTGTGATGAACGACGATGAAACCAACGGATGGAAAGAAACGACCTCTGCTTCCGTATCTGGCTCCAAGAGTGTTTTTGTACGCAACGGGAGCGCCATCAAGTTTTCAAAATACAGTCTCGTGAGCCCCTCATACGACCTTTCCCAGACTACAAATCCTTATCTGAAATTCAAATACGCATTTGCCAAAAAAGCCGATGATAATTCGGACTTTCTCAAAATTTATATTTCCACGAACTGCGGAGCCACCTGGAACCTTCTTCCGCCCGGGATCAGCGCGGCCTCGGCCACAGCAGGTACCGCGCCCAACACTTCGGGCAATTTTGTGCCCACCGCCTCCCAATGGAAAGAATATTCTGCGAAAATCCCAAATTCTTACGCCAGCGCCACCAACGTTCGCTTTCGATTCGAATTATCGAACGGCGGGGGCAATAATTTTTATTTAGATGACCTCAATATTGGGGACCAGAACGCCTCAGCCCAAGAAATCCTGGAGCAAGACCATGCCTTTTCATTGTATCCGAATCCGACGCAGGATAAAGTCTTCCTCACGCTGGACCAAGTGTGGGGGGCTGTGCGGGTGCAGGTATGGGATGCTGCCGGGCGCGCCGTTCTGCAGAATACTTTACGGGCTGATGGCTACCTGAACGCCGAAGTGGACCTCCTGGGATTGAAATCCGGTTTGTATTTCTTGAATCTTCAGCTGCCCGGCGGCCTCACCCACACAGAAAAATTGCTCCTCAGCCGCTGATTTCCATGTTGTCAAAAAATTCGCTTTGTGCCGTCCTCTGCGGGTGGCTTGCGGCGGGTTCTCTGCTTTCTCAGACCCCCTGCGCCACGGATTTTGTTATGCACAAGCTGGGCACCGCCAGACCCGACCTTCAGGAAAAAGCACAAGAACTTGAGGAAAAAATTTTAAAAGAAAAAGCGGCTCTTACTAAAAACGTACGCTTTGTTCCGGTGGTTTTCCATGTCATGCACAAATACGGTCCGGAAAACATCAGCCGCCAGCAAATTCTGGACGCCATGGAAATCTTAAATAAGGACTTCCGACGGCTCAATGCCGACACCCAGGCCACACGTGCCATTTTTAAGCCTTTTGCGGCCGATATGAATATTGAATTCCGCCTTGCCACCAAAGACCCAGATGGTAACTGTACGGACGGCATCACCCGACATTTTTATCCCGGCACCTACGGCCACAGCGATGAATGTAAAGATCCCTCCATGGGAGGGTATGCACCCTGGGATCAAACCCGGTATCTTAATGTGTGGGTGGTCGGTTCCATCTATCTGGATGGCTTTGGCGAGGCTGCTGGATATGCTTATTACCCTACCTGGGGAATAGATAATGGATATTTTGGGGTGGTGATGGCCCATCGTTATTTAGGAAATACGGGCACAGCGACCGGCGGAGATGGACGAACGCTCACCCATGAAATGGGGCATATATTTGGCTTGGCCCACACTTTTGATGAAGGCTGTGGCACCACATGTCAAAACAGCGGAGATTACGTCTGTGATACGCCGCCCTCCGCCGCACCCACTTACGGCTGTAACCTGAACCAAAGCACCTGCACCAACGATGCACTGCCCGGCTCGCCTTTCACGACCAATATGCCCGACCAGGTGGAAAATTACATGAGCTATGATGCTTGTCAGAATATGTTTACCCTGGGCCAAAAGCAAAGAGCTTATGACATTCTGGGGCAGGTGCCGGAATGGAACAATTTATCCTCTACAGCGAACCTCGCTGCTACCGGGGTTACCAATCCCTCTTCGCCTTTAAACTGTCCTTTGAATGTGGATTTTAGGGCTGCGCGCACCACGCTTTGCGTGGGCGATTCAGTCCAATTTTTCGATTTGAGCTGGAACGGTCAAGCCACTTCCCGCACCTGGCAGATCACAGGTCCGGTGTCCATGGTCTCCACGGCCGAGTCGCCGTTTATCACCTTCACGCAAGCCGGATTATATTCGGTAAAATTAATCTGTACCAACAACGCCGGCTCCTTTGAAACACAAAAGACTCAGTATATCCGCGTGCTGGAGACCCCATCGTCCTCTTTATCGTATTCTGAAGATTTTGAAACCAATCCTTTTATTTTTGGAAGGTGGCAGGCCGGTGGCGACCCGACCAATCCAGGTTGGCAATATTTTCCGCAAACCGGCAACCCCACCGGCGCCTCCATTTTTCTAGAGGCTCTTCAAATGCCTTTCCCAGGCGATTACTGGGTGATGTCGCCGGCCATCCACATCAGCAGCATGGAATCGCCGCGGCTGGCTTTCGACGTAGCGTATGCCCGGTATAGTTTTTCGGACAATACCCGACTCGTTGTTCAGCTTTCAAAAGATTGTGGGCGGTCCTGGGGAATTTACTACGTTAAAAGCGGCGAAAGCTTAGCCACAGTGCCGACGGTGGGGATTCAGAATTTTATTCCTCAACCCTGGGATTGGCGGCGCGAAAGCATAAAAATTCCGCCTTCGTTCCTTGAGCAAGAACGTTTGTTGGTACGCTTCCTGGTGAAGTCTGATGGGTATAGCAACCGAATTTTTATTGATAATGTGAACATTGAAAAAAATGCCGGGGCCGCGTCTTTCAGCCCGGAAGACAATCCTCTCAAAGTATGGCCTGTACCTGCAGAGAACCATATTTACGTGGAAGGTTTTCTGGGGCCCGGTTCTAAAACTTTGAGCTACTGTCTGTACAGCAGTTCTGGGAAAATTCTTTCGCAAGGCGCATGGCCCACAGAGGCAGGTGGCCGGGTCGCCGCCTTCTTAAATATTTCGGAATTGCCGAACGGCGTTTATTTCCTGGTGACGCGTGAGGGCGAGCGCCAGGGACGTCACACTGTCATAAAAGCGGCAAGATAGATCCCTAAATCGCCTTTTTACTCAATCCAAACTTTGCCTGAGAGACGGCGATAGCCTGGAACATCCACATGATATAAATACAAACCTTTGCGCAGGGCACGCACGTCCACGGAAGCCTGATTTCCGGAGACCCTCTGACTCAGAATCACGCGGCCTGTGAGATCCGTCAGGCTCAAACGAAAGTTCTCGGCGGCCACGCCCACATCCAGGAAGAAGCGTTCCCGGGCCGGATTAGGATACACTCGAGCGGAAAGGGAAGGGAGCTCCTGGAGAGAGGCCATATAAGTGTAACCGTTCAGGGTCACGGACACTTTGTTGGAAGCATTACCCGGTTCAAAAAAAGTGTAGGTAATGGACCAATTGCCCCCTGTGGTATCGGGCTGAATATATCCGATAAAAGAAAAATTTTGCTGTCCTCCGGGAATGAATTCCGGGGTCGTGGAAACGTCCGTAGAAGGCGGATAGCAATTAGTGCCCCAGCAGAAGTAGTTTACGTAACCGGCCGGCATAGTGACGTTTTCTCTTTTCACCATCACTTCGGCATCATTGCCGGTGTTCACCACCTTTAAGTCGGTGTAGTGGTGCAGTTCGGATGGAAAAATAAACCGCGTCACAGTGCCATTGCTTACATCCTGACCGGCGTAATTCACCAGCTTCAATGTGGCCGGCTGCGCATAAATGGCAAGGCCGGATAAGGAGAAAATAAAAATAGAATAAAGTTTTTTCATGGGTCTCATTTTATTGTACGATGGTGAGGCTGGAATTTTTCTCCACATTGCCCGACCGGATGAGGTAAAAGTACACTCCCGGTTGCAGGCGGGTACCTCCCTTGTTTTTACCTTCAAATGCTGTGCCACTTTGATTGTAACGGTACACAAGGTTGCCCCAGCGGTTGAAGATTAACACTTCAAAATCAGCACATTCGTCAAAATTGGGCGCAATGACCAGTTGGTCGTTCAGCCCGTCGCCATTGGGTGTGAGAATATTTGGCAGTTGCACTTTTTCAAGGGGCACGCTGTTTTGGACTTCCACATTTTGGGTGGCCGAGGCTTCACAGCCAAAGCTGTTGGTGGCGGTGAGCGCCACGGCGTAGGTGCCTCCCTGCGCGTAGGTATGCTGCAACGCGATTTCGGAGGCAGACTGTTGGTCGCCAAAATCCCATTGGTAGGTCAGTGCAGAGTCCGCATTGTCCACCTTAAAGTCCACCACATTGAAGCACTGAGGCTGGGCTGTGAAGGCCACTTCCGGATTGGGGTGCACGGTGACGGTTAATGAATCCGTCCGAACACAGCCATTTTGAGATGTCACTGTGAGCGTCACAGGATAAGTGCCCGGCCCAGGATACGTGAAGGAAGGATTGGCCTGGGATGACCCGGCTGTGCCCGACCCGAAAGTCCAGGCGTAGGTAAGAGGTTCGGAGGGCGAGATGCTGCTCTGGTTCACAAAACCAACCGCATTTCCATCGCATACGGAAGGCGCAGAAAAAGCCACCACCGGCACAGGATGGACGGTGAAGGTGACACTTTCCAGATCTTTACAATTATGGTTGTTGGTGACCATTATGTTCACTGTGTAAGTGCCAGGAGTGGAAGTATTTGGGATTTGTGAGGGTCCGCCATTGGTGATCTCGAAAATGTTGTTGCCATCCATATCCCAGTCCACCGAAGTCAAAGAACCGGGAGCGGGCGTGCTGGACCCGGAAGCATCGAGAGAAAGAGGCTGGCCGGCACACACTTGGCTGGGAGAAGCTGTGAGGGAAGCCGTAGGGTTGGGAAGGACGCCCAGGTGGATGCTGCCGGCGCCCAGGCATCCATTGGCATCGGTGCCGCTCACGTTGTACGTGATATCGGAAATCACCAGCACCTGAACGGATGAACCGCTCAGATTGCCGGGCATCCAGCTGTAATTCTGGGCTCCGGACGCGGAGAGTGTCACTTGGGTTCCACTGCACACCAAGGTATCGGGTTGTGCATTCAATGTGAGAGCCACAGGTGGCGGCTCAGTAATGGTGACCGTGGCGCTCACCGTATCGCAAAAAAGGTTGTCCGTGACATACACTGTGTAGGTGTTGGCGCCAAGACCTGTGGCAGTGGCCGTGGTCTGGTTGCCGGGCAGCCACAGATACAGAAACCCGCCCGGACCGCCGGATGCCGAGGCGGTGGCCTGGCCATCGCTCAATCCGTTGCAGCTGACATTCTCCACGTTGGTGAGGGTGACGCTGAGAGGACTGGGCTGTCCGATGGTGACGGAGGCCGTGGCGGTGCAGCCGTTGGCGTCGCTCACCACCAGGTCATATGTGCCGGCCGGCAGGTTGTTGTGGTTGGGCCCGGTGAGCGCCCCGTTGTTCCAGGAGAAGGCGTAGGATGGAGCGCCGCCCGCCGCGGAAGCGCTAAGGCTGCCATTGCTGGCCGCATGGCAGGTGGCATTCTGGGCGGAAGCCGTGACGGTGAGCTGAGGCGGCTGGGTGATTTGCACCGAAGCGCCGGCTATACAACCGTTGGCGTCCACTGCGGCCACACTGTAGGTGCCGGCGGTGAGCCCCGAGGCCGTGGCCGTGGTTTGGATAGGATTGGTGTTCCAGGCGTAGGAAATGGCTCCCGTGCCCCCGGAAGCCTGTGCTGTGGCCGAACCCGTGGCCTGGCCAAAGCAGGCCACCTGTTGTACGTTGGTGATGCTCACCTGCAGCTGTGGCGGTTGGGTGATTTGCACGGAGGCTGTGGCCTGGCAGCCGTTGGCATCGGTGGCGGTGACGGTGTAGGTGCCCTGACTCAAATTCATGGCCGTGGCTGTGGTTTGAACGGGCTGGGTGTTCCAGGAGAAGCCGATTTGACCGGTGCCGCCGGAAGCCGTGGCTGTGGCCGATCCATTATTGCCTCCAAAACAACTGACCGGCTGGCCCACCGAGGCCGAGACCGTCAGCGGCGGCGGCTGGCTGACTGTGGCCTGACCGCTGGTCTGGCAGCCCAGAGCATCTGTGACAACAAACTGATATGGCCCGGCGCTGAGGTTGGTGGCCTGGTTGCTGTTGCTCACGTTGGGCGTCCAGGCATAGGTGTAGCCGCCGTTGCCGCCGGAGGGCGTCAGCGTGATGGCGCCGTTGCTGCCGCCATGGCAGGAGACGTTTTGGGTTTGCACGTTGCTGAGAGTGAGGGGGGGCGGCTGGGTGATCTGGGCGGTGGCCGAAGCCGTGCAGCCGTTGGCGTCCACCACCTGCACGGAAACCGGGCCCGGCGCCAGACCGGTGAGGGTGGGCGCGTTGGGGCCGGCAGGCGTCCAGGTGTAGGTGATGGGAGCCGTGGCCCCTTGCACGTTGGCCGTGGCCTGGCCGTCCGAAAGCCCGTTGCAGGTGACGGGTGTGGCGGCAATGGAGGCCGTCACGGGATTCATTTGCTGGATATTGACTGTGGCGGTGGCCGTTTGGTAGTTCACACAATCGAAACTGGTGACGGTGACGGTGTAGGTGCCCGGAGTGAGGTTGGTGGCCGTGGGGGTGTTTTGCGGAGGATTAGTGTTCCACTGGAAGGTGTAAGAAGATGGAATGCCGCCCGTGACCACCACTGTGGCGCTGCCCGGCGTGTTGCACACGGCGTGCTGCACAAAAGCATTGGGCACTACTGCACTGAGAGGCCCGCCGGACGTGAGACTGTTCTCCTGGAGAAAAACGCCCGAGTCGTAAATGCCATCTCCCCCGTCTGCAATGACAAACTTAAAATGGTAAGTGGAGCAGGCCAAAACATTGGCTGTGGCTGTGAGTGTGGTGGTGTGTCCGTCATACACCACGGAGGTGCCGAATTGATTGTTCACATAATAGGTGCTGTTGGTAAATGAATTAATATTATCAATTGTAACCGGGGTGGATGTGCCTGGGACGACGGCCAAGTTCTGCTGTCCCATAATGCCGGGGCCGCTGATGAAAAAGGCAAATGCGTCATTAAAGCCCATATTGACATATTCAGGGTATTCTTCCGAACCAAATATGTAATTGAACTGAATTTGGCTCGACACCGGAACAAAGTCGAATTCCAGAATGCAAGCGTCAAACGTGTTGGCTCCAGCTATGGGTATCAGCTGGGGATCTCCTGGATATCCATTATTGACGCTTGCAAAGCCGCTGGCCGGCTGAAAAATAGTGGGCCCAGCTGCCGTGCCTGTGGTGAGAAGAATCCCAGAAGGCATATTCAGACTTGAAGAGGGGGCCGAAAAAATGCCATTGGCGTTGGGGGGACAGTTCAGTGTTGGATTGCTGATGGATACGCCGCTGCCGCCAATGTTTTGGGCGAGGGCTGCGGCCGTCTGGTTGGTGAGGACGGTATTTTGAGCGCGAAGGGCGGTGGACAGCCCCAGCGCAAGAACCGTAGGAAAGCAGAATCTGAGAAAAAATGGGGTGGGAAGAACCATTATTAAAGTTTTTTAGAAAGACGTGAAATGACTAAAAAGTGTTGCAAATGACAAAGATAGGAAAAAACGCCAGGCTGCGCCAGGGATGCGGAGGGCGGCATCTGCGCCCGGCGCAGGAGCCGGCACTGCCCTGAGCCCGCGCTGCGGGCGAAGGGATTGCCGGAGCGGGAGCGGAGCCCGGAGCAGCCCGGCCCGCCGCCACGGAGGCGGCGGGGGCGCCAAAAAAAATCAGGAATCCATCAATTCTTGCGCAAAACGTCGAGAAGATCCTGGAGGCGGGGCGTGATGATGATGTCGGTGCGGCGGTTTTGGGCGCGGCCTTCGGGGGTGGTGTTGGGCGCCACGGGCAGGTGTTCGCCGCGGCCTGCGGCGGTGATGCGCAGGGGCGCGATGCCGGGGTTTTGGAGGATGATGCGGGCCACGGCGGTGGCGCGAAGCACGCTGAGGTCCCAGTTGTCCTTCATGAGGCTGCCGGGCCGGAGGGGCACGTTGTCGGTGTGGCCTTCGATGGTGAGGCTGATGTCTTTTTCCTTCTGGAGCACCTCGGCCAGGTCGCGCAGGGCGCGCTGGCCTTCGGGTTTCACGTCGGTGCGGCCGCTTTCGAAGAGCAGTTGTTCGTCGAGGCTCACATACACTTTGCCGTCTTTTTCATAGACGCGGAGACCCTGTCCGCTGTAGCCCTTGAGGGCATTCTGGAGGCGGGTGAGCAACGCCCCCACAGCTTCTTTTTGCTCGGCCAGGATGCGTTCCAATTCTTCGACGCGCTGCTGCTTGAGGGCTAGCTCGGCCTGGTGTTTTTCCAGGAGTTTTTGCTTTTCGCGCAGGTCGTCTTCGGCCAGTTTAAGCCGTTCCTCGCGGTCTTTGAGCTGGGCAAGGATGCGGGCTGCTTCGCCACGGCCGCTGGCAATGGTTTCGTCCAGGCGGCGTTCGAGGTCGTTTTTTTCCTCGCTGAGCTGCCGCATGGCGCTTCTTGTGCGCCGGTTTTCAGCGCCCAGCCGGGAGGTGTCGGCCCGCAGGAGGCCGGCTTCGGAGCGGAGGCGGGAGAGTTCGGCCTGGGCTTCCTGGAGTTGCGTCTCGGCATCGCGTCGGAAGGCGGCGGCCTCATCGCGGCATTTTTGCAATTCGGCGGCCAGGGCATCGTATTTTTTGCGGGAAATGCAGGCCGGGAGCAAAATGCCAAATAATCCAATTCCAAAAATAATTTTAATTCTGTTTTCAATTAAAGTGTATTTCATTTTTCAAAAAGGCCATATTTGAATATTGAATGAAATTATGGTTCTTTGCTTCAATATTTGTAATGTAGGGGCTCAAACAAAAAATTATTGTTAGAAATGCCCAAAAATTTCTATTTCCGGAGAAATCACCGCCGATATTGGCTAAAATAAAAAAGAAGATCATTAAAACTCCAAATAATTTTAATTGATAATTGCGGGAAAAAAGAAATTCTTTTATGGATAAAAAAAGTCCCTTGAGAACAATGAAGCAAAATAAGAAGCCAAAAAGTCCAAAATAAACCACAAATGTTAGGAAAATGTTGTGTGTGTAAAAGAAAAAACCTTCATCGCAATCTCGCATTCCGCATCCAAAATTAACGGGCCCCACTCCAAAAAGAAAATTATAGCTGTTCTCGGTCCATAATTGAAGGGCTTTTTCGAACACCTGAAGGCGAATCTCATGGCCTCCTACTTTTTTCCCAATGCGCTCATTTGCCAGGTCAAAAGATTCAATCAAATTTCCTAATAGATTAATTTCCAAATAATTAATAATAAATAATGGAATCGAAAACAAAAAAACTATGAGAAAGAATTGAGAAATATTTTTTCTAGAAAATCTTGTTAAAGTTATTATGAATGCAAGGAATATTCCAAGTATAGCTCCTATACTTTTATAATTTGCCACCAATAAAAAACCAATAAATAAAGAAGCCAGTTTTAATGGGAAAAATATCGTAGAAAATGCTAAAATAATTGAACAAAAAGAAATAGAACGACCAACCCCTTGATACAAATTGCCGAGATCTGATGTCAAAAGGATATTCTTTTGGCTTAAGAAATTTAAATCCAAATAGAAAAAATAATAAGAAAAGGTTCCTAAAATAATAATAACCGAAAATATTGCCAAATATTTCATTAAAATAGATCTGCTGAATCCTGAGTGGAATAAAAAAATATAAGAAAAATTCAGGCCAAAAATTACAGAGACAATCACGTGGTAGGCATTTTTGAAATGAAAAAGAAAAGCCCCTGGTTTATTCTGATCATTAAAAATCCACAGAAAGTAAATGAAAACAAATAAAAAAAGCACAAAAAGTATCTTTGAAGAGAATCTAAAAAATTGTGGAGAAATTAAAATTAGATAGATAAAAAATATAAGGTGAAACGAGTCATTAATAAAAGGAATGTATTCAGATATTAAATTTTTTACAAGAAAATGAACTAAAAAGACAATGAATGAAATACTCAATAGAAAGTTAAGAAAAACGCCCTTTTTCTTTTCCATAAAAAAATTTTTGCTTAAAAGTTACAATTTCAACATTTGTGAGAAAATAAGAATATATTCAAATTGGCGAAAATACAATACATGTATTTTATTTATACTTTTTAGAATTTCAATAATTGAATTAAGATAAAGAAGCCATTTGTTGCGGAAAAACACATTAAAAAAAATATAGAAATCTTAATATTTCTATTTTTTACAGCATTATAGCACAAACTTTGAATTATTTGTGATTTTATTAAACAACAAAAAGTCAAATATTCATTGCAAAGGTAATCCTTTTAGGGAAAGTTTTTTCTTTTTAAAATTCCTCTTAATTCTTTATTTTTGTGGTAGAATTTTCGTTCTCTCCAATGTGGTTTATCCAGCCGGGAAAGGTTACACCCAGCGTGTATTAAAAGGGAATCGTGTGCAAATCACGAGCTAGCCCGTAACTGTAAGTAACGTTTCAGGTTTTGCCCGCGCAGGCCACTGTCGAAT
>JANWWP010000010.1 GCA_025055575.1 Flavobacteriales bacterium | reverse complement strand
GCCTACTCAGCCACCGCACGGTTGTACTCAGCCACCTTGCCTCCCCTGCGTGAGGGATGCGGAGGGCGGCGCCGAAGGCGCCGGCACTGCCCTGAGCCCGCACGGCGGGCGAAGGGATTGCCGAAGCGGGAGCGGAGCCCGGAGCAGCCCGACCCCCGGCGGGCCGGCGGCAAACGCCGGCGGAGCAAAGCGGAGCCCGGCCCTCCGGCCGCCGGCCCGCCGGGGGGCACGCCCAGAGAAATAAAAAATAAATTTTTTCACTTAAATTTGCACCGGCTTCGGGGTGCTCTGGCGACCAGTCAGGGCTGAGATGATACCCGCAGAACCTGACCCGGATAATACCGGCGTAGGGAAAGCAACGTCAGGCATCCGGCCTGGCCTGGGGGTGTTCAGGGCAAATTCCCGAGGTCGGATGTCGTTATGCAAAAGAAATTTTCATTCTTCTTATCCGCCGGTTTTTTACTGTGTGCAGGAGGTTGGGCTCAATCCCTGACCTTGCATGTGTACAGCGGAAACAACAACCGTCCTTTAGCCGGGGCTGCTGTGTATGGGGAGCGGTCGGGGCTGGTGGGTGTGACCGGACAGGACGGCAGGGTCTATCTGCCGGCTGCGCCTCCACCCCCTGAGGCGTACCAGGTGCGCATGGTGGGGTATCGGCCCTTTGACTTCCGACGGGATACGGTGCGGTCGCCGGAAGTGAAAATATTCATGGAGCCCGCGCCTGTGCTGGCCCGACCTGTGGAAATAGAAGGGGTGCGCAGCCTGGGGCAGGCGCCATTTCCTCAAAATGATTTGCGGGCGGAAGACTTTGAGAAAAAAAATCTGGGTCAGGACATCCCGATCCTTTTGAATATGCTTCCGGCCACAGTGGCCGGCTCGGATGCCGGCAACGGCATTGGTTACACGAATCTGCGCATCCGCGGCACAGACATCACCCGAACCAACGTGACCATAGATGGTGTGCCGGTGAACGATGCGGAGTCGCAGGGTGTATTCTGGGTGAACATGCCAGACCTGATCAGCAGCGCAGGTTCGGTGCAGGTGCAAAGGGGTGTGGGACCCTCCACCAATGGACCGGGCGCTTACGGGGCTTCCATGCACATCAGTACCTTGGAAATGAAAGAGCAGCCCTATGCCGAATTGGGCGCATCGTACGGCTCCTTTAACAGCCGACGCACCATGCTAAAAGCCGGTACAGGGCTCCTCGGCAACCACTTCACCGCCGATGTGCGCCTGTCCGACATCCGCAGCGACGGGTATGTGGACAGAGCTTGGTCGCGCCTGAATTCGTGGTTTGGGGCACTGGCTTTCTACGGCAAAAAAACCACGGTGAAAGCCAGCGTATTCAGCGGGCGGGAAAAGACGTATCAGGCCTGGTATGGCATTCCCCTCTCCTGGGCCGACAGCGCCCGCAGGGCTAACGTGGCGGGAACAGAAAAAGCCGACGGACCCTACCCCAATGAAACCGATAATTACCAGCAGACCTGGTACCGCCTATATGTGAACCAGGCCCTAAGCAGCCGCCTAAGTCTGAATACCGGAGTCTTTGCCGTGCGCGGGGCTGGGTACTATGAACAGTATAAGGCCCTGCAGAATCCGCAACGCTATGGTTTGCCCGGCGGCGATACGCTGCCGGCCTCCGACCTTGTGCGCCAGTTGTGGCTGAAAAACTGGTTTTACGGCGGCATGGTAAATCTGCTATATTCAACTCCCAGGCTGGACTTGGTATGGGGCAATATGGCCACACACTACGACGGCCTGCACGAAGGACGCGTGGTGTGGAGCCGCTTTGGCAACTACCCGGACAACTACCTCTGGTATCACTATCCAGCCCGAAAGACCGACTGGAACACGTATGTAAAAGTGAATTGGCGCCTGGCCGAGGCATGGGAGCTATATGGGGATGTACAATACCGCGGGGTGCGCTACGCCATTGACGGCTTTCGCAACAATCCGGGGATCGCGGTGGACCGTTTCTTTCACTTCGTGAATCCGAAAGCCGGAGTGACCTGGAGGCCCGTCTCGGGGCACCGGGTTTTTGCGTCGGTGGCAGTGGCCGGAAAAGAACCTAACCGGGACGACTTTGAGGCCGGAGTTCAACAGGCGCCTCAGCCTGAACGCCTGGTGGATTACGAAACCGGCTACGCCCTGCGCTGGAAAGGGCTGTTTGTGCAGCTCACCGGCTTTTATATGGACTATTATGACCAACTTGTCCTCACCGGCCGCATCAACGATGTGGGTGCCTATACGCGCCAGAATGTGCCGCGATCCTACAGGGCCGGTGTAGAGTTGGAAGCCCTATGGCAGCCCCTGCGCTGGCTGGATCTCAATGGAAACCTCCACGCTGCGCGCCATCGCATCCGCCGTTTTGTGGAATATGTGGACAACTGGGATCAGGGTGGCCAGGACGAAGTGGAGCGCCGGGATGTGCCCATTGCGCTTTCCCCTGGCTGGATTGCCGGGCTGGGCCTGAACTTTAAACCTGTGAAGGGCTTCAGCCTTTTGTGGCAAAATAAATATGTGGGGCCTCAGTATCTGGACAATTCCGGTACGGATGAATCCCGCCTCCATGGCTTTTTTGTGACGGATGCCATCCTGAGCTATGATTTGAAAATAAGAACAGGCCTCAACCTGATGCTGAACTTGGGGCTTTACAATATTTTAAACGCACGATACGCCCCTTCCGGCTACACGTATAGTTATATCCTGAACGGACGGCGCAACACGGATGTATACATCTATCCCATGGCTACTTTCCATCTTATGAGCGGGGTGACGCTCCGATTTGGAAAGCCCTGAGGTATCGGAATTTCCTATAAAATTCCAGCGACAGATTGCCTCCGGTCCATATACATAATAAATGAAAACTCCCTTTTTCTTTTTGATTAAATAAAAAAGCGCAGTGAGTCTGCGCTTTTGAATTTTGATTTACTTTAAGTTTCCGACTGCAGATTATTGCTTCATCACCATCTGCCGCATGGGTTCTCCGTCAGGACCAACTGTGGAGAAAATATAAAGACCCGAAGCCAAAGACGAAACATCCACGACGGGATTGCTTCCCACCAGCAGCCCCTGCAGCACCACCTGACCGGCGGAGTTGGCAAGAGTGAAAGGCACGGCAGCGGTATACTCTCTTTGTACTGTGATCAATTCACTTGTCGGATTAGGGAAAATTGTCAAAGATGCCGGAGAAGCGAAGTTATCCATTCCTGCCAGGTTCACTTCAGGCAGGGGAATAAAGTTGCCACCTCCCACTTGCAGTGCATACAAGCCAAAAGCAGGGCAGTTGGGAACATTTTCATCGTCGGGCGTCAGAAATCCGGAAGCCAGTAAAGTGACAGACTGGCCCCCAAAAAGAGAAACCGGCGCCGTGTAGGCTTTTACAGCGCTCGTGGTGCCGGCAGGCATCACGTCAATCCGGAGGGTGCCAATCGCATCCAGTTCGGTTTGCACAGCCGCCATATATCCAAATCCGGGAATGAGCAAGCTCAGATTGCCATTGTCATTTCGATATAAGTCCACCGTAGGAACATCCGCACCATGATGAAATGCATACACATTGAGCTTGTTGGGAGCTGAGGCCACTATTTTGGCATCATCAACAGTATGAATTCCAAAACTGATTTGGGAGCCGTTGACCGCGAAAGCATGACTAAAATTACCGCTACCCGGGTTGGGGACACCGTGCGCAACGGCCAAATAATTTTTAAAAGGCTGAGGGTTTAAAGGAAGCGTAAACAAAGGACTCGCTGGATTGCCACCTGCACTAGTAACCAATACATTTCCAGAAATCAAAGGAAGCAACAAAGTAGGCGTGGCGGTGCGAAAACCCAATCCCTGAACTAAAGGGATGGTCATTCCAGGCGCCACTTCCAGATAGATGTCAGCGGAAGCCAGTGCGGGCGCCGGGCTATTGTGGGCAATCTGGATTCGGAAACCGGGATTTTCTGGCAATTCTGCCACAGTGCCATCCGGCAAAACAATCAGTAATTTAAATTCTTCTGCGGCACCGGGGGTGATGAAGCCTGAGGCCATGATAATACATCCAAGACCTCCCAACATGGTGGCGTCGGCATCAAAACCAATGATTAATTGGTTAGGGTTTGAAGCGGGAGAGAGTGCCAAATAATAGTAATCCACCGGATATTCAGCCAGAGGACTAAACATACCATACCCCAAATCGGGGATAAGGGGCGACACACCATCCGGGGAAGCCCAGACAGATACCGAGGGCGCATCCGTACAACCATGGAATACACGCATTGCAAAGTTTCCAGAACTGCTGGACCCAGCGGCGCTTTGAGCCACTTTAATGTCCAAGGGGGTTGCGCTATTGCCGACGAGGCCACAGGCTACGGCTACATAATATTGATTGGCCGACAAGGAGGGGAGAGGAAAACTGGCTACTGTATCGGCAAGCGAGGG
>JANWWP010000078.1 GCA_025055575.1 Flavobacteriales bacterium | reverse complement strand
CACACTGGCTACGCTGGCCCAATTATTTCAGGATGACCTCTGAAGGAATGGCCTTTACTCGGCCTCCTCAAAATCAAACGTTACATTTGAAGCACCTTGAAAAGGTTTTTCATTTTTTCCGCGGTTTTTTTAGCAGTCTTCTTTTCATCGTGGTCCCAATCTTACTCGGACGTTTATTGGTTAGCCCGTCATCGCCTTCGTGAGAAATTTATTTTTCCCGGCACGGGACAGGGCGAAGGCTATGCTGCAGCAGCCCTGGTCAAAGACAGAAATGCCCTCATCCGGTATTATGGTGACAACACCACCTACCACGGATGGTATCTGGGTGTGCTGGCCACAGAATATGCCTGGCTTCGGACACAGGGAAAGCCTGCTTCTGCCACGGCTGAGGAGTTATTTGAGGCTTTGGCAGCGGTGCAACGCCTAGACTCATTGGCCGAAACCTACTTCATGAATAGCCGGGGAGCCCATGGCCAACCCGCTGTAAATGGCTTCTTTATACGCGATGATGTGAACGAAGAAATAGCCCGGCAGCATGGCTGGAAGGGCCGTCTCCTCTCGGACTACGAATTGGGCTGCAGCCTGCATCCCGGAGAAAAGGGCCTTCGCGATAATGAAATGAGCCAGGATCAGGCCATCCATTTGCTGCTGGGCCTTCGGCTTGTAAACCATTTTGTGGAGGACAGCCTGCAAGTACAAGGGCGCTACCTGAAAGAATGGGCCCGACAAATGGCGGTTCGAATCATCAGGTACATAGCTGAAAATCGTTGGATTATTTACAATCCCGTCACTGGCCGTAAAGTGTACCGGGGTCCGGATGCGCGGTTGTTTTCTTTAGGCTTTGCAAAAACCATCCGAAAATTGGGCGGTGCTTCCCCACGAAAGCCTGTGTGGTATTCTCATTTAGCCTGGCCTTGGTTGCGGACCGCTCTGGTGCCCGTGTATTTTAATCGGGTGATGGTGATGATCTTAGGAGTCACGGGCAACGCCTACGGAACGGCTGCCACCACTCGGCGTTTCCTTTGCGCCAACGGCCGGCTCTGGAAAAAGGAAATTTATCCCCTCCTCCACGAATTTTTAGAACCGGAGTTTTCTTACCGCTGCCGCTGCACAGAAAAGAAATCTCTGGAAGCGATGCTGGCTTCAGCCGACGCCACAGCTTTCAGAAGTTATGGCCCTTATGGCTGGAACACCACCAACCGCTGGCTGGCTCCGGCCAAAACGTTCTCATCTTATGATGGTTTTTTCCCCGACAAAGAGGTCACAGGTCTGGATTTTATGCTTCTACACAACCTGTACATGCTGAAATTCCATTCTGCCAAACCGTCCGAAATAAGATAATATAGGGCTTATCCATTTCCTAAAAGGAAAACAGTATTTTGGACGCCATGAGTTCGATACGCCTCTGTGTCATGGACATGGCCGGTACCACAGTGGAGGACGTGGACTTTGTGGCCCAAGCCCTTTGCACAGCCTTTGCACAGCATGGCATTCCTCTGGACACATCAGCAGCCAACGCCAAAATGGGTATTCCAAAACCGGAAGCCATCCGTCAGATTTTGACAGAAGCCGGCTTCGGCCCTGGCCCCGACACCGAAAAACTAGTGCATATCCTGCATCGGGATTTTGAAAACCTCATGTGTGCCTTCTACGCCTCCGATCCAAGGGTGAAAGCCAAACCTGATGCCGAGGCCTGCTTCGAGCAACTGCGCCGGGCCGGCCTCCAAATATTCCTGGATACCGGATTCAGCCGTGCCATTGCGGAAATAATACTGGAACGGTTGGGCTGGAAAACCTCCGGCATTTTAGATGGTTCCATCACCAGCGACGAAGTGGCGCAAGGAAGACCCGCACCGGATATGATATTCAAAGCCATGCGGCTCTGCCGCATCGAGGATTCCGGCGCCGTAGCCAAAGTGGGCGACACGGTCAGCGACTTGCAGGAGGGTACGGCAGCAGGCTGTGGCCTGGTGATCGGGATCACCACAGGCGCTCAGGATGCCAATCTTCTGAAAACCGCGCCCCACACCCACCTTTGCGCTTCTTTGACAGAGGCAACTCAAATCATTCTTGAAAGGCGGGCCGGATGAAAATTCCCGGATTCCGGCCGTCGGGGACATGGAGACCGGGCCATACGCGCAGCCTCACACTGATGGCCGGGGGGTTGGCTTTTCTGGTGTACAGCTGTATGTATGCCTTTCGCAAACCCTTCACCGCTGCCGCCTTTGACAAGGTACCAGGGTTTGACGGCGACTATAAATTGTGGCTCGTGTTGGCCCAGTTGGCAGGCTACACGATGAGCAAATTTTGGGGAATTCGACTCATTTCAGAAATGCCGCCCCACCGGCGCGCCCCGGTTCTCACTTTCCTGATTCTGCTGGCATGGTTAAGTCTTTTGGGCTTTGCGCTTGCACCGCCAATCTGGGGCCTGAGCTTCATGCTGCTGAACGGCGTGCCCCTGGGGCTTGTGTGGGGTTTGGTCTTCAGTTATTTAGAAGGCCGCCGCACCACGGAACTTATGGGGGCCATGCTTTCCATCAGTTTCATCTTTTCCTCGGGGTTTGTCAAAAGTGTAGGATCTTGGCTTATGATCCGATGGCAAATTTCGGAATACTGGATGCCTTTTTTAACGGGTGCACTTTTTATTGGGCCGTTTCTTTTTTTCACATACTGGCTCAACCGCATGCCGCCTCCGGACGCCAAAGATCAGGCCCTGCGGAGTCCCAGAACGCCCATGAGCAAAGTGGAAAGACGCGATTTTCTGGCCGCTTTTTTACCGGGTATTACAGCCTTGGTGATAGGCTATGTTATATTGAGCATCGGACGGGATTTTCGGGACAATTTTGCAGCAGAGTTGTTCCGGGAAAATGGTTTTGGAAGTGTTCCCGCTGTTTTTACCGCCACGGAAATTCCGGTTTCTTTAGTGGTGCTGGCTTCCATGGGTCTTCTCTTCCTTATCCGGGATAATGTAAAAGCCTTGTTGGTCAATCAAATTGTGGTACTTTCCGGGTTAGCGCTGGTGCTGGCCGCCGGGTTTTTGTTTTGGACCGGGATATTGCCCGCCTTGGGGTGGATCACTCTCACAGGAGTCGGATTTTATTTGGGTTATGTGCCTTTTAATTGTCTTCTTTTTGAGCGGCTTATTGCTGCAGCCCGCAGGCCGGCCAATGCCGGATTTTTAATCTATGTGGCCGATGCCTTGGGCTATTTGGGAGTGGTGGGCGTTTACCTATTTCGTATGTTTCAACCGGCTGGCGTGCACTGGACACGCTTTTTCCTCGTGCTTTCCATGGGTGGCGCTGTGGTAGCCATTCTGGTCATGTTGTACAGTCAGATGTATTTTAATAAAAAACTCAATCCTAATTCTTATGAAAAATAAAGCCATTGTTGTAGGCAGCGGTATTGTGGGCTTAGCCACTGCACGGTCCTTGGCGGTCCGGGGCTGGGAAGTGACGGTCTTTGACCGCAGCCCGGAACCTGTCGGCGCTTCCGTGCGCAACTTTGGGATGGTTTGGCCGGTGGGTCAGCCCACGGGCCCCCTATTGGAACGGGCTTTACTTTCGCGAAGCCTCTGGATTGAATTGCTGAGCGCCGCCGGGGCCTGGTTTGAGGAAACAGGATCGCTACTGGTCCTGCGACAGCCCGAGGAGCTCCGGGTGGCGGAAGACTTTGTAGCACGCAACAGGAATTTTCGATCCTGTGCACTGCTCACGCCAAAGAAAGCCTTGCAGAAGGCCCCGGCTTTAAAAGCCGAAGGCTTGCTGGGGGCCATTTGGAGCCCCACCGAAGTGATTGTGGACCCCCGACAGGCTGTGCCGGCCCTAATGACCTGGCTTCAAGAAAAAGTCCTAGTCCAATTTCGCTTGGGGCAAGCCGTCACGGAAGTGGGCAGCGGGTATGTGAAAACCGGAGGAAACCGCATGGAGGCCGATCTTGTGGTGGTGTGTTCAGGGCAGGATTTTGAAACCCTGTTTCCGGAAGAATTTCGAAAAGCCTCTATCACCCGATGCAAACTTCAGATGCTGCGCACCGAACCACAACCCGCGGGCTGGCGCTTAGGAACCGCCCTCTGCGCCGGGCTCACACTCACGCATTACGCTTCTTACGCGGATTGCGACGGTTTGGCCGAACTTAAAAAGTATTACCAGGAACATGTACCTGACTATGTGCGCTGGGGTATTCATGTGATGGCCTCGCAGATGGGCAGCGGGGAATTAACCCTGGGCGATTCCCATGAATATGGACCGGGACCTGATCCCTTCGACAAACAATTTATTAATCAATTAATATTGAATTATTTATACGCTTTCTGTGATTTCCCGAAGCGGGATATCCGGGAAACCTGGCATGGCATCTACGCCAAAATGACCGATGGACGCACCGAATACGTTTCGGAACCTGAGCCCGGTGTGTGGATCATCAATGGCCTTGGAGGCGCCGGCATGACGCTTTCTTTGGGTCTGACGGAAGAATGGGCCGGCGCTTTGTGAACGCTGGAAAAGGATTCAAAGAAATTATTTTTTTCGACAGGTATCAAACCCATCTATCAAGTAGGCAACACCTAAAAGTCCTGAAGGGTGTACAAATTTTTTTGACGGAAGCACACTGAGGTAATACGAATACACCGCATCATACACCCGGCAATCCCAGGCGCACAGACCCAGCCATCGCCCCGCCTGAAGGCTGTACATTTCGCGGTCTGCATCGGAGGCATATTTTTCGCTTCCATCCAGGTATTGGGCAAAACCATTGTCTTTCTTTAAGGAAAGAAGTGTCATGGCCAGTTTCCGGGCAAATTCCTTTTCCAAAAGTCCGAGCCTAATGGCTTCCAAGGCAAATTCCACTTCAATAGCACCGTGCGATATATCCTCCGGCGTTTTAAATCTCGTCAGGTCCGCGCGATAGCCCCAAAGCAAGCCCCCCGCCCGGGTAGCTGTCACATGATGGATGTAGTATTGAAGTATCGCCTGAACTTTTTTTAGATAGAATTTCTCGCCGGTGAGTCGGTATAATAAAGCAAGCGATTTGCCCATGGCGGCCTGTCCGTTCAGCGGTGGCTCATAGGTCAAGTTAGCTGTAAGAGGTTCGTTGCCCTCCCACATGTAATATCCTTCCCCGGTATAATTATTAAAAACCCATTGATTTTCAAACTCTGAAATACAATTCTTTGCTGTTTCCAAAATGTCGTCTTTCAGTTTATTATAATTTTTCGCATCCGATAGTTTTTCCCACTCACTTTTCATCGTGCAAAATTTTAAAATTGGATACAGGATCATTCCTGTATGTACAAAGTGCACCATGCGGCTCTTGTCTTTAGAATATTTGGTGGCGCTCCAACCCCACCGGATTCTGCCCGCGTAATCCGGCATCCTTCTTCGGGCGTCGTTCTTATCTAAAATGATTTCGGCAATTTTTTGAAATTTTTCAAGATACACTTCATCCTTCAAAACTTTAAACATGATGAGATAGCTGTCGGCTAAATAGCTCAGGGCCCAGGCATAAGCCCCTGCGGAATTATCGGCCAAATAGGAATCCAAATACTTTTCTGTAATGACGGAGTCTAACCGTACGTACATCCTTACCAAATAATCCTTCTCCGAGCTTTTGGGAGAAACAAATGGGAAATGAACCGCAGCCCAAAAAATGGGAAAAACCGCTACATACAGGAGTTGAAACATATTATTAAATCCTACAATACAGCCTAAGATAAAAAAATCCAACTAAATATAATCCAGAGGAATATATATTAAAATCCAAGAACCTTTATAATAAAAACCCCATACAGACATACAAATAATAGGCCCTCCCAAATAGACATTTTTTTGTCGTGAGTCAACAAATAAAACAAAAGGCCCGAACCGGCCATAATAGGCAGGGGCAAGTTGAGCAGCTCGGCCGGGAGGGTGGCCTGGCCGAAAAGCGTGGACAAGGATGGAATCATCAACGAATTGAAAACACTGGAGCCCAAAACATTTCCTATGGCCATCTCGGCTTTTTTCTCCATCATGAGACGCATATTCACAGCCAGCTCAGGGAGTGTGGTGCCTAAGGATAGGAGCGTAAGAGAAACAATGGCATGAGGCACAGCCACCAATTCAGAAATCCGGGTTAAGGACAGAATGGTGTATTCTGCACTCAGATAAATTCCGGTCGAGGCACCTAATAGGAACAATAAGCTGAAGCCCCAGCCGGGTTGCTTTTTTCCGGCAGGCCGGGCCTGATCCAGTTCCGCCTCACCGCGAATAAGATAAAAAGCATAAATTAAATAAATGATTATTCCCATGAAAGATTCAGAAAATTCTATAACTCCATCCCAGGCAATCACAGCAAAAAAGAAGAAACTGCCTATCAGGAAATGCAGGTCGATAAAAATGTATTTGCTGCGGAGGTTGAGGGTCTCCCGATGGAGCACCACACAAAGACCCGTAATAAATAATACGTTGGACACATTGGCGCCGATCACATTGCCCGGCATCACTTCTGGGAAGCCGCGGCCCACAGACACAACGCCTGCGATGAGTTCTGGCAGGGAAGTCCCAATTCCCACGATAAATATACCGATGACAAACGGCGGCAAGTGCAGACGGCGCCCCAGATTTTCTGAGGAACGCGTGAAAATACGGGCGGCTACAATGAGGCCGGCCAGAGCCACGAAAAATATCCCCAGTTCTTTGAGAACCCCCATGCTCTTTAACCAATTACGCGGGGCTGGCCGGTATTGATTAAGTTACATATCCCTTTGGATACCAGGCGATTTTCCGCATTGAAGAGGGCGCATTCGGTGTTGATGACCGTCCGCCCTTGTTTTACAAGGCGGGCTTCGGCGCGGACGGTTTCTCCGGCCCTTACCTTCCCCAAAAAATCCACATAAAGGCTGTTGCTGACGTACAAATGGGGCACATCCAGTGAGGCCACCAGCAAGCCTGTCATTTCGTCAATGATTGCCGCGTGCACCCCGCCATGCATTAAACCGGCCGGATTGAGCATGGATTCCTGACAAGTGAAACGCATCACCAGCCGGCCTTCCTCAGCTTCTTCTATGACCCCGTCCAGGAAGCGGGAGAAAGGCGGTGCAAAGGCTCCCAGCGTGCGCCCGATATTTTCTTTGAGAAACTTTAATACAGGATTCATGATGGCAACAAATCTAAAGGTTTACGTCCATAAGGCCCTGGATGCGTCTGCTTCAAGAAACGTAATACCGAATTTTTTGACGTTTATTTCTGTAGAAATGACCTTTCCATGCATCTCGGGGTAAGGAGCCAAAAGCTTTGGGGATTAATCTTTAACTGTGAAAATTTTCAGTTTCCGCCTCAAAAAAGCTTTTATTGTTCGCCTGCGAAGGTGCATCGCCAGGAGAAGGGCGGTGAAAAAAGAAAATGTGGCGTACACGGCGGCCGGATAGCCCATCGCGTGGTCGTTGAAGACCATATTGGAAGCCGCCAGCCCTATGGCCATGGCGGTATTTTGTAACCCGATTTCGGTGGTGATGGACACGGCATTCCGGGTCCCCAGCTTCAATAGGCGGGTAAAAAATAATGCGGCGCTAAGCCCGAGCAAATTCACCAGGAACATGTAAGGCAACAGAAGAAGCATAATGTCGGCCGAAAGTTTTTCGGACTCTGGTTCCCAAAAAAGCACTCCCACCAAAGCCAGAGCCATCAGGGCAGCCACCAAAGGTTTCAGCCGTTTGGCCCAGCGGGCTACTACGGGTCCGTATTTGTGCCTTAATAGCATCCCTACCAGGGCCGGCAGCACCGTAGTTAAAAATACGAACAAGATGGTCTCCCCAACAGGAAGCCGAATTTCTTGAGAAATGCCCGTTCGGAAAAGGGCTGCGGCCAGCTTCATCACCAAGGGTATGGTGAATAACGTAATGAAACTGTTGACCGAAGTGATCACAATATTCAAAGCCAGATTACCCCCCAGAAGGAACGACACCAAACCGGCGGAAGCCCCTCCAGGGCAGGCCGCTGTGAGCACAATACCCATTTTCCAGGATAGCTGGAGCGGTGCGAGATATGCTATGACAATGGCCACCAAAGGCAAAGCCAAAAGCTGTACGGAAAGCCCTGTGAAGACAGCTTTAGGAAATCGCACCAGATACACAAAATCCCAACGCGTGAGGGTGCAACCCATGGCCAGCATGGTCAAAACCAAAGAAGCCGGCAACAGCCATTCTGAAAACACAGGGCAAAAGTGATAATTTCGATGGCTTTTACATGAACTCTTTGGTTCTTTTAGGGTTATTACCAGCGATAACTCGACCCCTTGAACTGAGCATTGTTCATGAATTGTTACCTAAAATTGGTGAGTTGGGTATTTGAAATATTGCCGAACACCCTATTTTTGCCGGCAAATTGGATGGCAAAATCAAAGCAAATAACTTATTCCCAAATATTTATGAATTCAGGTTGTCCCCGGGCCCTCTCTCTTTCGAGATGGTGTGTGTTGACTTTTTGCCTGTTATGGGCCATCGGCCTGCCCTCTCTTCAGGCGGCCGACGGTAAAAAACTGTTTGAAACCAACTGCGCACGCTGCCATTATACCTCTGACAAGAAATTGGTAGGCCCCGGGCTGGCAGGTGTGCGCCAGCGCTGGAGTTCGGAAGCCAATTTGATCGCCTGGATTCAGAATTCGGCCGAATATCTCAAAACGGGCGACAAATACGCCGTGGACCTTTATGAAAAGTACAACAAAGCCGCCATGCCGGCCTTCACCAATTTGGCAAAAGAAGACGTGCTGGCCATTTTGGATTACATTGAGGAAGCCGGCAAACAAGTGGTGGCCGATGGGGGCGGAACGGCTGCGCCATCGGGAGAAGCAGGCCCCAAAGCGGAATCCAAAACGGGGGCAGGCACCACCGTCTTTTTGGTCGTCATCATCCTCGTGCTCATTGTTCTTATTCTTTATCTGACGCGTGTTTCCCGCTCCCTGATTGCCATCTTACAGGTTCGTGGGGCTGAGGTTAAAACCGAAGAAATTTCTTTCTCCGAACGCTTTGAAAATGCTCTGAAAAGTATTTGGAAATGGGCCGGTACGCCAGGGAACCGGCGATGGGCCGGGCTCATCATCGTGTTGGTGGTCTTATATCTCTTAAAACTGGCATGGGACGGCCTGTATGGAATAGGCGTGTTTCAGGGCTACCAGCCGCATCAACCCATTAAATTTTCCCATGCTAAGCATGCCGGTGAACTCAAAATCGCCTGCGTATATTGCCACACGGGCGCCACACAAAGCAAACATGCCACCATTCCCAGTCCTTCCACTTGTATGAACTGTCACATGGCCGTGAAAGAAGGTCCTAAATATGGCAAAACTGAAATTGCAAAAATTTATGCCTCCATTGGATTTGATCCCAACACAGACCGGTATATAGATAATTACACTTCCATGTCTTATGAAGATGTATCCAAAATATTCAGCACCTGGCTGGAAGGCACTGGCAATGAATACAGAGCGGTGGAACCCTTCTTCCAAAAGCCTGTGAACTGGGTGCAAGTCCACAAGCTACCGGACCATGCCTACTTCAACCATGCCCAGCACTACAATGTGGGTCAGATTGAATGCCAAACCTGCCACGGCCCGGTTCAGGAAATGGAAGAGGTGTACCAGTATTCGCCCCTCACCATGGGCTGGTGTATCAATTGCCATCGGGAAACCCCCGTCAAATGGGAGGGCAATGGGTACTACACCCGTTTGCATGATTATTTGAAAGCGCGTTACCGCGAAGGGGATAAGTTTACCATTTCGCGCGTGGGCGGCTTAGAATGTGGAAAATGTCACTATTAATTCCAATCGGGAAAACAACCTATGCATAAGCAAAAAATATATTGGAAAGGTCTGGAAGAATTGCATCAGACCGAAGAATTTAAAAAACTTCGCGACAATGAATTCGCCCAGGCGCCTTCCGCCGATGAACTTCTGGAAAAAGGATCAGAAATTACTACAGGCCGGAGGGATTTTCTCAAATTTCTAGGATTTGGAATTTCAGCCGCAACGGTGGCGGCCTGTGAAGCGCCCATTCAAAAAGCCCTGCCCTACGTCATCAAACCTGAAAATGTGACGCCGGGCATTCCCCTATACTTCAATACCACCTTCTTCGACGACAACGACTACGCCGGCATTTTGGTTAAAACACGTGAAGGGCGTCCAATTTTGATTGACAGAGTGAATCCCTTATGCCATGGCTATCGCGGGCTCACAGCCCGTATCGCGGCATCTGTTTTGGGGCTTTACGACAACAAAAGGCAAAAAAATGCCACTTTTAAAGGTGAAAAGATAGCCTGGCAGGATGCGGACGCTGCCATTGTTCAATCATTGACCGACATTTCCACGGCCGGGCAAACGATAGCCATACTTTCCGGCACGGTCATCAGCCCCTCCACACGGGAGGCCATCCGTCTTTTCTCTGAAAAATTTGCGGGCGTGCGCCATGTGATGTTCGATCCGGTTTCTTATTCTGCTCTTCGGAAGGCCCACCAGGTCACGCACGGCCGCGCTGTGATCCCCTATTACAGATTTGACAAAGCTTTATCCATCGCTTCTTTTGGTGCGGATTTTATTGGCACCTGGCTCGATAACGCCGCTTACAGCACCCAATTCACCCAGACACGCCATCCCGACGGGCCGATGTCCCGGCTGTTTTGTTTTGAACCTTTGATGACTCTCACCGGGGCCAAGGCGGATTATCGTACCTCCGTTAAAGCCTCTGAAATTGCGGCCTGTGTTGTGCATTTGTACAACGCATTGACGGGCCAACGCCTTCCCGCAGCGTCGGTGCCTTACACGGATGCCATAGACCGCTGTGCCCGCCATCTGCTCGAGCACAAGGGACAGGCCCTGGTGGTGTGCGGATTGAACGATCCGGACGTCCAGGCGCTGGTCAATGAAATCAATAAGTTTCTGGGGGCTTATGGACAAACCATTGACCTCGATACCCCTCTGTATCTCAAGCAGGGCAGCGAGGAAGAGACCCAAACCTTGCTCAAGGACATACAGGCCGGAAAAGTGGGTGCTTTGATTTTAATGAACGCTAACCCGGTCTATAACCATCCGGAGGGCGAAGCCTGGGCTGCCGCCCTGAACCAATTGAAATTGACCATTTCCTTCGCCGACAGGCCTGATGAGAGCAGCAGCCTTTGCCAATACATCCTGCCCGACCACCACTATCTGGAATCCTGGAACGATTTCAATCCCTGGGAAGGCTTCTATTCTTTGAGCCAACCCACCATACATCCGCTCTTTGATACCCGCCCGGCCCCCGAAAGTTTCCTGGTCTGGGCCGGACAAGCCGTACGAGGAGATAAAAACAGCACCACATACAGGGAGTTCATCAAGCAATATTGGAAAAATAATCTCTTCAATAAGCAGAATAAATTTTCCGCATTTGAAGAGTTCTGGAATATGACGGTGCACGATGGTATTTTCATGACCTCTGCGGCTTCAAGCCTTGTTCAGGCCAGCCATTCATCCACAAAAAATAACCGTGCGCCAATACCGGCTGTGGAAGATCATGGTATTTCCATCGGAACGGATCTGGAGCCAGCCCCTACTGTATCTAAGAATCCGAATCCCAAAAACCCACCGGCAGTGGCCACCTTACCGGCTGCGCTCAATACAGCTCTGGCCTCTACAGCCGCTGAAAACATTTCCAAAAATTACGCGCCTTCCGCGGGTTATGAGGTAGTCCTGTATCAAAAAGTGGGCATCGGAGTGGGCAATCAGGCCGCCAATCCGTGGCTCCAGGAATTTCCAGATCCGATTAGCCGAATCACGTGGGACAATTACATCACCATGTCCCCGGAAGAGATGAAGGAACTTGGCTTCTCCACTTATATTGGTCAGGAAGATCCGGCCGACCTGGCTGTCCTCGAAGTCAATGGCAAAAAAGTGACTCTTCCTGTCGTGGCTTCCCCCGGCCAGAAAAAAGGCACTCTGGGTGTAGCTTTAGGCTACGGGCGAAAGTTCGGTAAAGGCGATGAGGTCATTGGCGTAAATGTTTTCGGGCTCAATACCAAAATTCAGGGACTTTGGTCCGGCTTTGCCACCGGCGCCACCCTCACCAAAACCGGCGAAACTTATCCTTTGGCCGCCACGCAGACCCATCATACCATGATGGGTCGGGATATCGTGAAAGAAACATCTCTGGCGCAATACCGCGAAAATCCCGCCTCCGGCAACCATCATCACACCTTCCACACCAAGCTTAAAAAACTGAAAGGAAAGGAAGTGCATGGTCACTTAACTGCCGAGGAAGCTGACTTTTATAAAAAGTTTGACCGCCCAGGACACAACTGGGGGCTTGTGATTGATTTGAATGCCTGCAATGGCTGCGGCGCTTGTGTGATAGCCTGCCACGCCGAGAACAATGTGCCTGTGGTAGGGAAAGATGAAATCCGCCGGGTGCGTGAAATGCACTGGCTCCGGATTGACCGCTACTACAGCAGCGACATGACCATGCAGCGGGCCAAAGCAGAAAACCTGGGGGCCATTGAAAAATTTGCTAAAATGGAAGTGCCTTCGGAAAACCCCCAGGTGGTCTTCCAACCTGTGATGTGTCAGCATTGCTCTCAGGCGCCGTGTGAAAATGTGTGCCCTGTGCTGGCCACCACCCACAGCAACGAAGGCATCAACCAGATGACCTACAACCGCTGCATCGGCACCCGCTACTGTGCCAACAACTGTCCTTACAAAGTGCGTCGCTTCAATTGGTTTAAATACCACGACAACGAAAAGTTCGATTTTTACATGAACGACGACTTGGGCAAGATGGTCTTGAATCCGGATGTCACTGTGCGCGGTCGCGGTGTTATGGAAAAATGTTCTTTCTGCCAACAGCGCATTCAATATGCCAAGCTGGAGGCCAAAAAAGAAAAAAGGCCCGTACGCGACGGGGAAGTCAAAACAGCCTGTATGGCAGCCTGCGCCCAAGGCGCCATTACCTTTGGAGACTACAACGATCCTCAATCTGTGGTGGCCATCCGCAGAAAAGAAGCCCGCACCTATCAGTTATTAGAAGAAATCGGCACAGAACCCAATGTAGTGTACCAGGTGTTGGTGCGCAACGTGGATGAACGATACCACCACGAACATGAAGAAGCCCACGCGGCACATGCACCAGCTGAAGCCCATCACGACGCTCACAACGCCGCCCATTCCTCCGAACACGAATCATCTAACCATCATTAATAACTCCTGAATCCAACCAACCATGCACGGAGAATCCCAATTCCGAAAACCGCTGATCCTTGGTGATAAATCGTACCACCAAATCACCGAAGATATCTGCCGACCCATTGAAGGCCGTGCCGGCAAGCTGTATTACGTGGCTTTTGCCCTGGCTTTCATCAGCATGCTGTGGGGGTGGGCCTGATTGCTTACCTCATCGGCACGGGGGTGGGCGTCTGGGGCCTGAACCGCACGGTTAACTGGGCCTGGGATATCACCAACTTCGTCTGGTGGGTGGGTATTGGTCACGCCGGCACGCTGATTTCGGCCATCCTGCTGCTGTTCCGCCAGCGCTGGAGGATGTCCATCAACCGCTCGGCCGAGGCTATGACCATCTTCGCCGTGATCTGCGCCGGGATGTTTCCCCTCATGCACATGGGGCGCATTTGGGTGGCTTATTGGACGCTCCCGCTGCCCAACACTTTCGGTCCGTTGTGGGTAAATTTCAACTCTCCCCTTCTCTGGGACGTGTTTGCCATTTCCACCTACTTTTCCGTATCCCTCGGATTCTGGTACACTGGTCTTATTCCGGATTTCGCCACCGTACGCGACCGGCAGACTATTCCCTTTATGAAAATCATTTACCGCATCACCTCCATGGGTTGGAAAGGGGGTGTGAAAGACTGGCAACGTTTTGAAGAGGTGTCCCTCGTGCTGGCGGGGCTTTCCACACCCCTGGTGCTTTCCGTGCACTCGGTGGTATCCTTTGACTTTGCCACCTCCGTCATACCCGGCTGGCACACCACCATCTTTCCACCTTATTTCGTGGCCGGCGCCATCTTTTCAGGATTTGCCATGGTGCTCACGTTGCTTTTGGTGATGCGCAAAGTGTTGCATTTAGAAGATTACATCACCATCTATCATGTGGAAAATATGAACAAAATCATCATCGTGACAGGCTCTATCGTGGGCGTGGCTTACATCACGGAATTATTCATTTCCTGGTACAGCGGGGTGATGTACGAACAATATGCCTTCATCAACCGCGCCACAGGGCCCCTGGCCTGGAGTTACTGGATCATGATGTCGTGCAATGTGATTTCTCCCCAGCTTTTCTGGATTAAAAAACTGAGAACCAATCTGGTGTTCACCTTCTTTATGTCGTTGGTGGTAAACGTGGGCATGTGGTTTGAACGATTCGTGATCATCGTCACAAGTCTTCACAGAGATTTTCTGCCCTCAGCCTGGACCATGTTTTATCCTACATACGTGGATATTGGCATTTTCATCGGAACCCTGGGTATTTTCTTCACGCTGTTTTTGTTGTTCTCCCGCACATTCCCAGTGATTGCCATTGCGGAACTCAAATCTATCCTCAAAATTTCAGGAGAAGCCCAGAAGAAGCAACAAGCGGAAAAAGCCGTAGAACATTCCATCCATTAATCTGCATTGAACCCAACTAACATGGAGACCCCCAGCAAAACATTGTACGGCGTGTACACCGACCCGGACGAAACAGTGGCTGCCGTGCGTGCCCTCCGCCGTGATGGTGTGCGCATCCGGGAAGTGTACTGCCCTTTCCCGGTTCATGGCCTGGACGAAGCCATGGGTTACAAGCCCACCAACATTTCGGTTTCAGCCTTTGTTTTTGGTGCCACCGGATGCTCCTTGGCGGCTCTGATGATTTGGTACATGAATATCCATGACTGGCCCATGAATATCGGGGGAAAGCCCTCTTTCAGCTTTGCTGAAAACTTCCCGGCATTCGTCCCAGTGTTGTTTGAAAGCACTGTATTGCTGGCTGCCCATGGTATGATTGCCACGTTTTACTTTGTCACCAAGCTTTTTCCGGGTTTCCCCCCCCGTAATCCGGATAAGAGGTCCACGGACGATCGTTTTGTAATGGAAATTGAACTGGCTGACCAATCCCTCAGCGAAAAAGAAATTGAGGAACTACTTCAAAAAACCGGTGCCACAGAAATTAACCGCGCATGAAACCATCCCATCTGAAAAAAAATACCTTCACCAGTCTGTTTTTTCTGGTCCTTTTCTTCACCGCCTGCCAGAAAAACCCACAAAGTCCAGGTTATGAGTACATGCCCGACATGTACAGGTCGGTGGGGTATGACGCCTACCAGCCCAATCCCAATTTTGCAGATGGAACCACCGCACAACCGCCCGTGGAAGGAACCATGCCGTATCAGGAAGACCCCTCCAAAATCCTGGACATAATGCCCTACACCTTACCGAACACCCCGGAAGGCTATGCGGCGGCAGCGAATGTAAAAAACCCCCTGCCCTATTCCGAAGCGGTGGTTAAAGAAGGAGAAGCCCTCTTTCTGAATTTTTGCTCCCATTGCCATGGGCAAAAAGGTTTGGGCGATGGTCCGGTAGGCACCAAAAATCCCGCCCTTATTCCTCCGGCTTATAACTCCCCACAACTCAAAGATCTCCCGGAAGGTCAGATTTTTCATTCCATTACCTACGGCAAAGGCATGATGGGCGCCCACCGCTATCAACTCACAAAAACCCAGCGCTGGAAGCTGGTTCACTACGTACAAACTCTTCAAAAACAACCGGCACAATAATCCCAGAGAATAGACCTAAAATCATGGAATCTCCTACCAGCAACAATTTTAGTTTCCCAGCTCGACTCAAAACCCTCAGCTTTATTTTAATGGGCTTAGGTTTGGCAGGTCTCGTAGCGTCGTTTCTCTTGTATAGGGACAACAGCCAACGCGTGTGGTCAAATCTTCTGATCTCCGCTTTCTTTTTCACCGGCATTTCCCTGGCCGGCACTTTTTTCCTGGCGGTCAACATTGTGGGGGAATCGGGTTGGTACACCGTGCTGCGGCGCATACCTGAAGCCTTGGGCAAATTCATGCCTTTTGGTCTGGTGGCCCTGGCTGTGGTGGTGATCACCGGAGTTTTGGGGCTGCACAAAACCTGGATTTGGATGGATAAGGAGATAGCCGCCACCGATGAACTAATTCAGCACAAATCCGCTTACCTCAATGTACCCTTCTTCCTCATTCGGTTTGTTTTGTATGCAGTCATTTGGTACGGGTTCACTCTGATTTTCCGGAAGCAGTCGCTGCAAGATGAATTGCTTGGCACTTTAGACCATTATTATAAGATGCGTAAATACGCCGCCACATTTTTGGTGTTGTTTGCGGTGACCTCCTCCACTTCTGCCTGGGATTTTCTCATGTCTATTGATGTGCACTGGTTCAGCACCCTGTTCGGATGGTACATTTTTGCCGGCTACTGGGTCTCCGGCATTGCGGTGATGCTCATTATCCTTCTCTATTTAAAAAGCTTGGGCTATTTTCCACAGGTGAACCAAAGTCATATTCACGACTTGGCCAAATTTCTGTTTGCGTTTTCCATCTTTTGGACTTATTTGTACTTCTCCCAGTTTATGCTGTATTTCTATGCCAACATCCCGGAAGAAATCATTTATTTCATGGAAAGGTACGACACGGAATATCGGCCTCTGCTTCTCGTGATGGTAGGTCTTAACTTTGTGCTGCCACTTCTGGTGCTGATGACCCGGGACTCAAAACGCAACGCCCAAATTTCTGTAACTATTGCTACACTCGTCATCCTTGGACATTACATAGATTTGTACCAAATCGTGATGCCGGGAACCAACGGAACAAATTTTGGTTTGGGCCTTCCGGAAATTTCGTGCTTCGCTCTATTCGCCGGATTGTTTGTGTTTTCCGTATTTAAAGGCCTTGAAGAAGTGGCGCTGGTGCCCGCCAAAGCCACATTCCTAGATGAAAGTCTCCACCATACCACTTGATTCATTTTCCAAATTAAGCGCAGAAAACCATGATCAACAACATTTTATTCATTCTCATCACGGTTCTCAGTCTTCTCACCATCTCCCGCATCATCGCTGTGTCCAACCTAATAGACACCATTCGGGGACGCAAACCATGGGAAGTGACTTTGAAAGAAAACGGCATCAATGCCTTCCTGTGCCTTATGATGGTGTTCTTCGGCTGGTTTTTGTATTTCTATTTCTACATCAAGTATGTGCGCGGCGGTTTGCTGCTGCCTGAAGCTGCCTCGCTGCATGGTAAAGACATAGACGTCCTCTCGGATGTGTCGTTCACCATCATTTCGGTTGCTTACCTTCTGGTGCAGCCCTTTCTCTGGTATTTTGCTTTTCGTTACCGCATGCGTCCGGAGGGCCGGGCCTATCACTTTGCCCACAACACACGCCTCGAAATGGTATGGACCATCGTGCCCGCCATCATTTTTTGTACCCTGATTTTCTACGGTCTTAAAATCTGGATTAAAGTTTTCTTCAGCGAAACCGAAGGCGACAAACTCACGGTGGAGCTCTATGCCCAACAATTCTCCTGGACAGCCCGCTATGCCGGATCCGACAAAAAACTGGGAGAAGCGAATTATTGTATGATTTCGGATAACAACCAACTAGGTATCATCACGCCGGAAACCATTGACGAGCAGATTGCGAAAATCGGCGAAAAATATAAGGCCGTGCTCCATGCTTTGGACAATTTCCCGGATCCCGCAAAGTTCAAAGAACTCAAAAGAGAAAGGGAACTGCTGACACACCAAATGAAGGTGCTTAGCGACCTTAAAAAACAATCTGCCCAAAAGCCATTTGCAGATGGCCAGGATGATATTGTTATTCTTCCCGCTGTCGGCGAATTCCATATTCCCGTAGGCCGCCCGGTGGAGCTTAAGATGCGTTCCCAGGATGTCATCCACAGCGCCTATTTACCGCATTTCCGCGTGCACATGTATTGCTCCCCGGGTTCTATTACCACGTTCACCTTCACGCCCACCATCACCACGCAGGAAATGCGTGAAAAGCTGGCCAAAGAAGATTTTGATTTCCTATTGTATTGCAACAACATCTGCGGCAGCGCCCACTTCAACATGCAGATGAAAGTGATTGTGGAAACCGAAGAACAATTTAACCTCTGGCTCAGCCAACAAAAAACTTTTTCAGCCTCCCGGGCGCCTGCCAACAGCGTTCCGGCCGATACAGCCAAAACTTCTGCGCAGATGGCAACCCTATGATATTTTCAACTCAACATTTTGAAAAATTTTGTGTTAAAACATTAGAATAAACTCCCATGGCCACCACCATCACAACACCCACGGACGTTTTAGAGCACTCTGCCCACGCCGCCAGTGCCCACCACCATCGTGAGCCCTTCATCACGAAGTATATTTTTAGCCAGGACCACAAGATGATTGCCAAGCAATTTCTTGTGACCTCCATCTTCTGGGCTTTCGTGGCGCTGATAATGTCCATTATCTTCCGTCTTCAGCTGGCCTGGCCCGGACAGGGTTTTGTAATTACAGAAATGCTCATGGGCAAATGGGGACCCGACGGCGTGTTGGATCCTAACGCTTATTTATCCCTCGTGACGATGCACGGCACCATCATGGTATTTTTCGTGCTCACGGCGGGGCTCACCGGCACCTATGCCAATTTGCTGATTCCCTTGCAACTGGGCGTCCGCGACATGGTGAACCCCTTCATGAACATGCTCTCCTATTGGTTTTTCTTCGCCTCCTCGGTGGTCATGTTCATTTCCCTTTTTGTAGAATCCGGTCCCGCAGCTGCCGGCTGGACCATTTATCCGCCCCTCAGTGCCCTGCCGGAAGCCATCCCGGGGTCGGGCCTCGGCATGACGCTCTGGCTTGTTTCCATGGCCCTGTTCATCATTTCCAGTTTGCTCGGTGGCCTAAATTATGTCGCCACCGTTATCAACTGCCGCACCAAAGGCATGAAAATGACCCGTATGCCGCTGACGATCTGGTGCTTCATGACGGCGGCCATCCTGGGTATTCTATCCTTCCCAGTCCTCTTTGCCGCCGCGCTCCTGCTTATTTTCGACCGAAGCTTTGGCACGGCCTTTTTCCTTTCGGATATTTACATCAATGGCATGGCTCTGGAGCACACGGGGGGCAGTCCGGTGCTCTTCCAGCACCTATTCTGGTTCCTTGGCCATCCGGAAGTGTACATTGTGCTCCTTCCCGCTTTGGGAATCGCTTCCGAAATTATCTCCACCATGTCCCGTAAACCCATTTTCGGATACAGGGCCATGGTGGCCTCCATGTTTGCTATTGCAGGCCTCTCCTTCATTGTATGGGGACACCACATGTTTGTTACAGGGATGGATCCCTTTTTAGGTTCAGTGTTCACCTTCACCACTCTTCTCATCGCCATTCCGTCCGCCATCAAAGCATTTAATTATATCACCACGCTGTGGAAAGGAAATATTGTGTTGAGTCCGGGCATGCTATTTGCAATTGGTATTGTATCACTTTTCATTTCAGGCGGTCTTACGGGCATTATTTTGGGTGACTCCGCACTGGACATCACCGTGCACCACACGTATTTTGTGACGGCACATTTCCATCTGGTGATGGGGATTGCTACGCTCTTTGGCATTATCGCAGGTGTGTATCACTGGTTCCCAAAGTTGTATGGAAGAATGATGAACAACCAACTGGGCTATGTGCATTTCTGGATTACGATGGTGTGCGCGTACGCTGTATTCTGGCCTATGCACTATTTAGGATTGGCCGGGGTTCCGCGCCGTTACTATTCCAACACGGCCTTCCCGATGTTTGATAACCTGCAGGACCTGAATGTCATCATCACCGTGGCCGCTATCATCGGAGGGTTGGCTCAGCTCATATTCTTGTACAATTTTATTTACAGTATTTTCTGGGGTCCAAAGGCCCCCCAAAATCCCTGGCGCGGTACCACTCTGGAATGGACGGCTCCTGTGGAACATATTCATGGCAACTGGCCTGGGGAAATTCCCGAAGTACATCGCTGGCCCTACGATTATTCCATTGAAGGCGAGAAAGAAGACTTTATACCCCAAAATGTGCCTCTCCGGGAACATGAGCTCAAGGAAGCCGCCAAGCATCATTGATCGCCCTAATTTCTTGTAATAATATTCAAAACCGGCCTTAGGGTCGGTTTTTTTATTGAAAAATATTATCTTTGCAGTCCAAAATTTTTTATGGAAAATCTGGTTAAAATCGTGGAGAATGAACTGATTCAAAAGAATCAGTTTCCTGAATTTAAAGCGGGTGATACGGTGGTGGTTTCGTACCGCATCGTAGAGGGCGAAAAGGAGCGTATTCAAGATTTTCAGGGCGTGGTCATTCAGCGCCGGGGCCATGGCGCCACGGGCACTTTCACGGTGCGTAAAATTTCCAATGGGGTGGCCGTTGAAAGAATTTTTCCGCTCAACTCTCCCTTCATCAGCGGGGTGGAAGTGCTTAAGCGGGGCAAGGTGCGTCGGGCCCGCTTGTATTATCTCCGCGAAGCCAAAGGCAAAGCCGCCCGTATCAAGGAAAAGAGGGCCGCGGCTCAGTCGGCTTAAGCCCCGATGTACCTCAGGGCTTTTCCTGAAATTGAGGCTTCTTTTTCAAGAGTCTCCTGGCGGTAAACAGGCTTCTCATCTGGATTTGTAAATATCCGATCTGTTCTTAGGACGCAGCTCCGGAAGCCATCTGAATCCTTGCAGTCTGGCCTCCTCGGGGGGTATTTTATCCACAGGATACAAAGTGCCCGACGGATTGTCAGTGAACCGAATACGTTGCACTTTTTTATCCCGGAGCCAAATCACGATGTCGGATCCCCTGGCTTTATTGGCGCCGGCAAAATCCCCGGAATCTTCACGCGGATAATAGACCGAGACAGCCACCCCGCGGGCTTCCACCTTGTCTAAGGCATTATCCCTGAAATGTCCGGTCATCAAAATGGAAGACAGCTGATTAAACCGACTTGAATCTTCCTGCGACACAATAAAACTTTGTTCATACAAATCAAAGCGGGAAATACGGCCTCTTTGCAAAACGACGCTGATGAACTGCGCCGATAATTGGTTTTGTTCGTTCCAAAGCACCGGCTTCCGATAGAGTTGCATCAGACTGTCCGCCGTGATATATACTAAAGAATCGCAAACGCCCTGCAGGTCGCGCAGGAAAAAACGCACGCCGTGCGCAGCCACAAGAATTTTGTCGCACACCGGATCATCCCACACATGCAGTGTATCGCTGCTCAAAAAGAGGGAGTCGTCTTCCGCAGCCATCACAAGGGTCAAGCTGTCGGTCACGTAAGAATAGCCTCTGTCTTCAAAAGACTCGGCCATGCGGCCATACACCACCGCCTTTTCGGCAGTGTCCCGCAGCATCACGCTGCCCCGTGCACGCCCGTATCCCTTTTGCCGGTCATAGAAAAGCGAATCCCCCCGCAGTTCGCGGGTCTTGTGAATGACAACGGCCCCGCCTGAAAAACTGTTGATCTCATTTCGGCTGTCGTGCCAGCCGTACGTGCAGCGGATCTCCAATGAATCACCCAAAATGGTGGTAGGGCCATGGAAATAGGAAATTTCGCGATCCAGATCATAATGCACGGTGTCGGAAAGGATAGTGTACTCAGGATTATGAATCCGTACATTGCCTTTGAAGGACATACGTCGTCGCCGAGCTTCGTAATAGCCTTGGCGGCTTGAGATCCGGCTGCGTCCGGACTGGGTGATGGCGCTGTCAGCATACCAGGCCGTCCGGGTATTTAAGTTGTAAGTGAGGCGGGGCGCCTGAAGCCGGGTGCCCCGGTCCTGTACGCGCACCCGCCCTGCCAAATAGGCCAGTCGCCCATCCCCATCATACCTCAGCGTATCGCCATAAGCATCCAGGCTGTCGCCCTGCTGCAAATGCACCCGACCAAAGCCCGTGAAGGCATTTACATCCATGTAACGCCAGGCGCTATCGCAAAACACCATCACATCCTGATGCCGCAGCACCACACGGCCGCGGATGCGAAGCACACGCGGGCTGGCGTTCTCATCAAAGTAGGCCTCGTCCGCATTTAAAAATTCGATCTTTCGGGATTGCGCCGTATCTGACCCCTGGGCCCGGCTAATCCCATGACAAAATGGCGCTGCAAGCCAAAATCCCACGACCAGGGCAGATAGCCTCCACTTAATATCGAATAAATTTTTCCCAAATTCAATAGAGGCCCTCAAGCAGCACAAAATTCTGATTTTTTAAGTCCGCCCCAACCTATTTGAAAATGATGAACGGCGGCGAACATCCCTAAATTTATAGGCAGCGAGGCCGCAGGACCAGACTTTTCGACTCAGCTGCGGGGGGCGCTGTGAAGAATCCAAGCCGCTTGGGGAGGTTAAATTCCTGTTATTTTGATTTTTTGGTACGATAGTTGAATAGTTTTGTCGTAGCAATTTGCAAATATGAAGTACGCATTCGTATTCCTCTTCTCCGCCGCCTCTTTCATGGCTGGCTCTTTGTTACAGGCTCAAAAAGTTAGCGGCCCCAAGCTCACCTACAAAGAAGACTTTGTGGATTATGGGGAAATTGAAAAAGGCGCCCCGCGCGAAAGAGTCTGGAAATTTAAAAACGAAGGCACGGAACCCCTCATCATTCAGAATGCGGTGGGTTCCTGCGGCTGCACAGTGCCCGATCCGCCTAAGCAACCCATTCCGCCCGGTGGCGAAGGTGTCATCCGCATCAATTACGACACCGAACGCGTGGGTCCTATCGCAAAAACCGTGACGGTCACCACCAATGAACCGGAAGGCAGCAACACCCACGTGATCAAAGTCAAAGGCAACGTCTCCGCCCCCAAAACCGGCGAACAGAAATAACTTTTAAATTCTTACCGGTTAATTTCAGCCCTTTCCTGAGGAAAGGGCTTTTTTCTTTTATAAAAATAAATTTTTGTACGCTAATTTATTCGACTATTTTTTATTAAATTAATGAATTTTTTATTTATTAACTTTTCGACGAATAAACTTTACTGTATATAAAAGATTAAGTTTGATTACCTAAAAAAGATTAAATAAAAAAATAGGAATTTATACTCTCATCAATGATATTATGTACATCTAAATCTTGTTTAAACAACTTAACATTAAAAAATTTTTAAAATAATCAATTAAAAATTCGATCTCGTGTATTAGAAGAGATTTTCAAAAAAGATTAATACTTAAGCAGAATATTTATATATCAACTTTTTAATTATCATTGAGAGTGTGAGACAGATTAAACAAAGAAATGATAAGTCTTCTCTACTTTTTAACTTCCAGCTTTTCAACGGACAAAATTTCATTAAACTTTTCCTTCAATTCCTTATTTTCTTTTTCAAGAGTTTCCACTTTTTCAATTAAACCTTTCAAGGCGGCTATACCATAAGTGAAAATTTTGTCGTAATCTAGATTCCTAAAATCATTTATTTGGGAACCGTAAAGAAAAATCTTGTCACATTCAGGAGCAACGGGACCAACTAACTCATATGTGTTTCGGTCTATTTTATTCCCTACCTTGAGGATGAGCATTCCCCCGTGAGGCTCAAAGGCTTTTATTTCGGTGTGTAAGGGAAGCTCT
>JANWWP010000081.1 GCA_025055575.1 Flavobacteriales bacterium | reverse complement strand
GTTTTCGGATTTTAGAAAATCTGTCCGGGAATTCCACCGAATCCTGAAACCAGGCGGACGCGTGTACATCTGCACTAATGGCGTGGGTTGGTATTATTATAATTTAATTGAAACACATAACTCCAGCCAGAATTTTGACTCCCGCCTGATGGCTATGGAAACTTTTGAAGCGACCCTTCAGTTTCTTTATACAGGTGTGTATCCCGAAGGGAAACAAACCATTGTGCCTTCCGAAATCATGAAAAGAGAATTAGAGATTGCGGGTTTTGAAATAATTGCCAATGGTGCGGAGGGTTCCATCAATTTCACGGACCAGGTCATTACCCCTTTCTTTAAAGGTGTTTATCACAATCGGGAAGGGGTCTATGAGATTTTAGCGCAAAAGGGATGTTAAAATATAATAATATTTTCCTGCTAGAGATTTTTATATATTTCTCCTATTTCTTTTAATGTTGCGCTATAATCAGCGTTTTTTTCGAGCACTTCGATGAAGATTTTGGCTGTGCCTAGTCTTGTATTTCTTAATCTCTGAAATTCTGAAATTTCATTGGTTTTTAATATTAATTTTTTGAAATTTTGATATCTTAAGTGGTTTTCTGAATTTAGGTAAATATGAACTGGATGAAAATTTAAAATAGCCGGATAAGGCACTGTAATTATTTTTTCGGTCTGCCATGAGGGGTTGGGCTTTTGAAACTCGATATCATCCTCCCAAACGAATGGAATTTTTAAGATGCTTCCATTGGACCATTCAAAACGCGCGGGCGCCGGGCATGGATGGCTTGGAAGCAAGGTAGACACATCATATAAAAATCCCTCGCGTATGGCTTCAATATAATACCAGGTGCTTTGATAGAGCCCATGGGTACGTATGCTTACGGCTTCGGGTGCAATTTTGCGTATTTGGCGCCAAACTTCCTCTGGTGTTTGGCCGTGGGTGGAAGCTGGAAAAAAATTTGGATGGGCTCCTATTTCGAATAGATCAGGATGTTGTCGCAATCTATCTATTGCGGGTGATTCATGCGTAATGAACCAGGTGGCTTTTACATTATGATCAATAATTAATTGAGCAACATAATCAATTATAAAATCGGGTGCCCAATCCACATCCAGTGTGATAATGTAAGGCGGCAAGAGATTTTGACTCATTTTTGCTCGGATGAAGGTTTGTTCACTTTTTCAAGTCGACACTTCTCAATGATGATTTTATAGCCGTCCTTTGTGCGTAGGAATGCACCCGGATAGGGAGGCGCTTGGGCTCTTATGAAATTGTACATTCGGATGCCATCCCAGCTGGTATCAATTTCTCCGTCCTCCGGTTTTCGTTGTGGATAATATTCAATCTTGGAAGGATCCTGGGGGGTAAAACGAACTTTTTCCGGATTTTTTAGAGTTTGAACCAGAACTTTCTGGGCAGCTTTGGTGGCTTTATGATATACCTCCTTAATGGTGTCCGTATGGTTAATTTTAATTTTTTTCTGTGCGATGATGTCGCCGTCATCCATCCCATCGCCCAGCCTGAACAGAGTGATTCCTGTTTCTTTTTCGCCCTGGAGGATGGCCCATACCAAGGGTGCGCCCCCGGCGTATTTGGGCAGCAGGGATGCATGAATACCCCAGGCCCCTTGGCGGGCTAATTCTCGAATAGAACGGGGCACAACATAATACCAACCCATCACCAGGATTACATCAGGTTGTACGGCGGCAATGGCTTCTCTATGGGTTGTCAGTTTAATGCCTTGACCCGAATCCACAAAAAGGAGCGGGATACCTTCTTTCTGGCATACAGAACTTAAATCAGCGTAATTATAATTTTTTACTTTAGTATCCGAATATGAGATGGAAAATTCTTGGGGTATGGTGATCACCAGGTGTGGAGCCAAATCATTTTTTAACAGATGCTGAAGAATTTGAAGGCTAAACCGTGTGCAGCCTAAAAAGACGCTTTTCATGCCGGTGTTTCATTATTTAAAAATATTCTACACCACCATTCAAAGCATAAAAAGCTCCAAATGAGGAGTCTATGATTAATTTGTTGTTCAGTGTGTTCCCGAACAATACGGGCTATGTAATCCTTTCGGATAAACTCTTCGGAAACCAGCTTATCCTCTAAAAGGATTTTTCTCACATAGTTAGCATTCTCCCCCCTATACCAGTTTTCCTCCGGGGATGAGAAGCCTTGCTTTTTCCGATTAATGATAGTCTCAGGAATTAAAGAAGCCATGGCCCGGCGCAGTACGTTTTTTCCGTCGTGGAACTCCCGGTAAGTATCATATTTCTCCAGATTGTTTTCGTCAAACCTTTCTATCTCTTCCTGAAGATTTCCCAGTTTATGACGGGGGGGGATTTTTTGAGCAAATGCCACCAGATCGTTATCCAGAAAGGGAAAGCGTTCTTCCAGACCATGGGCCATGGAAAGCTTATCCCCCAAGAGCAATAACCCATGCAAGAAGGTTTTTATTTCAAAATACAGGGAATTGGCGATGTGTTGTTCCGGCGAGTCGTATCTAAGTGTGGGGTTGAATTTGAAAACTCTTTCAAAGATTTCCCGCGGGCTAAGTCCTTGAACCTCATTTTTAACAGTTTCCTGGAATAAGGAATCTTTCTCTTCATCGGGTACCAAACGCTGCCAAAAGCCATAATATTTTTCAAAAAAATCATTCTGGGACGTGGCGTGAAAAATTCTGTAATAGCGCCAGGGATAACCACCAAACAATTCATCCCCTCCGGTGCCCTGCAGACATACTTTGACAAATTTGGAGGCCAGGCGCGCGATATAAAAGTTGGGATAGGACATTCCCAAGCGCAGGTCTTCGAGATGATAGACCACGCGGGGTAAAGACCATCCCAGGTCGCCGGAATTGATCACCTGCTCATAATGCTCGGTTTTGAAGTAACTGGCCATCAATTCGGCATCCCGCCTTTCGTCAAAATTGGCTTCCACCCCCGTGACGGCGCTCATATCGAACCCGCAAGTGAAGGTGGCTAAACGAGGCAAATACTGGGCCGCCACGCTCACGATGCTCCCGCTGTCCATGCCACCGGACAAGTAAGCGCCCACGGGCACATCGGACACCATTTGACGCTGCACGGCTTGTTTGAAATAAAAGAGGGTGCCTTCCCGGGCTTCTTCAAAGGAGAGCCCTTCGTCGAAGTTCGTAAAGTTAAAATCCCACCAAGAGTTGTGGACAATTTCGCGGGTGCTTGGAGTGATGCTTATGGTATTGGCCTGGGGCAATAGGTAAACATCTTTGAACAGCGTCTGATAGGTAAAAAGATTTTGAAAAGTGAAATATTCGGAGAGAGCGTTGAAATTGATGGCCAGTGGAAAATCTGGGTATTTCAGTATGCCTTTAATTTCACTGGCAAAGACAATGGTGTTTCCGTCAAACCAATAGTATAAAGGTTTTACGCCAAAGCGATCGCGCGCCAGATAGAGTGTTCCGGAGGGCCTGTGCCATGCGGCCAGGGCAAACATTCCGTTCACTTTTTCGACGTACCGGAGGCCTTCTCGGGCTATCCCCTCTAAAAGAACTTCCGTATCGGAGGTAGTGCGGAAGCAAATACCTTGTTTTTCCAGTTCTTTTTTGCGCTCCCGAAAGTCATAAATGCACCCGTTGAAAACCAGCACCCACTCTTTGTTTCCACTGATCATGGGCTGCAAAGCCCTGTCTGAAGTATCTAATATGGCCAGGCGCTTATGGGCCAACGCGCAAGCGCCTTCGTTCCAATAGCCTTCGCCGTCGGGCCCGCGGTGGGCGATGGCCTGGAGCATGGGCCTGAGCCAGAGCGGATCCGCCGGTGCGCCACTTAAATGAAAAAACCCTGCCAGGCCACACATGCGGCTTAGGTTTTACGCGCCACAATAGTGATGCCGGAGTCCTGAATGTTTTCGTGTTCAATAACCAGACCACTGTCCACACACCATTGGCGCACTTCTTCGGGCGTGTGCCGGTGGGCATTTTTGGGGAAATACCAGTCAAAGTTGATGTGGTTCATTTCATCAAAACTTAGATCTTCCCGATAAAACATTTTGGCCACGGGCCAGTAAATAAATCTTTGAAGGTCGAAAGTCCCTGAAGGAATCTCAAGAATTTCCACAGGCTCAGGAACGGACAACGCCACTTGCAACTTTCCCAACTCAATGCCCAGTCGGGTGAGGGGTTCTAAGGCCTTCCAGGCTTCATCGGGCGTCTTGCCTTGAAGCTGTCCCCGGATATAATCATCCGTGAATTCACGGATAGGGCCTTTCTTTTTGTATACGTAAAACATAAAATAGCCGCCTTTTTTCAGCAAGGGCAGCAGAGCCAGAAAGGCTTGACGTGTGGAATCTGTGTGGTGGAGCACACCCTCTGAAAAAATGACATCCACCGAGCCCTGGGGCAAGGGTACGGATTGTAAATCAGCCTGGATGAACAAACCTTCCAGTCCCCGTTCCAGGGCTCTTTGAAAGGCCACATCCACCGCCGTGGAGATATCCACGCCCACATATCGAATGTGGGGCCACACCGGGGTGAAATATTCGAATCCCGACATGCCGGCCCCACAACCGGCATCCAAAATAAGCGGTTTTTCGCCGCCTGCAGAGTCTGATAACCAAGGGTATTGAGAAGGATGGCCGTACCGCTCAAAAAGCCAGGTGCGCATGCGGTGGAGCGAAGCCTCGGAGTCGAAGGTGTTCCTCAGCCCCCATTTGAACGAAAAGGCGTCCCGCGTTTGGGATTGGTCAGGAGAATAGTGCGCTTTTTGACGCAAAATCTGGCCTTTGACAATAAATTGTTCCCCCGACTTTGTAATAAATGTGGCGTTTTCCGCGATATCACCGCAGTCCAATAAGTTCAAAGCCCATTCCGGAACGGCAGTCATGCTGTGATGTTTCGCAAGGTATGGACAATATATTCAAAATCTTCCGCTGTCATCCGGTTGTGCAAAGGTATGGCCATGCTGTGGTCGTTGGCAAAACGTGCCCCTGGATAATCCTCAGGTTGAAGCCCCAGTTTTTCGCGGTAATAGGCCAACATGTGTACGGCATGGGTGCCGGGCCTTGTGGAAATACCCCGCTGTTGCAAGTATTCCATCAGATCGTTGCGCGGCATAGGCGCTTGATCCGGCAGCACAGTGGTTACATAAGACTGCCAGCCATGCCCGTAATCCTCTGGCACATGAGGCAGGCGCAACCAGGGGACCTCAGATAATTCCCGGAAATAATATTCGGCCCAGCGCTTTCTTTCCTGAATAAACGAATGCATTTTTTTCAGCTGGACAAGGCCCACAGCCGCCTGGAGGTCGGTCATCCGGTAATTGTATCCCAAAATATTAAATTCCGGTAAGATATAAGGACGAGGCCCTTTGTGGCGTTGTTCCTCAGAGATGGAAGCCCCGTGGTTTCGGAGACTCCGGATTCTTTCGGCCAGTTCAGAGTCCGAGGTTGTGCACATGCCGCCTTCCCCCGTGGTCACCGACTTGCGCGGATGAAAGGAAAAACATCCCACCACGCCCAGACCTCCCGCCATGCGGCCTTTATAAGAAGCGCCCGCCGCACAGGCAGCGTCTTCTATAATGGGAACGGAGCCAGCCACCTCGCGGAGCGCATCCATATCAGCGCATAAACCAAACAGGTGCACCGCCATGATCGCTTTGGTGCGGGGAGAGAGCCGTTTTTTTACGTCTTCGGGGTTCAGATTGAAGGTGACGGGATCAATGTCCGCAAAAACCGGGCGTGCGCCGCAGTAGAGGACCACATTGGCCGTGGACACCCAGGTGAAGGCCGGTACAATGACCTCATCCCCGGGACCCACACCCAACGCCACACAAGCCAGATGCAGGGCGGTGGTGGCGCTGGTGACGGCGATGGCATGGGGCACCTGATGCAATTCGGCGAACAACTGCTCAAAGGCCTGTACCTGAGGACCACTGGTGAGCCACCCGCTCTCGATGGGCCCCCGGCAAGCAAGCCATTCCTCCTCTCCCATGACAGGCTGAGAAATTTGAATGGTGCGTGGTTTCATAATTTATCCGTGGATGGCATGAGCCTGGCGCCAGGCGATAAGCTTTTTGAGCCCTTCTTCTAAAGAAATACTGTATTGAAAACCCAATTCTTCTTTAGCTTTTTGGGCAGATCCTATACGATTCTTCACAAACTGCCGGGCATCATCCGGTGCATAAGGCTGGTAAGTGACCTGGAGGGAGGAACCGGTTAATTTAAGTATCAGGTCGCACAATTGGCGCACAGACGTTTGTACTTCCGTACCCACGTTGTAGAAACCGTATTTAACAGGACTTTTGAGCGCCCGGATATTGGCTTTGGCCACATCTTCCACATAAATAAAATCGTAAGCCTGGGATCCGTCACCATTCACCACGGGCGGTTCATTCCGGTCAATCTTATTGAGCATGATGGGGATTACCCCGCTGTACACAGCGTGCTGGTCCTGACCGGGGCCATACACATTCATATACCGCAAGCCGATCACCGGCAGTCCGTACCGGTCGTTGTAAGCGGTGCACATAGCTTCGCCAGCGATTTTGGTGGCGCCATAAAAATTCTTATTGTTGAAAGGGTGAGATTCGGTCATGGGGACTTCTACCGCATCGCCATACACAGAGGCGGATGAGGAATAAATCAGTTTTTTCACCCGATGCCGCACACAAGCTTCCAATACGTTGAAAGTGCCTGCGATGTTGACATCAAAAGCCGTACGGGGAAAATCCTTACAGTGCAATAGCCACATGGCCGCGAGGTGAAAAACATAATCCACCCCTTCCATGGCTTTGTCTAAAATATCTATTTCCCGAATGTCTCCTCCGTAGGGGAACAATTGGCAGCGCGGGTCTTGGAGGGACTTCGAAATATTGTCCATTTTACCCCGGGCGAAATTGTCGTAAATTATTACCTCGGCCACCGGCTCCTTCAATAGCTCCTGCACCACAAAGCCGCCAATAAAGCCAGCGCCGCCGATCACCAGTATGCGACAGCCTTCTAAATGGAATCCGGATGTTTCCCCAGACATAATTTAATTTAAGATAGTGCGGACAAAAATAGGTCTACGATAGTTACCAGGCAGGTGGGTTTAGAGAAAAATAAAATAGAGGATTGCATGGAGTTCCATTACAGGGTATGGAACCGATTTCAAGCGCCGCGTTTTTTATTGAAAATCTCATCCCTCAGGCCGGTATTGAAGCGATATTGTAAATAGCTGACAGCCACCGTGCCCCGCGTTTTTTTGTCCCGCGCGCCGATGTGGTTTTTCTGGCTTTCAAGACCTACGTCAATATCTCCAGTGAATCCGGCGGGCATTTCCACACGGGGTATTTCAAATGTAATAAACATTCTTTCCGGCAATCCATAGGGATTATTGCCTGGTGTAAAATCTACGTTCACCGAACCTTGTTCCCGTGTGATGGTTTCCACCCGGTACACTTTCTCATCTTCAACCCCGATGTAAAAAGTGGCCAGCACCACTTGGCTGGTGTCGTTCAAAGGAACAATCTTTATAACATGGAAATTTAAAGGCCCCCTCCTTTCACGGCGCACATACAGGGCAGAATGCGGCGCATCCAGCAAGGATTGTCCACCCAAATCTGAGGTGGTTTTTGGAATCAGGGCCAGACCGCGCGTTTCCACATGGAAGCGCCCCGGTGCTTTATAATAAATTTTGGCCGATTTGTCGGGGATACGTAAGAATGGGATGTTGATGCTTATACGAACGTCTGCGGTGTAATCTTTCAGGCCGGCCATGCGTTCACGCAACCGTCCAATAATTTCGACGGCTTCCGGGTTTTGGGCCTGGAGGAGAAAAGAGCCTGAGCAGAAACATATCCACCCCAACAGCCAGGTCTTCATGTCAGGATATCTTTGGTTTTGAAGCGCCATAAGGAAATTCCAAGAAAGAGAAGGATATGCGCCAGGAGTATGCAGGCCGAACGCAGGACCACTTCCCACGAGGGTTCGAAATCAAAAAACAGGCGCCATCCCGTCATGTGCGTTGTAAACAAAAATGGGCGCAGGACTTTGAAAAAACCGAAATTAAGGGAAGAAAAAATGGTGCATACAATGATGACGGCCACCGTACCCAGGATGGGACCGATGCTGTTGTCGGCCATGGTGCTGAAGAGGAAAGAAAGAGCGGCCACGGTGGTCATACTCAGGGCGCCGAAAGCAAAAGCCCCAGCAAAGCGCCAGAGCACGTCGTCCGGCGGGATGATGTTGATGGTTTTTTTGAGAACAATGAGATCCCCGGAACCAAAAAAGACATAGCCCAAGCCGAGACTCAGCGCCGCCATAAGGGCTATTAATAGATAGACGTACACAAGACCCGCCAAAAATTTAGCTAAGGCCACCTTCCCGCGTCCAGCGGAGCGCGTAAGAATGAGGCGGAAAGTGCCTGCTGCCGCCTCGCCGGAGAGTAAATCCCCCGTGACCAAGGCCACCAGAAATGGCACGTGCACCCACAATGCATTCAGCACCATGTAGGTGGTGAGGAAACCGTTGATGGGCCGGCCGTCCAGGAAAAAGTATCGCTGAAGATCGTTGGTAACAAAATTGAGCATTTTGCTGCCTTCGAGCCAGATGGCCAGTTCCACCCCCAGCACAATCACAGCCACGGCCGCAAAACCAATATAGGTGCGGCCTCGTAAAAAAATTTTGCGCAGTTCGGCAGAGAGAATTTTAAGCATCGGCTTCCGCTGTAATTTTCAAAAAAAGCTGTTCCAGGGAACGGCGCCTTTGGACTTCCGTCACTCGGAAGCCCAATCCCAGCAAAGCAGAAAGCAGGTCGGGAATATCTTTTTCCGGCACATCAAATTCGGCTCCGGTGGGGCTGAGTTGGCGCACGCGTTCCGGAATCAGGCTTTTTCTAAATGCTTCCAAAAGCTGGGCCGGCGCCTCCTGCCAGCTCACCCAAACCGTGGCCGCATCCCGGCTGAGCAGATCTTGTACCGGGCCTTGAGTTATGACCCGGCCTTTATGTATGATGACCATGGTGTCGGCCACCATTTCCACTTCATTCAGGATGTGGCTTGAAAGCAAAATAGTTTTACCCAGCTCCCGGCCCAGGCGCAGCACAAGGTTACGCATGTCCACCATACCGCCGGGATCCAATCCATTGGTCGGCTCATCCAGAATCAGAATATCGGGGTCATGCAGGAGGGCCTGAGCGATGCCCAAACGCTGCTTCATTCCCTGGGAAAAAGTTTTCACTTTGGCATGTGCCCGATCTTCCAAACCCACCCATTTCAAAAGCTCCATCATCCGAGTGCGCTCCACCCGTTTATCTTGGTAACGGGCCAGAAGACGCAAGGTGTCCAAGGCCGACAGATAGCGGTAAAAATCGGCTCTTTCAATTAGAGCACCGACGCGGGCCAGGGCCTTACGTCGTTTTTTAAAAACATCCATGCCATGGACCATCAGGGTGCCGGCATCGGGAAAAATCAATGTAAGCAGACTGCGCAGGGTGGTGCTTTTCCCCGCTCCGTTGGGCCCCAAAAAGCCGCAAATTTGCCCCGCTTCCACAGAGAAAGACACATCGTCCACAGCCCGCAGGGCGCCAAAGCTTTTTTTTAAACCCACAATTTCTAGGGCGGCTGTCATGCCTCAAATAACAATGCGTGCATCAATAAGTTTCTGTTCCCGAATGCAGAGGTGAATGTTCCGGCAAGAGGGCTTTCAAGAGGGCGCTGGCTCCCAGACGCAAAAGGTCGGGCTGGAGCCAGTCGCGACCGCAGGTGTCGCGCACAATGGCTACGAGATTTTGGGCATCTGCCAGGGTGCGAATGCCGCCGGAGGGCTTTAAACCCACCTTGCGCCCCGTGGCTAAAAAATGATCCCTGACCACTTCACTCAAAGCTTTCACACTTTCGGGTGTGGCATGGATTTGCGCGCGGCCGGTGGAGGTCTTTAGAAAATCGGCGCCGGCGCGAATTGCCAGATTGGCAGCCCGTTTAATGAGTACGACGTCCTTTAATTCTCCTGTTTCTAAAATAACTTTTAAAGTGCGGTGGCGACACATATCCCGCGCCTGTTGAATTTCTTCCAGAAAAAGTTCATTCCGGCCTTCCAGAATTAGGCGCCGTGAGGCCACAAAATCCACTTCGTCGGCTCCTTGGTCCACGGCATAGCGCACTTGTTCCAGCTTGAGCGCCGCGGGTAGTTGGCCTAAGGGAAAATCACCGGCCACTGTAGCTATTTTCACGGGCAGCCCTTTTAGCCCCTCACGCACATACGGCACAAACACAGGAAACACACACACGGCCTTGGGAAGCGGCAGATCCGGGTGGGTTTCCGCCAAACGCCGAAGAATTCGAATGTGCTGTTCCACTGTGGGGTGGGTGTCTGTACCCTGAAGCGTGGTATAATCCAACAGGGAAAGAATCAGGGAAGCCTCCGGCTTTTTCACGGTGCAAAGGTGCAAGCCAAAGAAGAATTTTCTATTAGTTGGGTATGGGACTTTGAAGCTTATTAAAATAAAAAATGCAATCCAGGAGAACTTAGGGAGAAAAATTCAAGTAAGCTTTTGAAGCCACTTCTACTGCATCATGATGTGGGTCGTACTTTTTTAAAATCTGCAGGGGAAAGACGGCTTTGTCCTCCCAGTTTATCGTACACTTCATCAAAGGCCTGGCGGGTGTAGGGCAATTCCTGCCGCAAGCGGTCGTAGTGGGAGTGGTGGAACATGGTTCGGAAATCATCGCGGCTGAGCAAAGTGCGGGCATACATTGCCTGATAGCCTTTATGTGCGAGAACAAACTGTTCCAGGGCGCGCAGCGCTTCCATGGCATGAAATCCGGGCTTGCGCGGGGTGCCGTAGGCTCCAATGTCCACATAGAGAGGATCTTCCGTACCATCGGGACGGCGGAAAGGCCTTAGAAACCCTCGGCCGTCCGGATAGGAATAGACGCTCATAGGGCACACCCAAAGCGGATAGAGCTGATAATTTTCTTCAAAATAGCGCAGGGATTTTTCCAGATGGAATACCGGCATCAGCATATCCTGCACCACATGGTGCTGTTCGCGAAGGCGTTTGGTGGTGTCGGTTTCAAAATATTTCAGTAGCGAGATGGGCGGAGGAACAGCCCAACCCAGAAGCGCACGAAACACGGGGTGGTTGCCGAATGGAATAATTTCCTCCATTTCCCAAAAAAGGCTGCGTGTATGGCGGTGGTAATAGTGGCGCAGGGGAATATATTCCACGCCAGCCGCGTTCGAATCCAGATAGCTTTTCGCATGTTTGTAAAACCAAGGTTTCCAGAATCTTCCAATGGCGTTTACACGGCCATCTTCTGAGGGTTGACCGGCCATGCGACCGGTCATGAGCACGGCTTCTTCCGGTCCGTACATCAACATTTCCACAAATTGGAAATCCTCGGATCGGCTGGCTTTTTCAAATTCCTGAACAATTTCCATAAGCCCGCGTATGGGCCAATATTCCAAACGAACATAGGGCTGGCAGGGTATCACCTTTAGTTCAGCGGCCACCAGAAATCCCAAGGTTCCATGGCTCCATGGAATGCTGTAAAATAGGTCCGGATTCTCAAGGGCGGAACAATGGTGCAATGTTCCATCCGCGGTGATAATATCCAGGCTTTCTACGGTGTATTGAAAAAGGCCGAAGCGATGGCTGGACGATTCTACCCCAAAACCATTGATGAGGCCACCCACTGTGAGCTCGTCGAGCTCAGGCAAGACTGGCAGGGTGTAGCCCCGCGGGATGAGATACCTGGAAATCTGACCCATATTTACATAGGGCTCCACGGTAACCGTGTTGCGTTGGGTATCCAGGTGCAGAATGTCCCGCATATTTTTCATGGGTATGGCGCGATGGGTCTTTTTGTACACGGGCACCAATTCGCTCATGGCTTGCCAGCCGGAACGGGACGTGGTAAGCCGGGAAGGGCATCCTTCGGCAATCCAGTTGTGGAGGGCCTGTTGCACTTTTTCCACCCTTTTGGCATGAAGCTGAGGCGCAGAAAACAGCCACAGTGTCAGGCGGTCCTTGGTCCAACGGAAAAGGCGCACCACTGTGGAAATAGGAAGAAGAAAAACGGTGGTAAAAAGACCGCGATGGTAGGTGAGAATGTATTCCAGTAAATTGAAGCGGCTGTTGAAATCTTCTTTTTTTCTCATGTATTATTAGGAAATGACAGCTTTTTGTGCCATGCGCTTTCGGTCATTTTCATTGAGGAAAATTTTACGAAGTCTTAGCGCCGCTGGTGTAATTTCCACATATTCGTCCTCGTTGATGTATTCCATGGCCTCTTCTAAAGTGAACTTAACCGGCGGCGCAATGCGCATCTTCTCATCGGCGCCGCTGGCGCGCATGTTGGTTAGCTTTTTACCAAGGGTCACATTCACCACCAGATCGTTGTCGCGGGTGTGTTCGCCTATTACTTGACCTTCGTAAACTTCCTCTCCGGGGTGTATAAAAAACTTCCCTCGATCCTGCAGCCGGTCCAAAGAATAGGCAGCTGCCACACCGGTTTCCCCTGAAATAAGGGAACCATTGATGCGGCCCGGAATAGGTCCGCGCCAGGCATCGTAACGTAAGAAACGATGCCCCATCAGGGCCTCACCGGAGGAGAGATTGATGATCTCTGTGCGCAGGCCTATCAGACCCCGTGCCGGAATCTCGAATTCCATCCGTTGCATATCGCCCCGCGTTTCCATATTTTTAAGTTCGCCTTTCCGGCGGCTGACAGATTCAATAATTTTTCCGGCGCAATACTCCGGACTGTCCACCACCAGCCACTCTATCGGTTCCATGCGGCCTTCCGGCGTGTCGCGCAGGAGCACGCGGGGTTTGCCCACCTGAAGTTCATACCCCTCGCGGCGCATGGTCTCCACTAAAATAGACAAATGCAGGACGCCCCGGCCATACACCACAAAACTGTCCGCGCTTTGGCCTTCTTCCACCCGCAGGGCCAGATTTTTTTCGGTTTCTTTCAACAGCCTTTCTCTCAAATGGCGTGAAGTGACGAAGCGTCCATCCCTTCCGAAAAAAGGAGAATTGTTGATGGTGAACACCATGCTCATGGTGGGTTCGTCTATTTGGATGGCCGGGAGCGCTTCCGGATGCAATGGATCGGCTATAGTGTCTCCAATATCAAAGGACTCCAGGCCAGTGACTGCGCAGATTTCGCCGCAGGGCGCTGCATCGGTTTTTTGTTTTTCCAGGCCTTCGAATACAAACAGTTCTTTAATGCGCTGCCGCTGCGAACTGCCGTCGGGTTTCATGATCAGGACTTCCATGCCGGGCCGCGCTGTGCCACGATGGACCCTGCCTATCGCAATGCGGCCAAGGAAAGAAGAATAATCCAAGGAGGTGATCTGCATCTGAAGGCTACCCGGATTATCCGAGGGTGGAGGAACAGTAGCGATCAGCGTATCCAGCAGGGGCGTCATGTCGGCTTCCGGACGCGTAGGGTCTGTGGACATCCAGCCCAGCTTGGAGGAGCCAAAAAGCGTGGGGAAATCCAATTGCTCTTCAGACGCCCCTAAGTGAAACATTAGCTCGAACACGGCTTCCTGAACTTCCAAAGGCCGGCAGTTTTCCTTGTCAATTTTATTTACGACCAAAATGATTTTTTTTCCAAGGTCCAACGCTTTCTGAAGCACATACCGCGTCTGAGGCATGGGACCCTCAAAGGCGTCCACAAGGAGCAGGGCGCCGTCGGCCATGTTCAACACACGCTCCACTTCGCCTCCAAAATCGGCGTGGCCGGGGGTGTCTATAATATTGATTTTTATTCCTTTATATGTGACGGAAATATTTTTGGCCAGAATTGTGATGCCTCTTTCCCTCTCCAGTTCATTATGATCCAGAATGAGTTCTCCGGTGTGCTGATTGTCGCGAAAAAGCCGACATTGATGCATGATTTTGTCCACCAGGGTTGTTTTTCCATGGTCCACATGGGCGATGATGGCCACATTGCGCAAAGGGCGTGTCATAGGCAGCACAAAAGTAGTGGGAGGCTTTGGGCCTGTGTGAGAATTTTCTAAAAATCAGCCTGAACGTATCCTTTAATCCAACGGGGCAGGTGGCGCCTCTTTCATTTGTTTTCCCACCCCTTGTGGAACATTATTCGCCCCGAACGATAAGCAATTTGCGTGTGTCCGCTCTTCCATCGGCCCAGTGCACAGTTAAAAAGTAGAGACCCTGGGGGAGAGCTTCTATGGAGAAACCTTGAAGTCCGGTCTCTGCGGCAAAATGAACAAGCTGGGGCCGGCCCCAGGCATCGGTGAGTGTGATGTGCAACCATTTGCTCTGCCCTGCATTTTGAATCCACACAAAATGGCGGGCCGGATTGGGATAGAATCGGAAGGGGGTTTGCGGCATTTCTCCCGATTCCAAAGGCATGACGTACAAAGTGAGAAGGACGGAATCTTTCACTACCACATTTCCGGGAGTCAAAGAAGAATCCGGCAGCACCACGGGCCAAATGACAATGGGATTTCCGCCGCCTCCGGCTAAAAAAGCTGAAGGCGTGACAGGCAGGAAAAAGGTGGTATTTACAAACCCCCCCGAACCAATGATAACCTCAGAGGACGGTTGGGGGCTCAGGGAGTCCAGCAGGCCCAAGGGTGTCAGACAACGGTAGTACAACTTTCCAAAAAGAGGTATCTGAGCCGAAGAAGTATAATCCAGGCGCACGGTAAACTTCACTAAATCTCCGTACGCTACCACCGTATCAGGGAGAATGGTGAGGGAAGGGGTGATTTCATTTTGGCCCTGTGCCTGGAAAGGAATCCAAATCAAAAACAAAAAGAACAGGCGTTTAATACATGAAGGTCTGGGCTTCTGCATGAAGTCTTTTTTTCTGATTAGCATGGATTTCTCAAGTAATAGATGCACCTGAATTACACTTGTTTCAAAGATACGGGAGAGGCAACCCAGGTTGCGACATTTACATCATGAATTAATAAAAAAATTACGCGATACATATTTATGAATATCCTTTCTTTAATTGCCCATGACCTAACAAATGAGGAATTGCGGCATTATCGGTTTTATGCCCAAAGACGCAACCGCAATGAAGAACGCAAAGACTGGCACTTGCTGGAGCTTTACCGAAAAAATGAGGTTGTGGACGACGATCGGTTCCGACGCGCGCTCTATGGCGAGGAAGGCGATGCCAACACCTATGCACGGCTCAAAAACCGGCTCACGGAAGATCTGAATAAAGCTTTGGTGGCCGCCAGTTTGAAGGAAAAAGAATTTGAACCTTGGTTTTACTACCTCACCTTTCAATATTATGATCTGCGCAATCGGCATACAACGGCGTATTATTACTTGAAAAAAACCCTGGCTAAAGCAGAAGCCTGCGGCTTTTATGACCTGGCCGTGATAGCCTGCCACAGCCTGCTCCGAAGTCAGCGTTACCGGTCGGAAAAAAGAAGCCAAGCCGTTTTGGAACGGCTGAAAAGCAATGAAAAATTCAGTCGGCTTCGGCGCAGCCTTGAATTTCATTCCGCCTTGCTGGAAGAAGAACTTCGGCGCAGTCAAAACTTGTACGGCGTCCGGAAAATCCTCTTGGCTAAAGCCCAGCAGGCATTAAAAAAAACTAAAGACCCTGCGGCGCTGCCTCCTGTTTTGAATATGTTGTGGCTGAAGCTGCAGTGTCAGATATTGGTTTTTAATCACGATTATACGGGCATAAAAAATTTGCTGGAACCCCGGATGGAAGGGTTTTTAAAAAGGGAGGCCAGCCTACAGGAAGAGGCCGACCTTCAGGCCACTTTGCTCATTTACCTGCTGAATGCTTTCACCTTGTGCGAAGATTTTGATGCTGTCACACAACACAGCCCGCAACTGGAGGCTCTGCTGCAAAAAAAGCCGTTTTTGGCTTCGCGTTACCGTTTTTTTTATTATCAAACCACTGTGGCCGCTTTTTGTAAAACAGGTCGCTTTTCCGAAGCCTTGCATTTAATCCATCAAATGGAAGGTGAAAAAGAACTGAGTGTCAATCCCCGTTATCTCATTTTTGCCGCCATCAACAAGGCTTTGTGCCTTTTTGAAACCAACCGACTGCCGGAGGCGCTAAAAACTCTGGCTCGGTTAAAAACAATGGAGGCCTTTAAGGAAACGGATGAACGGCTGCAAGTGCAGGCAGAAATAATGGAAATCCTTCTGCGCTTGCTGGTGGGGGATCTGGACTATGGCTTCCACCGATGCCGCCAGTTGCTTCGGGATGACCTGATGCCGGAGCCGGATGACAAACATTTGCTTCTGCATCTGGTGCACATTTCAAAACTGAATTTGCGCGAAATAAAGCGCTATCTCCTTGAAAAAGTCATTCCAGACCCCCAGATTCGCATGCATGAAGACCGACAGGTGATAAATTACCACCGATGGGCCGTGCGCTGGGCCGAATCCCTCAAATAAGGACATCGAAAGTTTTAATGGATTGTTTTCATCTGTCCCGTTGAAAAGCTCTGAATAATCAGGCCAATTATCTCTATCCTTTTTCGTTTAAAAAACGGAGAGAAAGGGTTTCGGTATCCAGAACATCCGATTCCAGGGCGTCTGGCCATGCCTCAAAACGCTCATTGGGCTGCCGTTGTATTTTTGTCCGATTAAAATCTTGTATTTGTGGAAAACATCATGGCGGCCACCAAAAAAAAGAGCGAAACGGTGCGGCTGACCTTCGAGGAATTCCGCCAGGAAATTCTCAAGGATCTGAGGCTGGCCATCGAAAGTCGTGAAGCCAGCCTGATCGGCCGGCGGGAGGTGCTCACTGGCAAGGCCAAGTTCGGAATCTTTGGGGACGGGAAGGAATTGGCGCAAATTGCATTGGCCAAATTTGTGAGGGATGGGGATTTCAGAGCCGGCTATTATCGGGATCAAACCCTGATGATGGCCTTGGGCCTCATGACCACCGAACAGTTTTTCGCCCAGCTGTATGCGCATCCCAGTCTGGCCCATGAACCCATGAGCGTGGGCCGCCAGATGAACGGTCATTTTGCGACGCGTTGGGTGGATGAACACGGCCGTTGGTTACCCTTGACCACCCAGCCCAACTCCTCGGCCGATATATCCCCCACGGCGGGGCAAATGCCCCGTTTGTTAGGCTTGGGTTTAGCATCCGTTTTTTTTCGAAACAATCCTCAATTGGCCGAATACACTCAGTTTTCCTTCGGAGGGGACGAAATTGCCATCGGCACCATTGGCGATGCCAGCACATCAGAAGGCCACTTTTGGGAGACTTTGAACGCGGCCGCCGTCACGGGGGCACCTATTTTGCTGTCCGTGTGGGATGACGGGTACGGAATTTCCGTACCCCGCGAATACCAAACCGCCTTGGGCAGCATTTCTCGCGCTGCCGAAGGATTTGCACTTCGGGAAGGGGAGCAGAGGGGCGGAATCCGTATTTTTAAAGCCCGAGCCTGGAATTATCCCGAGCTCATCCGCACCTATGAAAAAGCCTCTGAGATATGCCGGTCCCAGCATGTGCCCTGTCTTGTGCATGTGATTGAATGTACGCAGCCGCAGGGCCATTCCACATCAGGCTCGCATGAGCGCTACAAAAGCAAAGAACGATTGGCCTGGGAGCAGGAATACGACAACATACTTCAATTTAAAAAATGGATCGTTGCCCACAGCGTAGCCACGGAAGAAGAGGTGGAGCAGGTGGATAAAGAAGCCCGGGAGGCGGCCCGTAAAGCCAAAAATGTGGCTTGGGAAAATTTCATTTCTGAAATCCAGGCCGAAAAAGATGAACTGCTGGAAATTCTTAGTCGTTTCCCCCAATTTTCGGCTATCACGGAGCCCCTTCGCAAGGAGCCCGTTCCGGGGCGCCAATTGGTACTTTCCACGGCCCGGAAGGCGCGCCTGGCGGCCCGGTATTTACCCGGCGAAGCCACAGCGCCTCTCAAGGATTGGATTAGGAAATTTCAGGCTTCTGCGCGGGATAAATACAACAGCTTCCTGTATAATGAACATCCTACATCTGCCCTTCAGATTAAGACCCAACCTCCGCAGTATGCTCCCGATGCGCCTTTGGTGGATGGCCGGGTGGTGTTGAGGGACAATTGGGATGTCTGGCTAAGCAGGGAACCGCGTCTTATGATTTTTGGCGAGGACGTGGGCCATATTGGCGGGGTTAATCAAACTCTGGAGGGGATGCAGGCCAAGTATGGGCCACTCCGTGTATTTGATACCGGGATTCGTGAGCAAACCATTGTAGGCCAGGGTATCGGTATGGCGATGCGCGGTTTGAGGCCTGTGGCTGAAATACAGTACCTGGATTACCTGTTGTATGCGTTGCAAACCCTTAGCGACGACCTGGCCACATTGACGTACCGCACAAAAGGTGGGCAGCAGGCACCGCTCATTGTGAGCACACGGGGCCACAGACTGGAAGGTATCTGGCACAGCGGCTCGCCCATGGGAATGATTGTGCATGCCCTGCGCGGCATCCATGTGTGTGTGCCGCGCAACATGACCCAAGCGGCCGCAATGTACAATACCCTGATGCGGGGGATGGATCCGGCCCTGGTAATTGAGCCGCTCAATGGGTATCGTCTGAAAGAACGCCTGCCTTCTAACCTGGGAGATTTCACAGTGGAACTCGGTGTTCCGGAGGTGGTGCGCGCGGGTACGGATGTCACCCTGGTGACGTACGGCTCCTGTTGTCGCATTGCCTTGGCTGCGGCCCAGGATCTGGCGGAACTTGGGATTGAAGTGGAGGTGGTGGATGTTCAGACGCTTTTGCCTTTTGACAGATATCACATCATTCGCACCTCTTTGGAAAAAACCAATCGGCTCGTCATTCTTGACGAAGACGTGCGGGGTGGTGCCTCGGCCTATATGTTGCAGAAAATCCTGGAAGACCAGGGCGGTTTTGAGCTTCTGGAAACGGCGCCTGTCACCATCACAGCGCAGGATCACAGGCCGGCTTACGGCAGCGATGGAGATTATTTCTCCAAACCCTCCGAAGACGATGTTGTGGAAGCGGTATACGCCCTTATGCACCCATTGAATCCCCGGGACTTTCCCAACATTTTCTGAGAGGTTTTTTGCGGGGGACAATGCCTGAGGAAGCCTTGTGTGTTTTTGGTTATGAAGGGCAGATTTTTTATCTGGAGGGCAGGTCTGTGCCAATGCCTGCACCGGATGCCACCTGTTTTGTGTGCGCTCCATTCAAAGAGGCGCCCCAGGAGATCCGATATTTTGCAGGGAAGCTCCAGCCCGGATTTCCGGATAGGCCTTTATTGCGCCGGTACCTGGAGGATTTGGTGATAACCGATGCGGAGGAAAGGGACACAACTTCAGCCCAATTCAAAGAATCCGTTCGTAAAGTACAGCAGGCAATTCAGGAACAGGGGCTTAGAAAAGTGGTGTTATCCGCGGTGCGCACGGCCTCCTGGAAGTTGGCACCAGAAAATCTGGAGGCCCTTTTTTTGGCTCAAATGGCCCGGCATTCAGAGGGTTTTGTGGCATTGTTAATGGCGCGGGATTTAGGGATTTGGTCGGGGGCTTCCCCCGAATTGTTGCTGGCCTTCCGGCAGGGTACCATCTATTCCATGTCTTTGGCGGGCACCCGGCCGGTGGTTGAGGAAGAGGATTCCCCGCCCTGGAATGAAAAGGAGATAGAGGAGCAGGACATCGTCACAAGATTCATAGAAGAGATCCTGATTCAGGCTGGTGTTAAAGGTCTTCGGATCGAAGGACCCGGCACCCGCCGCACGGGCTCTTTGGAGCATTTGTGCACCGTATTTTCAGGCGCCATAAGTCCTTCGATGACCCCGGTCGAATTTTTATCACTGGCCTTGAAATTGCACCCTACGCCGGCTGTATGTGGGATGCCCCGCAATATGGCTCTCCAGCTTTTGATGGAGCTGGAGAAGCACAGCCGAAGGCTCTACACAGGCTTTTGGGGCTTTATCAGTCCGTTGGAAAGCCGCCTGTTTGTCAACATCCGCTGCCTGAGATTGTCGGCTTCTGCCCTGACGGTATTTGCAGGCGCTGGCATCACTCAGGCCAGCCGGCCCGACGATGAGTGGCTGGAAGTGCGGCGCAAAATGCGGGCTACCCTTCAGGCCGCTCAGCAGGTTCTGAATTCGGGAAATCATGGCGGATAACCAGAACAACCTCGTTCCTCTGGCTCGATTATGTGCCGAGTTTGAACTGAAAAAAGTTCTTTTATCGCCCGGTGCGCGGTCAGCCCCATTGGTCCGCGCTTTCACGGAAGCATCGGGTTTTGAAGTGCGTGTGGTGAACGATGAAAGAGCGGCAGCTTTCATGGCCCTGGGAATGGCGAAAGCCGACGGGAAGGCGCCAATTTTGATTTGCACCAGCGGTTCTGCTCTTCTCAATTATGCCCCGGCTGTGGCCGAAGCCGATGGGGCCGATATACCAATCTTGATTCTTAGCGCCGACCGTCCTAAAGAATTTCTTGGCCAGTTTGAGGGGCAGACCACCTTTCAGGATCACATTTTCAAGCCCTGGACCCGGGCCGATCTCAGTCTTGAAGGGGAAGACTTATCGCAACGCCCGGCCTGGGTTTGCAGTCAAATCGCTCAAGCGCTGAGAAAGCTGACTTCTCCGCCTTCCGGGCCGGTCCACATCAATTTGCACTTTCGGGAACCTCTGTTTGAGCCTCCGGATTTCACAGTGACCGTACCCCGGCATCCAACCATGTTAGGCCCGTCTTCGGATTTCCAAAAAGGGTTGGACCAGTTGGCAGGCTGGCTGGCCTCCGGAAAACGTATAATGGGACTGGCAGGCTCCCGGCTTGGCTCCGCTTTAAGCACCTCATCCTTTGTACGTTGGCTTCTCCATCAAGGAATACCGGTTTTGGCAGAACCCGGAGCCGAGTCTTTGAAACATCCCTTGCTCTTGGCCAACGCGCAGGATATTTTGAATTTAGATTCTGAAAATGCACTCCGCGAAAACGTTCCAGAGATTTTACTTACTTGGGGTGGAAATATCGTCAGCAAAAACGTAAAAAAATTTTTTACCCAGTACCCGCCATCCTGCCACATCCATATTGACGCCGCCGGGCGTGCCGTGAATCCCTTTGGTTGTCTTTCAGGAATTTGGGCCTGGGATTTGAACTTGACGGCCAAGATAGAAAGCCAACCCCAAGAAGTGGATTGTTTCCATGTTCAACCCTGGGTTGCACAATGGAGGGAAGCATCATTAAGGGCTCTTGAGAAACGAAAGGCCGCTTTAGAAGCACTGCCTTTTTGTGATGCCACGGCCATGCGGGCCGTTATCGGAAAGATTCGGCCCGGGGCCGCCGCTCATGTGGGCAACAGTATGCCGGTGCGTTATTTTTATGACATGTATGCCCTGTGGGATCATGCTTTCCATGTGGATGTGAACCGGGGTGTCAGCGGCATTGATGGCACGCTGGGCACAGCCGTCGGCCTGGCTTGGGCGCAGCCCGAAACAGAGGTGTGGTGTCTGCTGGGAGATGTGTCGTTTCATCATGGTGTGAATGCTTTGTGGGTGGAGGAAGTCCCCTCCAACCTGAGGGTGGTGGTCTTCAATAACGGCGGAGGCAACATTTTTGGCGTGATTCCAGGGCCGTCTCAAACACCCCATCCCCGAAAATATTTTGAAAACCGGATGCGCTCCACGGCCCGGTGGGATGCCCGCAAATTTGGTCTGAATTATTTTTCGGCCGGGGATATGCACAGTCTGATGGATGCTTTAGCAAAATTGACTGGTGCCAAAGGCGCGGCTCTTCTAGAAATATTCACAGACCCCGATATAAACATTTCGGCTTTTCAACAGTTATACACCTCCTTAAAACCCTAATCATGAGCGCTTCACATCGTCCTTGGACCCCTCTGAAGTCCTATCAGGATATTCTTTTTGATTACTGGGAAGGCATAGCCCGCATCACCATCAACAGACCGCACGTGTACAATGCTTTCAGGCCCGAAACCAACATGGAAATGCTGGATGCTTTGGACCTCTGCCGTGAAGATAAACGCATCCGTGTGGTCATTCTGACCGGCGCCGGAGACAAAGCCTTCTGCAGCGGGGGCGACCAAAACGTGAAAGGCCGCGGCGGTTATGTGGGTTCGGATGGTGTCCCCCGTCTGAATGTTCTGGATGTCCATAAAAAAATCCGTTCCTTGCCCAAGCCCGTCATTGCCATGGTGAACGGCTATGCCATAGGCGGTGGCAACGTCTTGGCCACGGTGTGCGACCTGACAATTGCTTCAGAAAACGCCCGTTTTGGGCAGACCGGCCCCAAGGTGGGCAGTTTTGACGCCGGATTTGGATCCTCTTTCTTAGCCCGTCATGTGGGTCAAAAAAAAGCCCGGGAAATTTGGTTTCTCTGCCTCCAATACACCGCCCAGGAGGCTTTGGAAATGGGTCTTGTCAACAAAGTGGTACCCTTGGAACAACTGGAAGATGCCACGGTGGAATGGTGCCAGATTATTATGAAACGAAGCCCTCTGGCCGTGCGCATGATCAAACGCGGTCTGAATGCCGAACTGGACGGACAGGCCGGGATCATGGAGCTGGCCGGAGATGCCACCCTGCTCTACTATTTGACGGAAGAAGCCCAGGAAGGACGCAATGCTTTTCTGGAAAAACGCGATCCGGACTTTGGAAAGTTCCCCATGTTTCCTTGATTACCTTCAATTTTCTTTTCGCCTACCATTTTTCTAAAAGCGGGCTCTCACATTGCCTTTGAATTATGTGTAGTTTTTATATCCGCCTGTGAGGGCTTTTTGGGTCTTAAAAATGTTCAAACAAAAAAGCCCTTGCACTTGCAAGGGCTTTTTAAATGAGTTGAAAAGGCTTTATTGTGCTACCACAATACGTGTGGACTGGGTTCCTGCTGAACCGGAAGCCGTGAGCACATAAACCCCGGCTGGCAGATGGGAAATATCCATGCTGTGGATACTGCCGCCGGCCGGTGCCTGGCTTTGGCTCCAGAGTGTGCGACCGGCAGGGTCCGTGAGGCGCAAGTTGAGCCAGCCGCTCGTTTCGTGAAACTGTATCTGGAGGTTCTGGCCTGTCACAAAAGCCTGAAAGAGGGTATTCTGAAACTCCTTGACTGAGGTGGTCAAGGGTTCAAAATGCAGATTGAAACGCAGGGGATCATCGCCTTCCTGAGCCTGGAAAGTGTAAGAAGGATTGCTGTTCATCACCTGCCACACGCCCGTTTTCAGGTCTTCCAGCGTCACACGCAGACCGGTGGTTTCAATGTGGTCGAACTCCAGAGTGTAGGTACCAGAGGCTGGGATGGTGCAGCCCATGGGCACGGTGGTGATGTAACCCGTAGCGGGAAGGGCGTTGATGGACAATGCCATATCGCTGCCCGCGGGCCGCGTGAATAAATTAGGCACGCCCGGACCGTTTTCAAACTTTACACCGTCGTAGTAAAAATCATAGGCGTTGGTGCGGTCGTTATCGTCAAAGTAAACCGTTGTTTCGTCCATCCGTCCGTTCCCAATGACACGCACTTTGAATCCGCTGGCATAGCCCAGTGCGTCTTCAAAGAAGGAAGCTGTGAGGCCGGTGAGCCTGTGGCTGTTCTGGAAAGTTACGGAAGTGGCCGAAGCCGCGATTACCTGGAAGGCTTGGGAACTGCCTATCACATTGGGATCGCTGCCGTTGGTGGCATCCATACTGATCCAGTTGCCGCCTTTATACAAATATGCGATATTTGATAATGTGGTATTAGAAGTCCGGAATTGATCCCAACCGATGTTGCTGGGGTAAGGATTGCCTATCATATTGACACCTTTCACGGGATACGTGCCCAGCGTGATGGTGGAAGTGACGGATGGATTGGCAGAAGAGGTGAGACCGGAAAGGGTAACGGAACCATTGTTGGGCGTGCCGGTGACATCCACCACCAGGCCTGCCGTGGGAATGTTCACGCCATAGCCCCGGCCGTTGGTGGCCAAACCGCTGGTACGAATTTCCCAGCCTTGGAAACGACAAGTGGTGATGTCGGCTTCATTGAGCTGGATGATATTGGCGAATGGAGAGGTGGGATCCAGGTACACGCAGGTGGGATCAAAAATCATATTAGCGCCGTCCCCGCCTATGCCGTTCCAACCGCTGCCTCCAATGTCGCTTTGCCATTGGCTGAGCGGCAGACTATTCACTGGGGAACTCATGTAGCCAAAGTAGGTGTCAGCCATATACCGTTCCACCGTGAGCGGAGCTGTCCAACTCCCACTCAGCGTCGGAGAAAAGTTGTCGTAAAAGGCCGTGGCAGAGGCTGTGGATTCCAAAGTCACCGTTCCGGTTCCATAACTGGAAACGGTGCCGGCAACGTGACGAATTTGCTCGTTGACATTCAGCTGGCCGTTGATGGTGAAGGGGGTAAACTGGGCGCTGCTGTTATCCAATTGTACATGGTTGGCATTCACCACGCCGCCACTGCTGATGACGAAGCCCACCGGATGGGCCGGGTTGGTGTTGTTGGTTACGAGGAACAAAGTATCCTGAGGCGCCCCGGAGATATTGAGGGTTCCATGGACGGTGAGGGTGCCCCCACGCTCTCCGGCGCTGAGGCCATTAATGCCATCTATGGAAATATTTCCCTTGGAATGCACTGTGGCGCCGGCGCCAATGTTCACGTTGAAGTTGGTAAAGTTTGTATTGTTATAAATTGTGGTGCCCGGGAAGCTCAAAGTAGCATTCATGTTAATGTTCACGGTGGATGTGGTGGGTGTAGTGGTATTCTTGCGGATGCGGGCCGGACGGAATTGACCCGTACCACTGATGGTGCTGGTGCCCGTCTCGATATTAAAGCCGATCATGTCGGTGTTGTTCATATTGCCAATAATGCCATCGCAGATAATATCTCTTTGGATATTCCAATAGCGCATATTGCCGGTGTTGGTGCTGTCGCCGCGCCACAGGCGTCCACCACTTTCCACGATAAGGTCCCGAACATCCAGAGGAGAGGAAGCCATTTGAACCCAGTGGCTGTTTTGTATCACAACGTCTGTGGTGGTAGAGAAAGAGGGTGGTCCCCCTGTGCCAGTGCGCGTATTGCTCCAAATGGAAGCGCTCGTGAGGCCGCTGGCCACTGAAAACATGGCTGTTCCGTTCCAGGGCGTCATTTTCACTTCCACGCCGCTGCTCCAAAGGGTACCGTTCCGCACAAAAACTTTAAAGAAATACTCGGTGCCGTTGGTGAGTCCTGTGATCGTCTGCGTGGCGGCCGAGCCCTGATACACCACCTTTCCTGCAGGCGTGAAAGCCGGGGCCAGCGTGTAGTTCGTATTGAAAGAATAACTGGTGAGGGAGGGCGTGCCTGTAATCGTGGCTGTGTGTGCCACGATGAGGACATCACTAAAGCAACTCGGATTGGTCCAGTTGAGAGTCACCTGGGCATTTCCGGGGGTGGCTGCAAGACCCGTTACATTCGGAACACTGGAGAGATTAAAGGTGTAATTGGAACCGGCTGTGGGCGTGCCGCTCGTAGTGACGGTGGAATAGGTGAAGCTGCTTAGCGGCGTGGAGGTGATGTGAATGGTATTGCCTACCGTGGCGCAGGAAGACACATCCGTGGTCACAAACAAATAGTGTGTGCCCGTGGTTAAGCTGCGGGTGAAGCCCGTAAAACTGAGAACCTGACCTGGACCTGTGGAGACGGAGATCGTCCCCAACACAGGATCCGTGGGATCCAGAGTTGCGTCGGGGGAGTAGCGGAGCTTAAAACCGGTTACATCGGCAGCTGCATAAGTGCCCCCCGTGGTGAAGCTGGCGCCGCAGAGGGATGCCGTATTACCTGTCACATTCAGATCCACCCGGTAGATGGGCTTGTCCGCATCCCCTAAAGATGCTGTTAAAGGGGTCGGGCTGGTGAAAGTGTGGGCTACATTTGGGGTGGTACCAATGGCCGAACTGCTCACCGTGATGTCATCCACGGCTAACTCAGGACGATTTCCCGTGCCGGTGACGGAAGACTGGTAATACAACCACCGCAACTGCACCAGGCATTGGTTGTTGCAGGCAGGGGGGAGCGTCACCGGTCCCACGACAGCGGAATGTCCAGCTGTTGTATTCATAGTATAAGAGGATCCGGAAACATCTGTAAAATTTCCGGTGTTCCCAATTCGGTACTGAAGTTGTAGGGTGTACACCCTGGGCGGGGAGCCTGTAGCCACCGAGATGGTTCGGCCTGTCCAGGTGACCTGAATATTTTCCCGGCCCGTGGTATTCAGGGCTAACAGGGCTCCCCCCACATAATTATTGGGATTCGTTCCCGTATTGACACAAGCATCAGTGAGCGCATCACTGGTCCCAAGAAATGAAAATCCATTCGTTCCTTTTCCCAAAATACGTGCCCTTGCGGTGAGGTTGTAAGCACAGTTCCAGGTTTTTGTACCAGGGAGTGCCGTATTGTAACCTGGTGGCTCCGGCTGTGTGGTTTGGTGAAACACCATGTGGGCCGCGGAGGCGCCAGAGACCTCGCCGGCCCCGCTGCCGTTGGCGCCATTGCCCGGGTACACGCCCGCTCCGGCATTATCCCGCCAACCGGTGAGGGTCCAGCTGCCGCCGCTGAGGTTGTAAGGCGTGGGATTGGTCACCTGTGTCCTGAGGTTCAAATTCAGGCAACCCAAAAAAAGACTAATAAGGAAAAATGTTTTATTCATATCAACCAAAACACGTGCAAACGTCCGGTATGTATTTAAATAAGATTGAAATTTTGTGTTAAGAATTTTAATTGTCCTAAAATGGCTCAGTCGTGGGCGAATTGATCATGGAAAAAAAAGGGTTAATCCAAACACCGCAAAAGGAAAGCTTTTAGAAGTTTTTGGAAATTTTCTGCCCCACTGGATTAACGTTTAATTAATATGGGAATAACTCATAATGGAGTTTTTTGTGCCGAATCAGGATGTCAAAAAAAACAGTTTTCATTCTTTTAGGACTTGTGTGGATGGGATGCACAAAAGACAGAAGTTTGGCTCCGTCGGATCCCGGGGGCGGAGGCGCTGTAGGGCCCGGATATTTAAAAATTAATGAGTATTTAGCAAAAGGTGATGCCTTCTTATCCGATTTGGGAACCCCTTCGGATTGGATTGAAATATTCAATCCACAGCCTTTTGAAGTCACTCTAAAAGAAGGCTTATGGTACGTCACCGATGCAATGGGCTCCAACGATTTGAAATTCATGCTGCCGGAAGTCAAAATTCCTTCCAAAGGCCATCTGCTCATTTGGTGCGATGGGCAGGGCGCCTTCACGGGCATGGTGCACACCAATTTCAGCCTTTCCTCAGCCGGCGAGGATTTGGGACTATTCTTTATGAACGGGGGCGAAAAAGTTCTTGTGGACCAGCGATCCTATGGCGCCCAGACTCTGGATAACGTATCGGAAGGGCGCAGTCCGGATGGATCCGGTAACTGGGTTTCCTTTAACACGCCGACACCCGGTGCCCCCAATCCTTAATTAAATATTATTTCATTTGAATAACTTTCTGGTATTGAAAACCACGCCTATCCTGCTCATTTGCCTGGTGGTTTGGATGTCTTCTGTGTGGCCTCAGAACCCACCGCCCACCCTTTCCATACAACCCGTTGAAAAAAAACGCCTCTCCATCCCCGAACCCAGCGATCTCACCTGGTTTTCCGGAGCCTGGTGGGTGGTTTCGGACAACGGCTGGCTCTATCGTTGCGCTCCGGACTTTTCTGCCTGTCAAAAGACGTCCCTCACCGGGGCCGATTTTGAGGCCGTTACCACGGATGGTAAGGTTTTATGGATCAGCGAAGAATCCCTGCGCCTGATTCACGCCTATGATGAGCCATTGAACCGCATCACCACATGGCACGCCCGTGAGAACGGCGCTCTGAACGCGGGTTTTGAAGCGTTGGCCTGGGACCCGGATCGCCGTATTTTGATAGGAATCACAGAAAGCCCGCCGGTGGTGTTTGAATGGCGGGATGGCATGCAACTGGCTCTCGAAACACGCCTTTCTTTCCGGGGCGACGTCTCTGCCGCTACCGTTCACAAAGGAAAACTTTGGGTGCTGAGCGATGAAAGCCGGAAAATATTCGTTCACGCCTTGCCGGATTATAAGCTGGAAAAAGTGTTCCGCCTGCATGTTGTGAACCCTGAGGGCATAGCGTTCGACGAAAAAGGGCGTCTTTTGATTCTATCGGATGACCGGCAAACCGTCTATTTCTATTCACTGGAGGAATGAGAAAGGCAGTCTCTGGAATGACAGCAAAAGCCGTCCTTGCTTGGATGCTGGGTTTAGGAATTTTCTGGTCTCCGAATGCCAGGGCGCAGTACTCTTTTTCCAGGGGAAGGTTTGCCATGGAATTCGGAGGCAGCGTGTCCGTGTTTTATAATCACAGGATTTTAAAGGAGGGGGAGAGTGACAAAAAGAAAAACCGCTTCAGCGTCCGGGATGCCCAGTTGCAAGTGACGGGCATCTACGACCGCTACATTGAATACCGCTTCCAGGTGGATGTGGCGGATTTGGCTTTTGCCTCCACCGATCCAGAAAATCCAGGTATCATGGATGCCTGGGTGCAGGTGCGTCCGCATCCTACGTTGGGGATAAAAATCGGTTATGATGTGTTGCCCTACGGACGGTTTTCCCGCGTGCCTTTTATCCAGAGCGCCTACTGGCAGCGGGCCGAAATAGCGCGGGGGGATGTGTTCAGTCGTCGGGATGTTGGCGTAACGCTTTCTTCCTCCCTGATGAATCGACAACTGAATATCTACGGCGGAGTGTATTCCGGCCTGGGCGAGGCCATCCTCCGGGGGGACAATGATGCTTCCGGCGCCCTGGAATATCTGGCCCGCGTGGATTATTCCTTTCCCTATCGCCTGCGGAACCGCGACATAGATGAAACGCACCTGTCCGTGCCAGTGGCCTCCGTGGGTATCAACGGCCGGTGGAACAACAGGCGCCTTCCCCCGGGCAAGTTTTTCCCGGCCGGAAGCGGCGGCGAATATGGTTTTAAAGTGATCAACGGCGAAAAGTTAGCCTATGGCCTGGATGGCGCTCTCGCCTGGAAAGGCTTCATGCTCACCGGCGAAATCCACAGGGTACGGCACACGCCCCAAAACAGCAACGATCCCATCTTCTCAGGGCTTCCCGATTCCCTGACACGCGGCCGCGTGTTCACCGGAGGTTGGGTGGCACAGGCCTCATATTTTATTAAGAAAATCCGTCTGGCTTTAGCCTTGCGCTACGACGAGCTCAACATCAGCGATGTGTCGCCGGGCTACTTGCGCACCCTGAGCCCCGCCCTCTGTTGGAAAATGTCGCCCTGGGGCAGTCAGATTCGACTTCAGTATTGGCATATTTTCTCCGAAGACAGCTACAAGCCCGAAAGATTTACAGACCAGTTCAGAATAGGCTGGATTCAAGTATTTCGATAAAAAATCCACAGAATCTGAAATTTAGGGCCGCACTCCTAAAAAAGGGAGAACCCATTCATTTAGATAATGAGAGGAATCCCTCACAACTTTTCCACTGATTTGTTTAAAAGCCTGGAATTATTGGATCAAAAATTTCAGATTTAACAAGGGCCTTTTGATTTGCGGGGGGGTCCACGGGAAAGTCCAAGGCCCTTTGTGGATATTCTAAACTGGCAGGAGGTGTCGGAAGTTTAATTGTATTGAAAAAGAAAAATCAAGCCCTTCAGAGCTTAAGCTCAAAGCATCTTTGAGATAGCAGACGCGCTGTGCATTAGAACGCAAAACAATTCCAACTGCCTAGCGTCGCCTTGGAGAGGCCCTCACACCTTGTACATCACATCCATGTAGCCGCGCAACAAGTCATCCACCATCCCCCGGAAAGGGAGGGAGGCCGCCATGCCGTAGACCGGGGCCAGGCCGTCGGCAGCCTGGGGCATTTCCTTGACTTCCCGGACAGAGGTCCGCAGGTCTTCCACAAACTTATCTGCGACGCCCGGCTGGGTATGGCGCAGTGTGACGGTGAAGTGCAGGCAGGGAGGGCGGTGTAACCCGTTTAAACTCCAGCCTTTCTGAGCCATGGCATCCATCACCCGATAAATATTAAAGTCTTCCCGGGCAGCACCAAAGGTGATGATAAAGAGACTTTCACCAATCAATCGCAGGTCATGGATCTCCTGTACTGCTTCCCGGATTTTTCGAGTGGTTTCAAGGATGGCGGCCGCTGCGTGTCGATACCCTTTCTGTCCCTGGGCAATCAGGGCGGCCCAGCAGGCGGCAATCAGTCCCCCGGGACGGCTTCCGGCCATAGTGGGAGAAAAGTACAAGCCTCCAGGCCATTCGGTGGCCGTGAAGTATTGATACCGACGCAGTTCTTCGCCCCTGTAGAGCACCACGGAGGTGCCTTTTGAGGCGTAACCGTATTTGTGTGTATCGGCCGACATGGAGGTGACCCCTGGCACTTCAAAATGAAACGGCGGAACCGGGGCTCCCAACTCCCGGGCAAAAGGCAGAATGAAGGCGCCCAGACAAGCATCCGTGTGAAATCCTACCCCTTTCCTACGGGCTATACGGGCCATATCTTCAATGGGGTCTATGGTTCCATGAGGAAAATTCGGAGCCGATCCCACCGCGGCCACCGTGTTGCTGCTGAAAGCTCTTCGATAGGCACGCAAATCCGGGACAGAATTTTTGTCCACAGGGATTTTCACGAGCCTCAAACCAAAATAATGGGCCGCTTTATCAAAGGCCGCGTGGGCCGTCACGGGCAAAACCACTTCCGGCTGGGTGATGCCTTTTTCGCGCCGGGCCTTGTCCCGGTAGGTCTTTATCGCCAGAAGGATGCTCTCGGTCCCGCCGGAAGTGACCGCTCCCACGATGGGTTCTTTGGAATCCCCAGCCCCGAGCAGGTGTGCTGTAATGGAAATGATTTCGGCTTCCATTTTATTGAGGCCCGGCCACACATCTGCGTGCAGGGGATTGCTCTGAACGTAAATCCGGTATGCTTCCGCCAAAAAATTATCATACTCCGGATCCCCATGGTACACAGCTCCGGAGACAAGCCCCTTTTGCCATTTGGGTTTCTCTTTCTCCGCCAGGCGCTTCAAAGTATCCAACACAGCTTCCTTCGAGAGTCCCTCCTCGGGTAACAACGGATAAGAAGGTTCTTTTCCTTTGTAGGGCTTCAGGTGCTGCTCAAGCGTCTTCAATACTTCAGCATATTCCGTTTCCATTTTTTTTCGAACGGCCGGAATGCGCCGGAGCACCGTTTCTACAGTGGCGGCCATAGCAGGACTCAACCAACCCAGTTTTTTGCTGATTTTTTCTATATTCATAAAATATGAATGGACGGTGTTTGATTAGGATGAATTTAACTGTTTCCAGAACTTTTTGTTGCAGCTGTAATATCTTTTAAAAACCTCGAAGGATTTTTGATAGATTTTCACGTTGGCAGGATCAGGATCCCAAACATTTTCCACCGGCGCCCATTTCTCCAGGTTTTCTCTTGGGATGAGTCCTGCGGCCAGGAGGGCCAGGATGGCGGCACCCCGTGTGTTGCATTGCTGGGATTGGGCGATCTGCAGGACGCGCACATGCATCACATCGGCCGTGATGCGGCACCATAAAGCGCTTTGGGCCCCACCTCCGATCATATGGACCCGTTCAATCCTGTGCGGCGCATGCTTCTGGAGCGCTTCCAGGATTAACCGGGCATTGAGGGCCACGCCTTCCAGCACGCTTCGTAGAATGTGGCAACGCCGATGGCGCAAATGAAGATTAAAGAAACCGCCCCGCATGTGGTGGTCTTCGTAGGGCGTGCGTTCACCGTTGAGCCATGGGAAAAATATCAGTCCTTCGCTTCCGGCCGGGCTCTGAACAGCGGTCTCATCCAATTTTTTGTAAAATTCGGTGGGCGCCTCCCCATGACTCAGGCTATCCTGGTCAAACAGGACGTTATCCCGCAGGAACTGGAGGCATTTTCCTGCCGCTTCCTGTTCATTGGCCAATATATAACGGCCGGGGAGGGCCGCCGGTAAGGCCCCAATATTATTTTGAAGGTCCGTTATCTTGCGCGGTACATGAGGAATGAGCCACGATGAAGTGCCAATATAAAAATGGGGTATCCAGTCTTGCGTGGCCCCCGAACCTACGGCGGCGGAATGGATGTCTCCGCAGGCTGTGAGTACCTGCGCCGTGGTGGGAATTCCCAATTCAGCCGCAGCTTGTGTGGAAACCGTCCCGATCCAACGGCCTGTGGCCACAAGTTCCGGAAGTTTTCGTGCATCCAGTCCTGTGGCTCGGATTAGGCCTTCATGATAGACCACAGCATCTGCGCGCCGGTTGTCCGTGAGCCAGTGGACGGTGATGGAATCAAAAGAAGCGCAGCGCCGCCCGGTGAGTCGAAAGTTCAGGTAATCCACAGGCTCTAAAAAGGTCTCTGTGGCCTCATACAAATCCGGGTGGTGTTTTTTGAGCCAGAGAATATGGCCCAGAGGGTCTTTGCCAGATAAGCTGGGCGCACCTCCGGTCAGGCGGATCCACCGCAGTGCCTTGACCAGCCCGTATCCGCTGACAGACGGCCACCCGGCCATCAGGGACCGGATTTCTCCGGCACCCCGGCTGTCCATCCAGGTGAGGCAGGGATGTACAGGCACCCCTTGTGCATCCAGGGCCACCGTGCCGCTCCATTGCCCGGTGCAGGCCACGTAAGCCACGCGGGCCAAGCTGCCGGGAACCTTTCGATCCAATTCCGCACAGCCTTTTTGAATAGCTTTCCACCAGTTTTCCGGATTCTGTTCGGCGGCGCCCTGAGCAGGCAGATGGGTTTCCACGGGGCAGAAGGCTTCGGCCAGAAGCCGAACCGAAGTATCGAACAATGCCACCTTGGGCCCGCCGGTCCCCAAATCTACTGCCAGCACAAGAGGCGGCTGGGCCTGAAAGCTGGGGGGATCAGGCATTCATCAGACGGGCAAAAGCTTCCACAGCCTGATCAATGTTGGATGCCACTTCGCTGATGCGGGCTTCCATCATGTAACAGGGCGCAGTGACAATTTTATGCGCTTCATCCACCGCAATTTCCCGGACGGTGCGCTGGACGGGCCGGGCTCCCGTTTTTTCGAGCCCCGCCGACACACCCGCAATATCATAGGGCGAAGCAGCTTCTGTAGAACCCACGGTGAGCAAGGGCTTTACGACGCTGCCTTCCAAGGCCTTGGCAATGGCCGCTGGACCCATGCACAATCCGAGAATTGGCTTTCCGGCGTCCACGGTCTCCCGAATCGCACGCCGTACTTCCGGAAGGATGTCTCCATCGGGCCCCTGAAAGGCCCATTTCGTTAGATTCTTGGCCACTCCAAATCCCCCCGGCAGAACCAATCCGTCGAAGTCACTTGCCTGATACTCGGCCAGGTTTTTTGAATTCCCCCGGGAGATTCGGGCCGATTCCACCAACACGTTTCTTTTCTCCGGCATTTCCTCGCCGTTGAGATGGTTGATAACATGGTGTTGCCACACATCCGGGGCAAATACCTGGTAAGTAAAACCCCGCTTGTCCAAGGCCCACAGCGTCAAAACCGATTCGTGAATCTCCGCGCCGTCAAACACTCCTGCGCCGGATAAAAGAACTGCAACTTTTTTCATGAAATCTAAGTTTTCAACGGGTGAAATTATAGAAATCGGAGGAAGATATTTTTATTGGCAGGTGAAATTTGCAATATTCGATGAGAAGGAAAAGCCTCATTGTATCGTTGGACTCAGAATAACCTTCCTTCATCTTCTCTTGGGTTTTCCCCGTTGAGACGGGGCCGAAGTATTTCAAGGCTTTGCTCAGGTGAGCCAATCCGGTGTTGTTTTATTCAGAAAAGCGGCTATGCCTTTCCTGCAATCCTCGGTGGACCGGGCTTCGGCATTCAGTCGGGCGGCCTCTTCGAGCGCTTTGGCCAGGGGAAGCAAAGGAAGGACATCCAGCATCTGTTTTGTAGTGGCTAATGCCTGCGGCGACACTTCCCTGAATAAAGTTTGGAGCCATTGAACGGCCTGGTATTCTAAAGATTCCTGGGGTGCGATATCGTTCACTATACCTAATTCCAGGGCGTGTTCAGCAGAAATAATTCGGCCACTCATAAGCAAAGGAGCAGCTTTGGCCCGGCCTATTTTTCGAATCAGGAAATAACTCACAATGGCAGGAATAAACCCTATCCGTACCTCGGTGTAACCAAAAGTAGCTTCGGGGGCGGCCACCACATAGTCACACACCGAAGCCAGACCGGCGCCGCCAGCCAGGGCCGGTCCCTGAACCGCACAGACCACGGGCTTGGGCAGGGTGTATATAGCGCTGTACATACTGGCGATGCGCTCTGAATCCCGCAAGTTGTCTTCCCAAGAAAAGTCCTGAAGACTCTGGAGGTAAGCCAGATCAGCACCTGCGCAAAAAGCTGGCCCCCGGGCCCTTAACAGCGCTCCGCGTACCCGGCTGTCCCGGGCGGCCTCTACGAAAGCCTCCGTGATGAGTTCGGCCAACGCGCTGTTAAAAGCGTTGCGCTTTTCGGGCCGGTTGAGTGTAATGAATGCAATTCTGTCTTCTACGGTATAGTCTAACATAGTTCAGGAAATGATATTGACTTCGGGTTCCAGCATAATGTCAAATGTACGGTGAACAACTTCCTGGATATGGCGGGCAAGGTCCAATATTTCAGTGCCCGTAGCGCCTCCGTAATTCACCAGCACCAGCGCCTGATGCGCGTGCACGCCGCAAGCACCCCTGCGAAAGCCTTTGAGTCCACACTTTTCAATCAGCCAGCCGGCGGCCACTTTCAAATACCCCGGCTGGGCGGATGGATACACGGGCATCTCAGGGTAGTTTTCACGCAGGGCATGAATCTTTTTTTCCGGCAATTCCGGATTTTTAAAAAAACTCCCTGCATTGCCCAATAGCGCGGGGTCCGGCAGTTTGCTCCTGCGGATGTGCATCACGGCGTTGGCCACATCGGCAGGTGTGGGGCTGGCGCTCAGGCGCGCCACTTCTTCTCTCACGTTGCCATAGTCCAAAACCAAAACAGGTTTTTTAAAGAGGCGCAATGTCACACTCTGAATGAACCACAACCCTTTGCCTCGGGACTTGAAGTAGGAAGTACGATAACCGAAGGCACAATCTTCCAAGTTAAAAATTTTTACTTTTCCGGTATTTACATCCACCGCTTCCAGTTCCCAAAAGGTATCTTTAATCTCTCGTCCATAGGCCCCGATATTCTGCATGGGGCCCGCCCCCACCGAACCCGGAATAAGCGCCAGATTTTCCAGACCTCCAAGCCCGCGCTCCACACTCCACATCACCAAGTCGTGCCAATTGTGGCCGCTGCCCGTTTTCACCCACACGTACTCCTCGGATTCCTCGATGATTTCAATACCGCTTATTTTATTCAATGCCACGATGCCGGGCCAGTCGCGCACAAAGAGGACGTTGCTGCCACCGCCCAGAAAAACGCAATGGCGTCCCGTGAGCCAGATGTGCTCCAGCAGAGTCAGGACGTCTTCCGGGGTGTGGAGACGGGCAATGGAAGCGGCTTTGGCTTCTACACCAAAGGTATTGTAGCGTTTCAAATTGATCTCAGAGGTCCAAATGCTCATGATGGCAGAGGGTGGCGTTTTTTCCAAAAAAGGTCGGCGGAAACAATGGCCGCCACGGTGGCGAAGTAAGGCACAGCCGCCTTATCGGTATCCAGGAAATTATTTAAGAAAGCGTGGGTCCAGTAGGTGATCAGTCCCAAGAGAAGGGACAGCAGCAGATTTTTTTGGTAGGGTTCGGCCAACTTGTTGTAAGCGTAGTTGGCGGTGATGAAAATGAGGCATACGGAAGCCAGCCAAAGACAAAGTCCGGGCCAGCCCTGCTCGCTCAAGGCCAGGAGGTATTCGCTGTGGGCCGTGCCCTGGTTGCCGGCGTTGGTGCTGATGATGGTCAGGTCCAGAAAACTTTGGTACGGGGCATATTGAAATTGGTAGGTCCCTGGGCCAAAGCCCAGCCAGGGTTTGTCTTCAGCCATGCGCAGGGCGCTTTTCCACCGGTTAAACCTTTCTAAGTTGGAGGGGTCGGTGGTGATGTTGGTGATGCTGCGGATTTGTTCGTCCAGTTGTTCGGAAGATTGTTCCTTGGTACGGGCCAGCTTCTGTTGGATTTCCACCCGCAGGCTCCACATCAGGACTGCCAAAAGGACCGCAAAAACCGTGACCACATACCAGCGCACCTTGAAACGGATCCATATCCAAAATACTCCGGCCACGGCCAGGCTGAGCCAGGCGGCACGGGAGTTAGAAAGCCGGAAAGCCACCCACAGTATGCCCATAAAACCCACGGCACAAATCCGGAAGAAAAGGCCCATGGGATAATTCAAGGCAAAATGGATGGCAAATGGCAGGAAGAATGCCAAAATCATCCCATACGCCGTGTGGTCGTTGTAGAAAGGTGTCATCACCCAGTGGGCCGGATCTTTTTCAAAATTCCAAAGGAAATGCCGGTATGTGGTGTACAAGATCACGGCCATGAGGCCGGCCAGATGCAGCCACACAAAACGGTGCACGGCAGCGGGTTGTCGAAAAAGCATGAGGCCCAGAAAATAGCAGGGCAGTATGAACCACATCCGGGCCGCAAAATTTTTAAATGAAACCAAGGGCATGGTGGAAGTGAGGGAGGTGAAGAAAGCCCAGGCCAGGCCCGCTAAAAGAACCACTGTCACAGGATGGCGCAAAGCCGCGAGGGGATAGGGCTCATCCAACCAGATTTTTAGAAGAAGGAGGCCGGAGGCCAAGACAAGAAGGGCTTCTGAAGGAAGGCTCAGGGTGGCCCCGAGGCCGCTGTCCTCCAGAATCAGCGACACTGGTGTGAGAAACGAAATCAAATACAGCAGCTTATCTAATGCAAACACACCCAACAGCAGAACCCCCAGGGCAAAGGGAATGAGCGGTAGGAAAAACCATTCCTTGGTGACCAGGAACGCATTGAGGACGGCAAAAGTCAGACCCGCCCCCAGCGGCAGCCGAAATTCCCGTAGTGCCATGCGCCAGCCGGATGTCATGCCACCCCCCCGGCCTGAACTTTTTTATACGCCTTGTAATTTTCCATGCCTATGAGCGTGAACAAGGCCACAAGAAAAGCGCCGGCTGCTGCCGCCAGCACAATCAGGGAACGCCGGGGATAGCTTTTCTTTTCGGAAGGCATGGCGCGGTTCACAATAAATTTATGGGTAATGGGGCGTGTGGCGTCCAGGCTCAATTCTTTCATTTTAATTTTCAGAAGGGCCAGCTGGTCATGATAGTGGGAGAGTTGTTCCGTCAGGGATATGTAAATACCTCCGTAGCGTGACAGCACATCCAGTTTTTCTTTGAGGGCTGCGGCCGCCGCATAATTATTTTTTGCTAAAGCAATGGCATATTGTTCGTTCACCACTTCCGACTGGGAGTTGTAGTCGTTGATGCCCAGCATGCGCACGGCTGTGAGGGAATCCTCCAGTTCGCGCACCATGCGTTCCAGATCGGCGTATTCCTGCTGCAGGATACGAAGCGCTTCGGCCGCGCGTTCCTGTTGCATGCGGTTTTTGGTGGAATCCAAAAGCGCCGAAATATCATTGGCAATTTGGGCTGCCATTTGCGGGTCTTCGTCCAGCACGCTGATTTCCACAGAGAGGTATTCGGTGCGCCGGAAACTGATGTTTTTTTGAAATTTTTCCCGCAGCCGGGTTTGTGCAAAACGCCGGTTGGGATTGATGCGGTAGTGCTCCATCAGGTTATATTTCCGGATGATTTTTTCGCGGATCTCATCGGAGTTCAGAATTTGGATCATCTGATCGGCGTCTTCCTCCACTCCGAAGGCCAACAGATCGGCCCGCGAAGCGCCCTGAACATCCATGAGCACCTTACTTAGCGAATGCGTGGTGGCCGGAAACAGCACCACCGTGCTTTTGTATTTATCCGGGATGAAGAGAGAACCCACCGCGGCCAGCAAGGCCGAAGCCCCCGTCACGAGCATCAAAGGCTTCCAACGCCGCGCCAGAAAATCTATGATGCTGGCCGAGTTAAAAGAAAATTCCTGGTTTTTGGTTTCAGAACTCATACAGTCGGCCAAAAGTAAGGGTTTGTGCTTGTTTTTCTGTGGTTTCATCCTTTTAAATCTCGGCTTACAAGCCGTTATTTTTGGGCATTCTGAGCTGTGTATTTCAAATTTTCCTGAATTATGTTTCGTATTTTTCTGAACAATACCTTCATTTTTATCATTATTGCCCTGAACGCCCTGGTCATTTTTATGCAGGGCTTTGTGGGCCCGGAAAGCTGGGAAGCCCACGCGCTCAACACGTTGGATCATTTCCTTACCCTGCTTTTTCTTGTGGAAGCCGTGGTCAAAATACGTGTGTGGGGACCCCGCACTTATTTTTCCGGCGGCTGGAACATTTTTGACTTCGCCCTGGTGTTGGTGGCCTTGCCCTCGCTGGTGTTCTGGCTCACGCCCGTCACCGTCGTGAAGTTGGATTTTCTGTTGGCTTTGCGGGTGCTCAGAATTTTCAAATTTTTCAGGGTATTACGTTTCGTGCCGAACGTGGAGCACCTGATTCTGGGCATCATCCGCGCGCTTAAAGCATCCACGTTGGTGGTGCTGGCTTTTTTTATTTTCAATTTCATTTTCGCCATTCTGTCTTTTTATCTCTTTGGCGCTCTGGCGCCGGAATATTTTGGGAATCCTCTTTTATCTTTTTACAGCACTTTTAAAATCTTCACGGTGGAAGGTTGGTATGAAGTGCCAGACCTGATAGCCGAAAGATCGGATAAAATCTGGCTGGCTGTGCTGGCCCGGATCTATTTCGTGCTGCTCTTATTTGGCGGCGGCATCTTCGGACTTTCGTTGATTAATTCCATATTTGTGGACAGCATGATGAGCGACAACACCCGCGACTTGGAGAAAAAAATCGAGGATTTGGCGGCGGAGATCAGGGGGCTGCGGGAAAAGCTCGATACATGACAGGGGATGATGGATAAAATTTTTTCATGCACTGTATTTTAATTTAAAATAAATAATATCATAATTTAATGATCTAAAAATCATTGTATTTTTTAAGGAGGGTTTTCCGGATTTGGTAGATGGCTTTTTGTGCCTCTTTTTCTGCCGAATTGGAAACTATGATGAGCCCTAAATTTTTATTTTTCAATAGGCTGGTATGACAATAAAAGGTGCCGGCCGATCCGTCGTGCGCCGCAAAATCATCATCTCCATCCCGACCGTGGAGCCATCCGAATGCATAATCGGGCAAGCCAAAGAGCAGATAGGTTATGGTTTCTGATCGGAGATAAGAATTTTCACCGCGCATTCCTTTTAAAAATATTTGAACGAATTTGGCATAATCGGACAGGGTGGCGTTTAAATCTCCGGCCGCCTGAATAACTTCATGGATTTTGTAAAAATTATCCGTATAAGGGATTAATTTCTTTCGCCCCCAACTTTGGCCCATGTGGCCATAAGTTTGCAGACTATCCGCCAGATGAGGCCAGCCTATTTTAAATTGAACTCCTAGCTTTTTGTTGACATAGTTTTCCACTAGTTCTTCAAAAGTCATACCGGCTGTTTTTTCCAGCATCATGGAAGCAAGACCGTAGCCCGCGTTAGAATAAAAAAAATCGTTTTCCTCTTTGGGTTTTTGCGGAGCTTCTTTGAGTAAGGCTTCGGCAAATTGCAACTGCTTTTCCTGGTAACGGCCTTTCAAATCCAACTTCAATAATTCCACGCCGCTGGTGCAGGGCGCCACTCCAGCCCTGTGGGATAGCAATTGTCCCAGGGTCACTGGGTGGTAATCCGGGTGCGCAGTCCGGGATAGTTCCGGGAATAATTCAAAAAAGCGGGTGCTCCATTGGATTTTTCCAGCTTCCACAAGTTGTGCGGCAATAAATGAAGTGACGGCCTTGGTGTTGGAGCCCAAATGAAAGCGGCTGCCAACCTCTAAACGGTCGGTTTTGTCCGCTCTTTTAACACCGAGAGTTTTTAGTTCCAGAATCGTATCGCTCCTCAGAACCGCATAGCCTAAACCGGGTATCTTCCCCTCCGCACGGAGACTATCCACGACACTTTCCCAACGCTGCCCCATGCCAGCGTGGGTCCATAAAAAATGAAACATCAAAAAGAAAAAACATTGACGCATAAATTTACAGATAAGAAAATTTCTCAAACCATCAAAGTTTAATTTACTCGAATAAAAATATCTAAAATTTGTATATTTCATGAAGTACTATTTTGCTTTTAATTTAGTCAGAATAGTCTATTTTTGTGATTAATTCCTTCAAATACGATTAGAAAATATTAAAATTTTAAATTGTTGGAAAAGAAAGCAAAAACTTCAAAATGCCATTGAAAAAATAATTTTAAATAAGCTTTAAATTTAAAAGTAAAACATTTTTTATTATTTAAGTATTATTAATTAATACTTTGTCGAGATTAACTTCTAAAAAATTCATCCTAAAAATCCACCTTCCTCCGCCGCTTATTCCAGCCTTGTCAAAACCCTTCGGCGGCGTCGTCGCCGCGGGGGTCCGGCGCGGCGTACCAGAGGCCATCCCGGCGTTGCAGGCCATCCATACGTCCGATGGGGGCGCGGCTTCGCAATACAAGGCCCATCGTCCTGAGGCGGCCAGCAAGGCTGTCGCTCCAAGCGCCTTCTTCATGGAAAAGAACGTCGGGCAGGGCCTGATAGTGGTATCTTTTTTGAGAATGGAAGGCCTCCAGTGGCTGGTTTAAAACGAGCGTCCAATATAAGGTGAGATAAAGGGTGCTCACGATGGTGGTGCCGCCGGGTGTGCCAACGGCCAGAAAAGGCCGGCCCCGGCGTTCCACGAGGATGGGCGCCATAGAACTCACCATGCGGCGGCCCGGAGCCACGGCGTTGCGGGGACTTCCAGGCAAGCCATACAGATTTTTTACCCCGGGCGCCACACTAAAGTCGTCCATTTCGTTGTTCAGAAGGAAGCCGGCGCCGCACACGCAGAGGCGGGATCCGTAGCTGTCGTTGAGGGTGGTGGTGAGGGCCAGGAGGCCGCCTTCCGCATCGGCAATGGAAAAGTGGGTGGTGCTCTCGTGGAAGGCTGCGGAACCCCGTCCGGGCCATGGGGCGAAGCGATGAAGTTCCAGAGTGCGATAGCGCCTTAGGAGATACGCGCTGTCCAAAAGTAGTTCCACGGGCACGGGCAAATGGTCCGGGTCGGCGGCATAGAGGTATCGGTCTTCAAAGGCCAGATGGGCTGCATGGCAATAGCGCCACACCATTTCGGGATGGTGGAGGGATTGGGGAGGCCAGCGCAGAAGGCTTTGGAGCCGCAGCATTTGCAGCACGGAGAGGCCGCCGGCGGAAGGCGGCGGAGGGGCCCAGAGGTCCAGAGTATCCAGAAGCACATGCAGGGGCCTGCGCCATACGGGTCGGTAAGCCTGCAAATCGGCACGGGTGATCAGGCCACCGTGTGCCCGCATCCAGGCTTCAAGGCTGTCGGCAATCCAGCCTGTATAAAAGCAGGAAGGGCCCTCCTGCGCCAAGCCCAGGAGGGCGCGGGCCAATTCGGGTTGGCGCAGGGTGTCGCCGGCCTGCCATCCTTCCGGACGCGGCGCCACGAAAGGCGGACACTTGGGGTTGCGTTCCCGGAAGAGGGGCGCATTTTCATTCAGTTCTTCCGCCTGCCGGGCTGTCACAGGAAATCCTTTTTCAGCCAGATGCACCGCGGGTTTCAGAAGCCAATACCAGGGCAAACGGCCAAAGCGCCGGTGGGCTTCCGCTAAACCAGCCACGCTGCCCGGCACTCCTGCCGCCAGAGCGGTTTCGGTGCTCAGCCCCGGCACCGGCCGCCCCTTGTTGTCGAGAAACAGGGTGCGGTGGGCTGCCTGGGGCGCTACTTCGCGAAAATCTAAGCAATACACCTGACCCGCGGCCGGGCGGTACATCATGAAACCACCCCCGCCCAGGTTGCCGGCGTTGGGGTAAACCACGGCCAGGGCAAAATGAACCGCCACAGCGGCGTCCACCGCATTGCCCCCAAACAACAGAGCCAGTCGTCCGGCTTTGGCGGCCAGAGGGTGGGCACAAACCACGGCAGCCTGGCGGAAGCCCGTCCCCGAGGACAGGAGGTCTGGGGTTGGGAGCGGCCGGCGCCCGTCGGTTCCGCAGGCTGCGGCCCAGACACCTACCAGGAAGCTAAGGAAAATCAGGCGTAGTGCAGGCACACGTTTTTGGCTTCGGTGAAAAAACGTAGGGCTTCAAAACCGCCTTCGCGGCCAAGGCCACTGTTTTTAACCCCGCCAAAGGGCGTCCGCAAGTCGCGCACCATCCAGCAGTTCACCCACACAATGCCGCACTGGAGCTGTTCGCTCACACGGAGAGCCCGGGCCAAATCCCGTGTGCGCACCACTGCCGCCAGCCCGTAATCGGTGGCATTGGCAAGGGTTATCGCTTCGGCTTCATCCTCAAAGGGCAGAAGCGTCACCACCGGACCAAATATTTCTTCCCGATTGCACCGTGCTTCCGGGCCTAAACCTTCGATGACGGTCGGCTCAAAAAACCAGCCGTGGCGGCATCGGCCTTCCAGCTGCCGCCGTTTTCCCCCGATCAAAATCTTCCCACCTTCGGCCACCGCTAAATCCACATAATGGCCGATTTTTTCCAGATGCGTGGCGCTCACCACCGCTCCCATGAACGATCCATCCTCCAGGGGATCCCCGACACGAATGCGGCGCACCTCTTCCACGAAGGCATCCCGAAAAGCCGGGTAAATGGATTTATGAATCAGCACGCGCGAACCGCAGAGGCAAATCTGGCCCTGGTTGGTGAAAGCGGCTTCACAAACGGCTTGGGCGCTGGACCTTATGTCCACGTCCTCAAAAAGAATATGTGGGTTTTTTCCGCCCAGTTCCAGGGACACCTTTTTGAGTTGACGGGCACAGATTTCGGCAATACGGCGGCCCACGGCTGTACTGCCCGTGAAGGTGACGGCCTTCACCCGGGGATGGCGCACAAGGGCTTCCCCGCAGTCCGGTCCGGCGCCTTGCACGATATTCAGAACGCCGGGAGGCAGGCCGGCTTCCCGGATAATGTCATACAATAGGGCGGCGGTCAGGGGCGTCACCTCGCTGGGCTTGGCCACCACGGTGTTGCCGGCGGCCAAAGCCGGGGCCATTTTCCAGGTGAACAAGTAGAGGGGGAGGTTCCAGGGTGCGATGCAGCCTGCCACACCCACCGGCTGGCGCAATGTCACATTGAGGGCCAGGCCGGGCATGGCATGGCTTTCGGAAAAAAACTGTGTGGCCGCATGGGCAAAGAAGCGGAAGTTGGCGGCGGCCCGAGGAATATCCGTGCGCCGCGACAGCCAGAGTGGCTTGCCGGTGTTGGCCGTTTCGGCCCAAGCCAGGTCTTCGATTCTTTTTTCGATACCGGAAGCCAGCGCTTCCAGAAAGCGGGCCCGCTCCAAGAGGGGGCGGCGGCTCCAGTCCGGAAAGGCTTCAGCGGCGGCTTCCACGGCGGCCTCCACGTCTTCGGCCGTGCCGGCTGCCACCCGGCCCAGTTCCCTGCCTTCGGCCGGATTAAAAAAGGGCAGATAATTGCCCCGGGCAGGGCCCACATCCTGGTT
>JANWWP010000023.1 GCA_025055575.1 Flavobacteriales bacterium | reverse complement strand
CTTTTTTCAAAGCCTCCTGCATGATGCGGGCCTGGGGGTAGCGTTGGTCAGGCCTTCGGCTCATGGCTTTTTGTACTACCGCTTCCAATGCTTCAGGCACAGACGGATTTAGGCTTCGTAAGGCCAAAGGCGATTCCAGTTCGGCTTCGTCCAAGGTTTGCGGACGCTGCCCTGAAAGCATAAAATATAGGGTGGCGCCTACGCCATATATGTCCGTGTAGGGGCCCCGGCGGGCTTTTGGAACGGCCTGTTCGGGCGCTGCGTAGCCTGGAGTCCGATAGGCCGTTTGGGTCAGCTGGGCGTTTTCCTCATACTCGCGGGATATACCAAAGTCTATTAAAACTGGCTCGCCGGATGGGGACACCAGGATATTGTTGGGATTGATATCCCGGTGTAATATGCCTTTTTCGTGCACTTTTTCAAGACCTTCCAGCAGACGGCTGATAAAAGCCACGGCCTCCGAAGGGCTGAAGGGGCCCCGTTCTTCCACATATTTTCTGACCGAAGGCCCTTTCACATAATCCATCACCATGTAGGCCGTTCCGTTTTCACTGAAAATGTCCACCACCTGCACGATACCGGGAATATTCTTAAGACGGGCCAGAATACGGGCTTCTGAAATGAATTTTTCGCGAAATTCTTCAAACTTTCCCGGGTCGGTATGTGGGATCACGGTGTGGTTTTCGGGATGGCGTGTGCAAAAAGCTTCCGGGGATTGGAGAAATAACTCTTTTATGGCCACTTCCGTCTCCAGCAAGCTGTGCCAGGCCAGATATGTGATGCCAAACCCGCCTTTGCCCAGCACTTCCAATATTTTGTATTTACCCTCCTGGAGCAGAGTTCCAGGAGTCAGATGGGGGGAATGTGCTGTCATTAAAAATTGAAAATTGGGTTTATCTTGAGTGATTTTCCGCGAATCTAATGTATTTTATTATTAAAAAATAATTGTATCATTTTTTCGGTAGTAAATTACAGAAAAATTTTAGGGGCTTCCAGTATGGCAGATCAGGAATTTATTCAATTTGTATTTTAATGAATTGAATTTGAGTAAAAAAGAAAATTAAATCCTTTAAAACTCAATCCAATAATTGGATGAATACACATTCTAATGATATAAAAAATTTAAGAAGAAAATTGTATGTTTATCTGAGTATTAATACTTATTTAGAGGTCGGGAACTAAACGGATCTTGTTCATTCATTAAATAAAAAAAATTATTATGAGAATGGAGAATCCTGTTTTATACAGAATGATATTTTTTAGGATTACGGTTTATGCTGTAAGTTAAATTAAGAAAATCCAGTCCTGATTCGGCATTTTTTAATGAATTGTCGTGGAGTCTTGGATTTTGAACCCAGGACCTTAAAAAATGATTGCGTAAAAAATCGAGAAAAAAGGATTAAAAAAGGATTTCGAATCGGCAGTTTCAGCGCCTTTTCTTTTTCTTTTTTTTCTTTTTCTGAGGGAAGAGCTCGCTATTATCCTGAATGGGGTGGTTGCGTGACTGATGCAATATGTCCCGTGTGCTGCTGAGCCTGTGAATGTCTTTCAGAATGAGTTTCCCACCGCTCAATTGGGCCAGTTGGTCCTTGATCATTTCATCGTTTACGGAGTCTTTATTCCACAGCAAGTAGGACTTCTTCATCAGGTTGGCTGCGGTTTCGGTGAGGTATTCCTTTTCTTCGCCATCCGGCAGAGAGGCGGCGTACGAAATTATCTTTTCCAAAAGGTTGCCATATTGGCCGAAGCGCATCTGGCGCTTAGGGTAGGAGGGCTTCACAAAAGCGGGCTTGGGGGCCGCAGGATCGGGCTTTGGATAGGGACTGTTGACATCCAGTTCATAATGTGCTATGATGTGCAAATGGTCCCAGAGTTTTTGAAGGTAATTATCGTCCTCTTTCGATTGAGGCGCCACCAACTGCATCACTTGAATCAAAGCTTCAGCCGAACGCTGGCGCTCGGCGGGATCCGAAATTCCGGTGACGTATTCGGCCAGTTTTTGAATATTCCGGCCAAACTCTCGGTTCACCAGATAAGGGCGTTCGGTGTTGTATTCCAGATTTTTTTTCAAAGGCGCAAGATTGGGGAATTAAATAAGTCAGCCTTGAGCGGATCCGCAGGCTTTCATTTTGGCAAATTTAAGCAGAATTCTTTTCGTGCCATGGTCTTTAAAATCAATCAGGGCGATGGCCTCTGAGCCCGTGCCTTCAATTTCAAGTATTGTGCCCTGGCCAAAACGGTTGTGCAGCACCGCCATGCCTGTTTTGAAAGATTCGGGTTTGTCCGGCACAAAATCGTAGGTCGGCAGGTTTTTTGAAACTGTGTTCTCGGGTTGTTTGCGGCGGGGCAGAGAAAAGCCCGGTTCCCGTGGGAGCGAGGCTCCAATGCCCGGGGTGCCGGGCATGTGGAGGAGGTGCTGTTCCAGCTCGAAGAGGAAGCGGCTGGGTTCGCAGTGCATCTGGTTGCCCCAACGAAAACGCGTGCGGGCATAGGTGAGCGTGAGCCGCTTCATGGCGCGGGTGATGGCCACATAAAACAAACGTCGTTCCTCTTCCAATTCCCGGTAATCGTTGAGTGACAGTTGTGAAGGAAAAAGATTTTCTTCCATGCCCACCACAAACACATAAGGAAATTCCAAACCTTTGGCGGCGTGGATGGTCATCAGTGACACCCGGTCCGAGTCGCCTTTGTCTTTTTCATCCGCGTCAGTCAGCAGGGCTACTTCGGAAAGAAAGCCGGCCAGCCGGGGTGGATTTTGATCGAAATCGGGAGCTTCTCGATGGTTTTCCAGATATTCTTTGACCCCGTTGATGAGTTCCTCTAAATTTTGGTAACGCATGATGCCTTCCGGCGAGCGATCCGAATAAAATTCGCGCATCAAGCCGGAATCCATGGCAATGCGCCGGGCCGCATCCAGAGCGTTCAATTTTTCCGCCATCGCCCCAAAAGCCTGAATTTTTGCGGCAAAATCTTCGAGTTTTCCTATGGCGGGGCCGCCCAATTGCGCCGAAAACTGACGGGCTCGGATCAGAATTTCCCACACCGGCACATCGTTTTCGGAGGCCAACACCGACAGCCGGTCTAAAGTGGTGGCGCCAATGCCGCGGGCCGGAAAGTTGATCACCCGCATCAGCGCTTCCTCGTCCCTGGGATTCACGGCCAGGCGGAAATACGCCAGCAAATCTTTCACTTCTTTCCTTTGATAGAATGAAAGCCCTCCATAAATCCGATACGGGATGTTCAATTTCCGCAACGCTTCTTCCAGGGCCCTGGACTGGTTGTTGGTACGGTACAGAACGGCAAAATCCCGGTTGGCAGCTCTTTCGCGCATGCGCAGCTCAAAGATGGCCTGAGCCACCACCCGGCCTTCCTCCTGGTCGCTCAATGTTTGAATGACCTGAATTTTCTCACCTTCCTCGTTTTCAGTCCAAACCCTTTTTTTGATCTGAAATTTGTTGCGCTCAATAAGTTTGTTGGATGACTGGACAATGGTGGCCGTACTGCGGTAGTTTTGTTCGAGTTTAAAAATTTTTCGGTCGGGATAGTCTTTTTCAAAATTGAAAATATTCTCGATTACGGCGCCGCGAAAGGAATATATGCTTTGGGCATCGTCTCCCACTACGCAGATGTTTTCATTCATGGCTGCCAGCTGGCGTATAATGGAATACTGCACGTGATTGGTATCCTGGTATTCATCCACCATCACATAGCGAAACTGACACTGGTATTTGTAAAGAATATCCGGCCTGTCTTTAAAAAGAAAAAAGGTGCGCACCAGAAGGTCATCAAAATCCATGGCGGCGGATTTTTCCAGCCTCTTCTGGTAGAGTTGATAGATTTTTCCCATCATGGGCAAGCCACGGCTGTAATCCTCCGCCTGGATATCGGGGTCCGAAGCGTATTCATCGGCGGTAATAAGGGAATTTTTAGCCATGGAGATGGTGTGGGCCACCAGGTTAGGTCGGTATTTTTTGTCCTCCAAATGCAGTTCTTTCAGCAGGGATCGGATAAGGCTCTTGCTGTCTTCGGTGTCGTAGATGGTAAAATTTCTGGGAAATCCAATCGCCTCAAATTCTGTGCGTAAAATGCGGGCAAAAAGTGAGTGGAAAGTTCCCATCCAAAGGGCACGGGCTTGTTCCGGGGCGGTGAGCCTGCCAATACGCTCCTGCATTTCGCGGGCTGCCTTATTGGTGAAGGTGAGCGCGATAATTTGCCAGGGGGGCACGCCTTGTTTCAGCAGCCAGGCTATACGGTAAGTGATGACGCGCGTTTTCCCGGAGCCCGCCCCGGCAATGATCATGACCGGGCCTTCGGTGTGCTGCACCGCCTGGCGCTGAGCTTCATTCAGGTCCTTTAAGAGAGGGTCGGAGAGGGGCGCGGTGTCCATGGCATCAGTCACCTTGATTAATCCATATCATTTGTATTCAACGTTTTAATAACTAGAAAAAGGATGTCCCACGATAAACCTTTCCCCACATACCATCAGAGCCCGGCAGGATCACACCAGCCCAAAAAGTTCGGCCTGGATGCCGTTGATAATGGAACCCAATGCCTCTTCATCTTCAATAAAATTACAGGTATCCACTTCCACAGTCAGAAGTTTTCCCAGATCGTAGTTTTCTATCCAGGCTTCGTAGCGGTCGTTGAGTTTTTTGAGGTAATCCAGGCGAATACCGGCTTCAAACCCCCGGCCCCGTTTCTGTATCTGCTGCACCAACGCCGGCACGGAGGCCCTCAAATAAATCAAAAGGTCCGGGGGTTTAACGAAAGATGCAATGAGTTGGAAGAGTTCCTGATACGTTTTGAAATCCCTGGTGGTCATCAGCCCCATGCTATAAAGGTTAGGGGCAAAAATGTAAGCGTCCTCGTAAATGGTGCGGTCTTGAACTACGTTCCGGCCTTTTTCACGGATCTCTAAAATTTGACGAAACCGACTCTGGAGGAAATACACCTGAAGGTTAAAAGACCATCTCTGCATGTCTTCGTAAAAGTCATACAGGTAAGGATTTTCCTCCACGTTTTCATAGTGGGGTTCCAACTTTAAATGTTTGGCCAGCAAGCCCGTGAGGGTTGTCTTCCCTGACCCAATGTTACCGGCGATCGCAATGTGCATAAGGGAAGTGAAATCCGCTGGTCAAAAGTAGGAGGAATTATTGAACCCGGCACACTTTGAACTGTCCCTCTTCAGAGCGGAAGAGCGCCTTTTTTGCAGAAAGCCAGTACACCAGGCCTTCTTCGGGGCTTTGGGCAAGAGTCCGTGGCATGGTGGAGGCATTTCGGATTGGAATTTCCATCCAGGCGCCGTCCTTGGTAAATCGAAAATAATTATCCGCAACCTGACATTGGCAACCCGCAGGGCAATGGGACTGAAATAAGAAACTGCCATACACATCAAAGACAAACACTTCGCCTTTTGTGGAAAAAAGGTAAAGACGATTGTTGCGTTCCGCAAGACGGCAAAACTGGAGGTCCGAACTTAAGACCTGGTTGAGATTGGGAACCACCACGGATGGGGCCAGCGATGCGTTTAGGCGTACAAGTCTGAAATTCAAACGGTCATAGAGCCACAATCCATTGTCGAAGGAGGTGCAGGCCAGTTCCGTCTGATCGTAGCCTAAGGCAATCAAGTCCAACGGATCGCCGTTCGGGGATAATGTGTTATCAAGAAAGACCAAGCGTGCGGCCTCCTTATAAAAAACGAGAATTTTCATGGGATTGGTCGCGTCTACAAGGCGGATAGGGCCCCAGGAAAGTTGGCTAAACCGATTGAATATGGTGTCGCCCGAAGAGATTTTTAAAATTTCCTGTTCATTAAAAATGAGCGCCTGACCCAGCGGGTCGTACTCTAAAGACACAGGCTCTTGAATTTTGAAGACCCGTCCACATGGAATGTTTTGGGCAGGTAAGAGGGGGAGATAAAGAAAAAAAGGAATTAAGAAAGAGAAATATCTCACATGCATTCCAGGATTTCATCGATGATCTTTCTTTCATTGGACAATCGGGGTACTTTGTGCTGACCGCCTAAGCGATTGTGTTTGCGCAGCCATTTTTCAAATGTACCCCGGGGTACAGCATGCACCACCGGAGGTCCTAAAGCCAGATCACCAAAGCGTTTGGCGTCGTAATCTGAGTTGAGTTTGCGCAGCTCCTGGTCAAGTTTTTCACTAAATTCTTGAATTTCTGCCGGCGGCGTGGCAAATTCCACAAACCACTCATGGGCTCCGGCCTTGCCCCCCTGCATATACAAAGGGCCGGCCGTAAAGTCTGTGACCACCAGGCCTAATTGTCGCGAAGCCTCGGCAATGGCCCGTTCGGCATTTTCCACCACCAGTTCTTCCCCAAAAACATTGATGAAGTGTTTGGTACGTCCTGTGATTTGAATGCGGTAGGGCTGAATGGATGTAAACCGAATGGTATCACCTATCAGGTACCGCCACAATCCACCGTTGGTGGAAATCACCATGGCATATGAAACACCTGTTTTCACTTCTCCCAGATGATATGCGCGTGGCCAATCCTTAGAAAGTTCTTCTAAGGGAATAAATTCATAGTACACCCCATGGTCAAGTAATAAAAGCATTTCATCGCTGCCTGGCCGGTCTTGAATGGCGAAAAAGCCTTCTGAAGCGTTGTATGTTTCCAGAAACCAAACTTTCAGGCCAGAAAATATTTCCTCGTAACGCTTTTTGTAAGGGGCAAAGCTCACGGCCCCATGGATATATAGTTCGAGATGAGGCCAGAGATTTGCTACGGTATCCAATTTATTTTGGGATAGAATTTTTTCTAACAAAACCAACATCCAGGAGGGGACTCCGGATAAACTCGTGATGTTTTGCCGGGGTAAAAGGCGTATTAAAATTTCCATTTTTTTCTCCCAATCGCCTAAAAGAGCCACTTTGTTTGAAGGCGTCCTCACCCATCGGGAATACCAGGGTGAATTGTGCAAGAGAACGGCCGACAAATCGCCGGATCGTACACCGTACGAGGCGGGATGGACAGCGCTGGAACCGCCCAGCACAAACCCTTTACCGCTGAATAGACGAGAATCCGGCCTGTGCACCAAATACAAGGTAAGGACATCTTTTGCGGCTTTAAAATGACAATGGTACAGCGCTTCCCTTGTGACGGGGATATACTTGCTGCGGGCATCTGTGGAGCCGCTGGATTTTGCAAACCAACTGACTTTTCCAGGCCAGAGTACCGATGGTTTTCCTTTCAGAATTTCCTGGAAATATGGCAAGAGATCTTCATATCGGTGGACTGGTACACACCGGTTGAAGTCTTCCGGGGTGCGGATATTCTTAAAATGGTATTTGTAACCGAAGTGGGTGGAAATCCCATATCGAATGAGGGAATTAAAAGTTTTTTCCTGAAGTACCAGGGGAGCTTTGTAATGGCTTACCAACGCGGCTTCCCGTAATTTAAGGAAAGCTTTGATGAATTTTGCCATCATAAAGCCAAAAATAAGGGTGGCCTAAAAATAAAAAACTCCGGCCTACGCCGGAGTTTTTTATTTTGAAAAATGAGATTTTTACTCGATGTAAAACTCAGTGCGGCGGTTTCTATCGCGCTCAAATTCGGTGAAGGTGCCATTTTTCCCGGAAGGACCGACACGGGGTTCGCGCTCACCTTTACCCACCGTCTTGATACGATTGGCACTAACGCCCAGGTTAACTAAGTAGTTCTTAATTGTGTTAGCTCGGCGGTTGGAAAGATCCAAATTATATTCATCGGTACCGCGGTCATCTGTATGGCCTTCAATACGGAGCTTCGCGTCTTTATATTCAGGGGAATTTACAATTTCTGCAAGCCGCTTTAAGTTGGCCATATCCGTGGTTTGTTTCTTGTTGCAGCGATCGCGGAGAGCGGCAGATTTCTTTTTAGAGCAATCTACGAAGTTGTCTTTATCCAGCTCAAATTCGATGGTTTGAAGATCGGTTAACAATTTAATGGTTTCAGCATTCGGTTTGATTTTACAACCATTGTGCATGGAAGACCCCGGTTCAAACGGACATTTATCCAAATGGTCGGGTACACCGTCGCGGTCAATATCCATGGCAATACCACTTCCGTCCACAATAATCCTTTCGTTTTTACTTGCTTTTTCACGCAGAGCATTGATTTCATCAGCAGTCCACCCAAATTCGGAGGGCTTGACATTCGTGATGTCCCAACGGGTATTCTTTTCCTTGTCGTACATGTCGGGAACTCCGTCGTTATCAGAATCGGTCTTGAGCATTCTTTCAAACTCCTGAAGTTTTTCATCAATCTGTTTTTTGATCGGTTCCATATCCACCTTGCCAATTTCACTAAGGCGTTTTTCCATATCCTGATAGAATGCCAGCACGGGATTATCCCAGTAACGGGAACGCGTTTGACCTTTTTTGCCAAGAGAAAATACGAGGTTGACATTTGCATATGAATACCAATCAAAATAGCGACCGAACTGATATTTACCAGCGAAGGGACCATTTGAATTAACAGGCCTTGGACGCATCAAAACGCCATCCCATTTGTCGGTTCCTAACATGCGAACGCCTCCTTCCAAATCTATATGAAATTTTGGGGAAACTTTAAACGAAAATCCAGAACCAACAATCAATGCAAAATCATGCATCCTTCCTGAATAGCCAGCACCAATGGCCTGATCGCCTCCCAGATAATCGCCGGTTACGGCATCGTAAACTTTGGCTGTGTACATATTAACACCTCCTCCCAAAACACTGTAAAAACCAAACTTGCGAGCGCCGGACTTGGGAATGCGGGGCGGATAATCATTCAAAGACATGCCACTCCAATTGATGATCATTTGGAGGGAAACTTCTTGAAATGAGTTTGCAAAACGCAAAGGTCTCCCCTTGAGATTTGGATGCCAGTATGCCTGAGTATAAGCCATAAAGGTTTTATCATCGGCTGTACCACGGCCTCCGCCAAATCCTCCTTGAAGTCTCAATCCCAACATTGGATTGAACATTTTCATGAGAGATAAGCCAGCATTCCAGCCTATCTGTTTGATGCTGAAATATTCCCTTTTGCGAATATCTGTGTAGGAATGGTTTAAGCCTCCATAAAGTCCAATATGCCAAGACATGGGCTTTGAATTGGGGTCTTCCGAACCCTCTTTTTGGGCCTTTTTATCTCCGCCCTCCTGGGCAACTACTCCGGAAACACTCCCGGAAAGTATGAGAGCTAAAATCAACGTAATTGGTTTTTTCATTTCCATAGCATTTAATATTATTTAATAATTGGTTCTGTCGGTGCAAAAGTAAATGAGAATTTTGATTCACCAAATTTTTCTTCAAAAAAAAATTAAATCCATTGGATTATTGGAGAGATTGCCCAAACTTTGTAATTATTAAGCATCTCATAATCAATAGAATTAATCACTCTTCTGATATTTGACTTATTGTTCAAAAATAGTTGCCCTAAAAATCGGGACTCGAAATTTTCCAAAAATATTTTATTGAAAAGGCTCCTTTCTTTGGGCCATTCTTCCACGGAGATATCTTGCTTCTGCAGCTTCAGTTTCATGGACTCCAGCGCACCTTCCAGGGGGGTGATGCGATCCACCAGGCCCAGGCGTTGTGCGTCCGCACCGGACCAAATCCGACCCTGGGCCATGGCGTGGATTTCTTGAAGACTTTTTCTGCGACCTTCGGCCACATTTTTCAGAAACCGCTGATAAATGCCTTGGATTTCTTCTTTAAAAATCTGCATCTCAGCGGCGGAAAGTGTGCGCCCAGCCGTTGTAATATCTGAAAACCTTTCCGTGAGCACGGTGTCGCGGACAATGCCTATTTTATTTTTAAAAAATGCCGACATATCCGGGAGCACCCCAAAGACGCCAATGGACCCCGTTAAGGTGGTGAAGTCCGCGAAAATGCTGTCGGCAGCACAGGAAATGTAGTAGCCTCCCGAGGCGGCATAATTTCCCATGGAAACATACACAGGTTTCACGGCCTTGGTTAATTGTACCTCCCGGTGTATAATCTCGCTGGCGAGGGCACTGCCTCCGGGGGAGTTGACACGTAATATCACGCCTTTTACTTTGTCATCCTGGCGCGCTGTGCGAAGTAAACCGGCGTAATGGGAACCGACGATCTGCTCAGACGCACTCCCGTCGTCTGTAATTTCGCCTTCCGCGTAAATAACTACGATTTTTTCCCGAGTGGAAGTTTTTTCTCTGGAGTTTGCCAAATAGCCATTCAGCGGAATGAGATTGGGCTTTTCGGAATTTGTAGAGCTGATTTTTTTTAGGGTTTCAAGCATTTCATCGTAATACTTTAATCCGTCCACCATGCGGTCTTCAAGGGCTGCCATGGCGTTCCTGCCGGAAAGTTCCCGGGCCCACTGACGCACCTTATCCACATTTGTTTTTCGGTTGTGAGCCACGGCTGTAACGATGTAATCCCAAAAGTTGGAAATCAGTTGCCGCACCTGCTGACGGTTGGCACGACTCATCTTTTCGTACATAAAAGGTTCCACCGCACTCTTGAACGCGTTGGAATCCGGACGGATGATTTGAGCCTTAATTTCTAGTTTATCCAGGAGATTTTTAAATGAAATAAATTGGGCGGCCAGGCCCACGTGTCCTATACTGCCGGCTGGATTTAAGAAAAGGCTGTCGGCCACGCTGGCCAAAAAATAGTTGCGCTGGTCCAAGTAATCGGCATACGCCATCACAGGTTTAGAAGATTTTTTAAATTCCTGAAGCGCCTGGCGAAGTTCTTCCAATGTCGCCAAACCGGCATCGGTCCGGGGGTTTTCTAAGAAAACACCAACGATGTCCTCATCCTGAGCGGCTTCTTTAAGAGCATGGATAATTTCTGGTAAGGAGACCACGGATGAATTGTAATAAGCCGACATCCATTTTCTCAAGGGATCTTTTTGGGGTTTGTCAGGGATATCTCCTGATAGCTTCAGGTGAAGAAAACTTCCTTTGGTTTTAACAGTTTTTTCTTTACCTAGTTCCGACAGTCCCGATGCAAAAAATCCCACCATTAGGAGCCCTCCGATAAAGAGGATTACAAAAAATAGAAAAAACGCCAGAAGCGTGCCTGTAAAAGCACCCCAGAAGGACGTTCCAAAACGTGCCATAGGTCAAGGAAATGAAAGTGTCAAATATACATATATATAGGCTTGTCGAGCAGGGCAGACAACCTAATAAACAATCCGGAAAACTTTTTCCGGAGTTTTAATATAACGCGTTCGGAGACAATTTCAAGCGAGACAGACTCCTTGTTCGGATGGGACCGTTTTTCCCTCCCGCAAAATTTTGAGTATCTGTTTACGGGCAATAAAAATTCGGCTTTTTACTGTGCCGATAGGGAGCCCAAAGCGTTCCGCAATTTCCTTGTATTTGTATCCCTCGAAATACATTTTGAGGGGTGTGCCCAATTCTTCAGGCAGAAAGTTCAAGGCATTTAAAAGTTCCTGGTATCGGTAAGAGGTTTCCGGATCCGGCAAGCGGGATACCTGGGGCAGGTTGATAAGCCAACTTTCTTTAGAATGGTCAAAAATGGTATTGGCTTTCACTTTCCGCCGGTAGTTGTTAATAAAAATGTTTTTCATAATGGTGAATAGCCAGGCCTTCAAGTTGGTGTTTTCTGCAAATCGGTTTCGGTACGTGAAGGCTTTGCACAGGGTTTCTTGAACGAGATCTTCGGAGTCCGGCACATTGCGTGTGAGGCTTAATGCGAAGTAGTGTAAATGATCTCTTTGCGCGAGAACCAGAGTTGAGAATTTTCTGGAGTCCATCTTGTTTAAGATTTTGGATAAAAAACTCCACAAATATACGTTTTGTTTAAGAAAAACAAGAAAAAGTTGAACAAAAAACAGAAAAAAAAATCCCGCCTACCGGCGGGAGGTCAAAGGGTTGATTATCAGGATTAAATTCCCATGAACTGTTGATATCTTTTTTCTACGGCTGGCCAGTTGATGACGTTTTTAAAGGCCGCTATGTAGTCTGGACGACGGTTTTGGTACTTTAAATAGTAGGCGTGTTCCCAAACATCCATACCAAGAATGGGCACTCCTCGACACTCCGCCACGTCCATCAAGGGATTGTCCTGATTAGGCGTGCTGCATACGCAGAGGCTTTTGTCGTCCTTCACGCACAACCAGGCCCACCCGCTTCCAAAACGCGTAGCGCCAGCCTGGGCGAACTGATTCCAGAAATCGGAAAAGGAACCAAAGTAGTTTTGAATGGCCTCCCCCAGAGCGCCACCGGGCTCCCCACCACCTTGAGGGCTCATAATTTCCCAAAATAGGCTGTGGTTCCAATGGCCGCCCCCGTTATTACGGATGGCCGCCGAAAAGCGCGACACCTGCCGGCAGATATCATCCAATGAAAGCCCTTCGGCGCCGGACCCTGGCAGGGCATTGTTCAAGTTCGTCACATAAGCTTGATGATGCCGGCTGTAATGTATTTCCATGGTGAGGGCGTCAATGTGAGGCTCTAAGGCATCATAGGCATAAGGCAGAGAAGGTAATTGGAAACTCATGGTACCATTAAAATTGCCCTCAAATTTAGGCCATCGGATTTACTTTTGGTATAAAAATCATCATGTCCTCGATAACAATTCAACGTCCAAAAACCTTCCAACACTATTTGCAATCCATTTGTTTGATTATGGGCCTTTCCTTGGGGAGGGGGCTGCCCTTGACAGCTCAAAAATGGAGCGGCACTCTGGAGTGGGAAAACATTCTGTCGAGCAGTTTTTACAAAAACACCAGCGATGCTTTGAATCTTCGCCCCCGGTTTCGATACACAGCATTCCCTAATCTCATGGGGCATCTCAACTACCATTTCAGCGAAACCATGGGACTTTCCCTGGGTTTTGGCATGCGCAATCTGGGCTTGATATTGGCCAACGACAGCCTTCAACGAAAATGGCGAAATATTGCCTTATGTGCGCCGCTCACCTTCCGGATAGGCCGGCTCAGAAAGCCCCAGTTTGCGGCTTTGATGGGAATGGCCGCCAATTTGATGATTTTCTATAAAGAAACAACACGGCTGCATAATAACCGGATGGATAAGAGGTTTACAATTTTTTCGGAAGCAGTACTTCCTTTTAACCCTTCCTTTCACGCCGGGGTTCAGGTTTGGATGTTTTCTATTAAATACAATATTACACTGTTTAATTATTTAAATCGGGCCTATGTGGATAACATGGGGCAAAAGCCTTTTAAAGACACGCGGAGTCCGCTCTGGTGGTTATCTGTTTCATTCCAAATTACAAGAAATTGGGAAAAAGAAAAGCGGGTCAAGTAAATTTGCACCATGGCCAAAGCATCCGACCTTTCCACCGGCAGCTACATCAAATTCAATGGTGAGCTCTGCCTGATCATTGAATACATTCACAGGACACCGGGAAACCTCAGGGCCTTTTACCAGGCTAAAATGCGGAATATTCGAACAGGAAAACTGGCGGAATACCGCTTTCGTCCGGATGAAGAAGTGGAGGAAGTCCGGGTTGAAGAGCGCAACCTTCAATACTTATATAAAGATGGAAACGATTTGGTGTGTATGGACGGCGGCACTTTCGAGCAGTATTATGTGCATGAAAACCTTTTTGGCGAAGCCCTCAGTTTTCTGAAAGAAGGCAGCGAAGTGGTGGTGGGTTTTGATGGAGAAACGCCTGTTCTGGCCAGGCCTCCCAAAGTGGTGGAGCTGGAAGTGACTTACACAGAACCAGGCCTTCGTGGGGATACCGCTACCAAGACGCTGAAGCCCGCCACCCTGGAAACCGGCGCCCGGATATCGGTTCCCCTTTTCGTGAACCAAGGTGAAAAAATCCGGGTGAACACCGAAACCGGCGAGTATCTGGAAAGGGTCAAAGAGTAAACCCTTGCCCTCCCTGCGCCTCCTTTTGATGGGATATGGCCGTATGGGCCGCATGGTGGAACATGTGGCTCTGCAAAGAGGGCATTCGATTGTCGGCATTAAATCCGACCGGTCGGAACCTCCGGATGTTTGGCTTCAAAAATTCGGGCCTGCAGATGTCGTGATTGAATTTACTTCTCCGGATTCCGCTTTTGACAATATTGCGGCCTGCTTCCGTGCCGGAATCCCTGTTGTAAGCGGCACCACCGGCTGGCAAAAGCGGCTTTCAGAGGCCGAAGCCTTGTGCAGGGCGCATCAGGGCGCCATGATTGCATCCTCGAATTTCAGCCTGGGGGTACACCTTTTTTTTGAATTGAACCGCTGGCTGGCCCGTCGCATGATAAAATTTCCGGAATATCGCCCTGTGATTCTTGAAAGCCACCATACGGGTAAGAAAGATATGCCCAGCGGCACCGCGGTTCAATTAGCTCAGGATTTGATCCAAATCTCCGGCCAAAAGGGATGGCAACTGAATTCCGCGGAGCAGGAAGACCTGCTTTCGGTATTTTCTTCCAGGGTTCCCGGCGAGGTGGGACGGCACCAAGTGATCTGGACTTCGCAGGTGGATAGGTTAGAAATTCGGCATCACGCTTTTTCTAGGGAAGGGTTTGCCTTGGGCGCCGTCATGGCGGCTGAATTTTTGGCGGGGCGGCAGGGCATGTATTCCATGCGGGATGTGTTGGGCTTCACGGAGGATTCCTCAGAATGAAAAGGCGCCATCTCAAATATGTTTATCTCCTCATCAGCTTGCCGGGCGCTGTGGTGCCTATGTATTTCAATATTCTCACAGACTGGACTTTTGAAAAAGCTACTCCATGGCAACTGATTCACGCTTTCCCGGTGCTGTCCTCGCTGGTGTATGATCTGCTGTTCGCCGCCCTGGCGGGCGTTATTTTTATGGGGGTGGAAGGAGGGCGTTTAAGGATGCGCCGGGTGTGGGTTTACCCCGTTTTAGCGGTTATTATTTCCATAGCTTTTGCCCTTCCTTTCTTCCTGTTCATGCGGGAGCGGCATCTGGAGCGGCAGCCTCCGGCTTAGCGGTTGACAACCGGGTCTGGGATTTGAACCATTCTAATTTTCCGGATTCCAAATTTTCCATCCTGGCCTTAAAAACTTTACCAAAATGATGGATAACCGACTCTTTCACCCGGTCCATTCCTGGGTCGTATCCGAGTTCCCAAGCCATGGAAGTGACGCCTTTATCCTGAATGCCACATGGGACGATATGTTGGAACATATCCAAGCGCGGATTCACATTAAGGCCAAATCCGTGCAGCGTGATCCATCGGCTCATGTGCACGCCAAACGCACAAATTTTGCGCGCCTGATAGGGTTTGTCGCCGTCCATCCAAACGCCTGTCAACCCTGGAATACGCCCCGCCTTTAGGCCAAAGTCGGATAACATGCGAATCATCACTTCCTCCAGCATACGCATGTATTTATGAAGGTCTGTAAAAAAAAATTCCAGGTCCAGAATAGGATAACCCGTCAACTGTCCCGGGCCGTGGTATGTGACATCGCCCCCACGGTTGATGCGGTGCACCTGGATACCCAGCTTGGCCAACGTTTTTTCATCTGTCAGGATATTTTCAGGGTGTGCGCTTTTTCCTAAAGTGAACACAGGATTGTGCTCACAGAGAAGAAGATAGTGGGGCATGGGCCGGTGTTCACTGGCCGGTCGCTCGCGGTTGAATAATTTGATTTCCGTGGCTTCGTAGAGCAGGCTTTCCTGAAGCTTCCAACTGGCCAAATAATCGGCCTGTCCCAGGTCGGCTACCCGGATCACAGGTAATTCATCCGCGGTGTGCATCCAAAAATTGTTTCAGTCGGTCAATCACTTGGATATCCATGGCATCGACACCATGGACAGTGGCCAGATGATCTGACAACACATCACCCCAGTGTATTAAGTAGGCATAATTGGCTATTAGTGAGTTTTCACCGGCCACAATTCGGGAATAGGGAAGGCGGTTGTTTATTTCGTTTTGTAAAAAAGTATAGCGCAGACGGTTCCGGGGATGCAAGCCTGGATGCTCCAGGAAAAGAACATGGGTTTCGCGCGGCAGGTTGCGCCAGGCCACCAGTTCGTTGTGGTTCATTTCAGGAACGATGGCTACATGGGTCATGGTTTTGGCATTTTCACACAACTGTTGCATCCATCTTTCTGCCACAGGCTGAAGCAAGGTATCTGTGACGATGAGAAGGCATTTGTCTTTTAAATGAAAAGCCATTTCGCGGGCATCATCGTCCATGATATTTTGCCTTTGGGCCCATTCTGGAATTGAGGTGATCAGCGTGTTTAATACGCTCTCATGCAACAATCCTAAAGTTGCCATCACGCGCATCTGAAGCACCCAGGAAAAACCCAGGCATGAACGGGGCGGCCTGCCACCTGGCAGGGGGACCCAAGGCCAATTGTGCTCCAGGGCCATGTGTTGCAACTTGCCGCCGGAGGTGAAGACCACGCAAAAAATTCCTTTTTCGGCAGCCTGCTGGGCGCAAGAAAGGGTTTCCTCCGTGTTGCCGCTATGGGAAGACAAAAAAATTAAGGTGTCTTCCGGCCGGCAGGCCGGCAGGTCGTATTCACGACATTGGCTGATCCATAAAGGATTTGAATTATTTAATTCGGAAAAATTTTCGGTCAGGCTACGGATAAGGCTGCCTGCCATTCCGCTGCCCCCCAGGCCGCAAAGCACCAGGCGTGAAAAATGTTGTGTTTTATATTTTTCTAAATTTTCAGGGAGCGGCTGGTTGAAGGCTTGCCGCACATCGTCCCAAAAACCTAAAATCAATTGGCGCATCGTCATGAGAAGAGGGGATGAGTGGTTTATAACACTTCAGAAAGTTCAGAGAAAAAGCGTCCTTGAGGTTTTTCAGCAGAACCTTCCAAAATTCCGCAGCTATAGCGCGGATCATGTTCGAAAAATAAAATATATTCATTCTCGATGGCTTCCTTCACGAAGGCATACCGTTCATCCAGGGATGTAAGGGGCCGCACGTCGTAAGCCATCACGTAAGCCGGCCGGATATGACCTGCCGATGGCATTAGATCCGCGCAAAAGACAACAGTTCGGTTTTGATATTGGATGAAAGGGATCATTTGCGCTTCCGTGTGGCCGTGGAAAAAGCGCACCCGAACCCCAGGTGCAATTTCTTCGTTATCCTGACACCAAACCACTTGTCCATGTTCCAGCAAAGGGATGAAATTTTCCTTGAGAAAAGAGGCTTTTTCTCGGAGGTTTGGCTGGCAGGCCCAGTTCCAGTGTGGGCGGTTTGTCCAATACCGGGCATTCGGAAATGTAGGCACAAGGCGTCCATCATTCTTACGCAACACCGCGCCTCCACAGTGGTCAAAATGCAAGTGGGTGAGCACCACATCGGTTAGGTCTTCCGGTGCGAAACCGTGATGGCGCAAGGAGGTTTCGAGATTGTCTGAGCCATGCAAATAATAGTGGGCAAAAAAACGGGCATCCTGTTTATTGCCAATTCCGCAATCTATCAGAATCAAACGTTTCTCTGTTTCTACCAGAAGGCAGCGCATGGCCCACGTGCACATGTTGTTTTCGTCAGCCGGGTTCAAAGAATTCCAGATAGATTTGGGCACCACGCCGAACATGGCCCCGCCGTCCAGCTTAAAAAAACCTGTGTTCACAGTGTAAAGCCGCATGCCTCAGAATCTTTGCGCGAAAGTAAAGAGAAAGCCTGAAGCCTGCGGCTCAACTGTCCTTGGCTTTTCTCAGTGGACCTGTGAAGGCGTTGTTTTCGAAATCCTTTAAAGCGCATTAATCCCCTTGTGCACATTCACCGGCACATGGCGGCCTCTCCGGCCCATCCAAAAATTTCAGGACTGATCCAGGGCAGGCCGGCGTTCAGACCCCGAAAGATGAGAAGAAGACCCGTCAAAGCCGAAAGCACAGGCAAGGCCAACCCCGCTGCGAAGTTCAATTTATTTTTTATCCATCGAAAACCCTCCGCGGCCAAAAGAAGCAAGGGGGTAGTCCCAAAGCCAAATGCCAGCATGAACAGCATGGCTTGGACCCAATGGCCATTAGCCAGAGCGATTGTGCCGGCCAGATACACCATCGCACAGGGGAGAAGGCCGTTCAACAACCCCAGAAGAGCGATGGAAGCCAAATTTCGACGTAGGATCAAGGCGTTAAAGGGCTTTTTGAGCCGTAAAAACAACCGAAAGATATATGCATCCTGAATTTCAAATCCCAACCAACGCACCATCAGATGAAGCAGAATCAGGAGGCCGAGTACGATGGATAAAAACTGATGCCACCCCGCTACTTTAAAGGCTTCCCCGATGAGTCCCAGGACGGAACCTATGGCCGAATACATCAGAATTCGGCTTCCGTGATAGGCCAGACGGCTGGCGAGGATCTGACTTTTTTTTGTGCCCGTTACGGGACAAGCCATTGCGAGAGGGCCGCACATTCCCAGGCAATGCAGGCTGCTGGTGATGCCCATGGTGAAGGCCAGAATCCACATGTTTTAAAAAAGCAAAGAAAATTCGGTGTAGTATGCCTCCCCCCGATGAGTCCAGGCTATTTTACAAAGCCATTTTCCATATCGATACTTTTCTAATTGTAGGATTTGTTGTCCTGATGAGTCCAGATGAATTTCATAATCCTGATCCAAGGATGGATCCGAAGGTCGGAATAAAGAAAGCCGGCCATGGACATCCTGCTGTTGTGTGTGTGAAAAATCTAATACCAAAACGCCCGATACCGGGTCCGCTTTTATACTGGGCAGTCCAGGAAGCAGAGATGCTTTACGCTTTTGATCAATCACGGATTGATAGCTGAGTTGTTGTTCGTAATAGTTGTCGGCCTGGAGATGGATATCTTTTTGACGCATGCTGATGGTCACCATCGCAAGAATAAAACTCATAAAACCGGCTATCCCAAAGGTGATACCCCAACCCCAGCCCAGCCGAAAAGATTTTTTTGAGATGTGGTCCATATAAAAAACTGTTGTTTTAATGAATTTTTGACGGGGGACCTAAGAACGTTGTGGAGACTTTATCCAAAATACCCTGGGAGGTTATCAGTTTTAATTGAATTTTATTTTTAAGCTGGGGTATTTGGCTTTTTTCCACTTCAAAAATGAGAACTTCCTGAAGCATGCCCTGGGGCGGAATAACTTTTTCTTTTCCATGGCCTGCACTTTTGAGGACACCGGGAAGGCCTTCCATCTCAAACCGAATCCTCAGGCTGTCAAAAGATTTATTGATGACCTGCACATTGTACAGGTTGGAAATTTTTCCGTCGCTTGTTTCGTTATACAGCTGCCCGGTAGCCCGCAGAATGGTAGTTTCCACTTTATTACGGGTAAAGATGAGTGTGAAAAAAACAGATACCAGAACCAATAGGACACCCGAATAAGCAGCCATGCGCCAGGTGAAACGAAAAGATCGCCCTTCCCGAATTTGGGCTAAGGAGGCGAAACGCACAAGGCCCTTGGGCTTTTTCACTTTGTCCATCACTTCATCGCAGGCATCTATGCAGGCTGTGCAATTCACACATTCGAGTTGGGTTCCGTTGCGGATATCAATACCTGTGGGGCACACCTGCACGCACAATCCACAGTCCACACAATCTCCTTTGCCTTCGGCCTTTTCACCCTTCACTAATTTTCCGCGCGGTTCGCCCCGCACGAAATCGTATGCTACAACGAGGGTATCTGGGTTGATGAGCACACCCTGAAGGCGGCCGTACGGACAGATAAAAGTGCAGGCGTGTTCGCGCAATATCGAAAATACGAAGTAAAAAATTCCGGTAAAGGTTACCAGACCCAAAAATCCCGGCCAGTTTTCAGCGGGAGAGCGGGTCACAAGTTCAAAGACTTTGTCCCGGCCCACCAAATACATCATAACAGTGTGGCTGATTAGAAGCGAAATGATAATAAACAGAGCGTGTTTAAGACTTTTTTTACGTATTTTCTCCGCATTCCATGGCTGGCGGTCCAATTTTCGTTGAGCACTGGCATCGCCTTCAACCCAATATTCAATTTTCCGGAATACCATTTCCATGAAGACCGTCTGGGGGCAGGTCCACCCGCACCAGATTCGGCCAAAAGCAACGGTGAATAAAATGACCGTTACAAAAAATATGAGCAGAAGCAAAATCAGAAGATGCGTATCCTGAGGCCAGAACACCTGACCCAGGATCACGAATTTGCGTTCAAAAATATTGATAAGAAAAAAAGGCTGTCCATGCCATCGGATATGGGGCATCGTGAAAAAAAGACCCAAAAGCCCCAAGGCCATAATCTGTCTGTATTTATGAAAGCGGCCCCGGGGCTTCCTCGGGTATATCCAGCGTCGCTTGCCATGAGCATCCTCGTAGGGGATGTGGTCCCTGAAGTCCTCTTCACCATATACAAGATCTTCCAGGGTTACCGTGCGGTTCATGGTTCTTATTGGCTGATCTGACGCTGGGCAGCTGCATCGAGGGAGCTCAGCGAAGCTGTGGTTGTTTTCAGGGTGCTTGTATCTGGGGGGGTCTCCGTCCATTTTTCCCCGGCGGGAGGCAGCCCCCCGGGTGGGTTGCTGCCTTGTAAACTCAAGACATAACTCGTGACCTTTTGAATTTGAAAAGGTGTGAGCTTATCTTCCCACGGCGGCATTCCTTTTTGAATAAAGCCATATTTGACCAGTTTAAAAATATTTTTTACGCCACCTCCATGGAGCCAATATTCATCCGTGAGGTTAGGGCCCGCTCCACCACCACCATTTTCCCCATGGCATGTGGCGCAGTTTTCAATAAAAATTTTACGACCTTCCTCCAGGTAATTTTTTTCTGTCAGCACTACCACCGTGTTTTCATCCACCTTATTGGCAGCCAGTTTCATACGTTCTTCTTTTTGAAGGGCGGCCCGGGCCATTTCCTGGGCGTATTCCTCCTCTTGGGTAGGACCTATTCCCAACATCGTAAAGTAGGTGAAATACAGCACCCCAAACAGGATGGTTCCAAGGAAAAGATAGCGAAGCCATGGGGGCATGCCATTGCTGAGTTCTTTGATGCCATCGTATTCATGGCCTTCCAGCACAAGATCTTTTTCGGCTTCCAAGGGTTTGAGGCCGGAGAGGTGTTTCAGAATTTTTTGCCAAATACTCGGCTCCTCAGCCAGCTTGGCGGCCTCCTCCTGGGGCAGCATCATACGGCCCACTTCCCGGGCCAGTTTTTCCAGAACCATCAAATGCCGCATCAAAAGCAGGACGTACAAAAAGGCCACAATAGCCAAAACCTGGTTCAGAAAATCCTGCTTCAGATAGAATGGGAGCTCCGGAGCATTTCCTTGGCCGTAAAGTGGCAGAGTTGTGGAACCCCCGATGAGCCCAAGGAGAATCCATTTTAAAAAACCGAATACCTTTTTCATGGCTGTATCATTTTACTTTTTTCAGATAGGTGGGTGCCGTCTTCAAGGGGAATCATTTTCTGGGATTGTACCAGTTCCCTTCGGCGGGTGAAAACCACCACAAACAGGATAAGGAAAAAGGTGAAAAAGATCACAAGGGAGATGGTGGGGTAAATCCACACATCCGGAATACGGCTTGCTACATCTTTATACATGACCTTTTATTTTTTGGTGAGTTGGGGAGGCAGGTATTTGTGGCTGCTTGTATCGCCCTGAATATCACGCCCCAGACGTTGCATGTAGGCAATCATGGCCACGATTTCTTTATTTTCCAATTCCGTGATTCCCTCCATCTCAAGGATCTGCTGCACTTTGGCATCGGTTTTCAACTGATCGGCAAGATCCTTAGCCTGACGGATCAAGTCGGCTTCTGCTTGTTCTTCGTAGCCTTCCGGATAGGGAACTCCGGCCGTTCGAAGGGCTTTGATTTTGGCTCTGGTGCTGGAGAGATCCAGATCGTTGGTGATCATCCACTTGTAGCCGGGCATGATGGTTCCTGCGGACGTGAGTGAGGGATCGTACATATGCAAAAAGTGCCAGGCGTGGGGATTTTTTCCGCCTTCCCTTGCCAGGTCGGGCCCTGTGCGTTTGGATCCCCATTGAAAAGGATGATCATAGACAAATTCGCCCACTTTAGAATACTCCCCGTAGCGCTCGGTTTCGGAACGGAAGGGTCGAATCATTTGGGAATGGCAATTGTAACAACCCTCCCGGATGTAGATATCCCGTCCCTGCAATTCAAGGGCCGTGAGGGGCTTAACGCTTTCGATGGTCGGAACATTGGTTTTGATGAGGAAAGCAGGAAGGAATTCAATTACCCCGCCAATGAGGATGGCCACCAGAGCCAAGGAGGTAAACAACACGGGTTTGCGTTCCAAAACGCGGTGGCTGAATCCGCCCGTGTGGGCTTGGGAGGGGGCGAGGGCGGGTGCTTCGGCTTCTTCTTCTGCCAGAAACTTGCCCTGAGCCGCCGTTTTAATGAGGTTGTACACCATCACCACCACCCCGGCCAGGTAGAGCGTGCCGCCAATGCCGCGCAGTAAATACATGGGCATGATTTGCTTTACAGTTTGCAGGAAGTTCGGGTACTGGAGCAGACCTTCCTCATTGAATTGCTTCCACATCAGGGCTTGGGTAAGCGCCGCAACATACATGGGCAGGGCATAGAAAATGATGCCCAACGTGCCAATCCAGAAGTGGAAGTCAGCCAGTTTTTTCGAAAACAGGGTGGTTTGCCACATACGTGGCACCAGCCAATACAGCATTCCGAAGGTGAGAAATCCGTTCCAGCCCAGAGCGCCCACATGCGCGTGGGCCACTGTCCAGTCTGTGTAGTGGCTGATGGCATTGACATTTTTTAGGGACAGCATGGGACCCTCGAAAGTGGCCATACCGTAGGCCGTGACGGCCACCACAAAAAATTTCAGAACCGGATCTTCGCGCACTTTGTCCCAAGCCCCACGCAGCGTCAGCAAACCGTTCACCATACCGCCCCAGGAAGGCGCAATCAGCATGACTGAAAAAATCACCCCTAAGGCCTGGGCCCAGTTGGGTAAGGCCGTATACAAAAGATGGTGGGGGCCAGCCCAGATATAAATGAAAATCAGCGTCCAGAAATGAACGATGGAGAGGCGGTAAGAATAAACCGGACGGTTGGCGGCTTTTACTAAAAAGTAATACATGAGGCCCAAATAGGGCGTGGTAAGAAAAAAGGCCACTGCATTATGGCCATACCACCACTGCACCAGCGCGTCCTGAACACCGGCATATATCGAGTAGCTTTTTAAAAAACCTGCCGGTATCGAAATAGAATTCACGATGTGGAGCACAGCCACAGTGACGAAGGAGGCTACATAAAACCAAATGGCTACATACATGTGCTGCACCCTGCGCCGGATCATGGTGCCGATCAAATTGGTCCCAAATGCCACCCACACCAAAGCGATGGCAATGTCAATAGGCCATTCCAGCTCGGCGTACTCTTTTCCCTGGGTATGCCCGGTGGGCAGAGTCAGAGCCGCAGAAAGAATAATCAATTGCCAGCCCCAGAAATGAAACCAACTTAAAAAATCACTGAACATGCGGGCCTTTAACAGCCTTTGTGTAGAATAATACACCCCCATAAAAATGGCATTGCCCACAAATGCGAAAATTACAGCGTTCGTGTGCAGGGGGCGGATGCGCCCAAAGGAGGTATAAGGAAGGCCCAGGTTGAGTTCCGGAAAATACAACTGATAGGCCGCCAGTAGGCCCACCAGCATGCCCACAATTCCCCACACCACCGTGGCGATGAGGAAGAATTTTACAATTTTGTTGTCATAATAGAACCGTTCCATAGCTCATTTTATTGTTTAATTTTAAATTGTTTGCTGAGCGGTTTGTCATCAAAAAGCACCCGGATGCCCGGGGTCGTGGTATCGTCAAACTGGCCTTCCCGGGCCGCCTTTAAAAACCATATCAGAAATACCCCTGCCAGTGCCAGGCTGATAAGGATAAGGACGAAGAGCACGTACATTGTTTGTGTTGTGAAATCCAGTTCAAAGGTCAGACACCTTGGCTCCCGGAAACAATGACTTTTGTCAGCTTTTAGAATTAAAAATTTTTTTTGGAGGGTTTGGGGATTTCAAAAAATTTTAATCTTACTCTAAATAGGAAAGATGTAAATAATCCAGCACGTTTTAAAATCTGTTGATAAAAAACTTTATCAATACAACTCTGGCTTATCTTTTTCGTTATTTATGCGTAAAGATTTCATAACACTATGGAATCCCTAAAATCTGACTTTCCCAGATTATCGCCCACCTGGATCACGGACGGCCATGTGGACCTTGAATACAAAAGCTACGTGATCTTAGGGTATTTGCAGAGCGTGGCGGCCTATTTCCGGAGCCATCGCCTGTATCCTGTTTTGGCTGATCTGATCCAGCACTATAAGGATTTACAGAACTTAAAAGACAAGGCGGAGTTGTTTGAATCCGGTACGGCCACGGTGTCGGGTGTGGATTGGGAGAAACTGCTTCTGATTTATGAAAAGAAAATGCCGGAAAGCCAGGTTATGGAAGAACTGATGGATATTGTGTCGTTTGCTATCCCACATTTTGCTGAGTCCATCCAGGAGGGCCGCGTGCGTTATGAAGAAGCTGAAAAACTCATAGCTCTGGAAGCCGTCGGCGTGATGCCGCTCCATCAGGATGAAGGGTATGTGATTCTTGAAGATCAGGAAAATGCCGAAAATCGCGTGTATTCCTATCATGTGACACTGTACGAAAAACCTGGTGAAAAATTTAAAGCCATTCACACGGCCTACGTCAGCAGCTATCCCACAAGCTTACGCTACCATTTCCGGCAGATCAAGCAGGAATTGATCAGGGAAAGACCCGACTGGCCCAATCCGGCCGTTTTTGGGGCGGTGAGCGTAAAGCCCTTGCCCTTTTATGAAACCTTTTTTCCCATAGTGCGTCGTCTTCTGGCCGAAGTCATTCAGCCGGCGCCGGGCATGACCACAGGGCCCTGCAGTTAAGATATTTTGGCTGTTCGGCCGAAAATGCTTTACTTTGGCTTATGCAAGCCAGAGTGGGCATAATCATGGGCAGTGCATCGGACTGGGAGGTGATGCAAGGTGCCGCGAAGATTTTAGATGAATTGCAGGTGCCTTTTGAAGCAGCGGTTGTTTCAGCCCATCGTACTCCGGAATTTATGGCGCGCTACGCCGCTTCGGCACTTCAAAGAGGCCTGGGGGTCCTGGTGGCAGGAGCTGGCGGCGCGGCCCATCTGCCGGGCATGGTGGCTTCCCACACCGTTCTTCCGGTGATAGGTGTGCCGGTAAAGTCATCCCAGAGTCTGGACGGATGGGATAGCCTCCTCTCCATTCTGCAAATGCCGGCCGGCATTCCGGTGGCCACCGTAGCCTTGAACAATGCCCACAATGCGGGGCTCCTGGCGGCTTCCATTTTGGCCTTGTCAGATCCTGCACTTCAGGAACGTCTTCTGGCCTTTAAGCAATCCTTAAAAACGAAAGTGCTGGATGCGCAGCACCAACTCAACCTGGAGTCTTTTCAGTTTGGTCGCCTATGTCCCGACATCGATGCCTTAAAAGATTAATAGCCACCGGACTCGCCTGTTCTATCGCCATCGTGGGTTTAGAAGCACAATCCTGGCCGGTGGGCGGAAGGGCTGCGGGAATGGCCCATGCCTCTCTGTGCAACGTGGATGTATACGCGGCCTTCAATAATCCGGGGGCTTTGGGTTACCTGGGTCGCAGTGGGGCCGGTGTTTTTTATGACAATCGGTTTCTATTGCCCGAACTTGGTACGGCGGGTATGTCTGCTGCCGCTGCGACGCGGCGTCTGGGTGTTTTTAATCTGGCTTTTTTGCGCTTCGGAGGCCGCTTTTTTAACAGGAACCGCCTATCTTTTTCCTACGCCCGCACTTTTAGCCCTTACCTGAGCGCTGGGATGACTTTTAATTACCATTACTTGGCTTTTGGGGATATGTACGGTTCGGCCCATGCTTTCACGGGGGAATTGGGCGTGCTGGCACGGCCCACCCGGGATTTTTCGGTGGCCTTTCATTTGGTGAATCCTGTGCGCCAAACCATCGCTGCCTTTGATAATGAAAGGCTTCCGGCTCTGGTACGGTTTGGAATTGGATACCTGTGGGCGGGAAAACTTCGGACGCATGTGGATGCAGAAAAAGACCTGGACCGGCCTTTTGCCGTTCGGTTGGGCCTGGAATATCTTCCGGTTCCGATCCTTCAGGTGCGGGCCGGGGGCGGTACTGGTCCCGTGACGGCCGCTTTTGGCATGGGGCTGAGGCTGGGCCCCTGGCAACTGGATCTGGCTTCCTCCTACCATCAGGTCTTGGGCTTTTCGCCCCAAGCCGGGCTTTCGGTGGATTTCGGGCCCCAGGTTCAAAAGGAAATGCGCCGAAACCGTTCAAGCTCGAGCGCTTCCGAACCATGAGCCGCTGCACCCTTTTTTTTCTGATCCTTTGGCCCTGTTTTCTGATGGCCCAGAGGGACAGGGCCCGGGACGATGAAACCCGACGGGATAATCTGATTGAAAAGCTCATTGAAACCATTACAGACAACGTGGATGAACAGTTGGATTTCACCACCCTCACGGAAGATCTCCAGTATTTTTTTGAACATCCACTGGATTTGAATCAGGCCACGAGGGAGGATCTCGAAAAGTTGCAAGTCTTCACCGATCGCCAGATAGAGAACATTCTGAAGTACCGCAAAAACCACGGGCCTCTGGTGACGTTATATGAATTGAAGCTGATACCGGGTCTGGACGATGAAACCATCGATGTGGTACGCCCTTTTGTCACTGTCCGCAACGAGGACGCACGGACTTCCCTCTCTTTCAGGCGCCTTTTAAAATATGGCCGTGGAGAGTGGTTTTTCAGAAGTCTATATACCTTTCAGCGGCAGGCGGGCTACATTCAGAATGCCGAAGATCCGACCCGTGGCTTTCTGGGGCCGCCCTTTGGGCTTTTCACCCGTTTCCGTTATCAGCACAACCGGCATTATAGCATTGGGTTTACGGCCGACAAGGATGCCGGCGAGCCTTTTTTTTCAGGGGTGAATAAATATGGATTTGATTTTTATAGCGCGCACCTTTTTATCAGCAATATTAAATGGTTGAAAGCCCTGGCTTTGGGAGACTATCAATGTCGTTTTGGCCAGGGGCTTACTCTTTGGACCGGGCTGGCTTTCGGAAAGACCGCTTTCGGTATCAATCTGCGGCGCACCGGACAGGGTCTGAGGCCTTACACTTCTATCAATGAAAATTTGTTCATGCGGGGCGGCGCCTTCACGCTTCGACCTCTTCCATGGTTGGATATTACAGCCTTTTATTCCCGCAAAAATTTAGATGGCAACTTGGTCGAAACCGACACCACCACGGAGGACATTTTGAACAACCTGCCCGAAATCAGTTCCCTCATCACGTCCGGTTTGCACCGTACTGTCTCAGAAATCGACAACAAAGGCACCGTACGCGAACAGATGGCCGGAGGACATGCCGATATCAACTGGCGAAATCTCCGCGTCGGATTTACCGGAGTGTACACGCACCTTAATGCGGTGCTGCGCCGTAGCGAAGCGCTTTATAATGTGTACCGTTTTCAGGGCAATAGTCTGGTCAACTTAGGTGTGGATTACCAGTGGGTGGGCCCGCATTTTACATTGTTTGGGGAAGTCTCGCGGAGCCAGCCGCGCGGCTGGGCAATGGTGCATGGGCTTCAGGCCACTTTGACGACCTTTTTCACCTTCACAGCTTATTACCGGAATTTTCAACCTTCCTACGCTGCTTTGTATGCCAATCCAGTGGCCGATCGCCGTGGCGGGAACAACGAAAGTGGGCTCTATCTGGGAGTGGACTGCCGCCCGGTGCGCCGTGTGGGCATCTCCGGCTACTTTGATCAAATTCGTTTTCCCTGGCCGCGCTATGGCGCAGAAGCACCGGGTCGGGCCTGGGATGGTTTGCTTCAGGTGACCTGGATGCCCGTCAAAGGAACTGAAATTTACGGACGGGTACGCCATCGCTTGGGACAGCAAAACGTGCGCAATGCTCCAATTATTAACATTGTGGAAGATCTGGCTCGCACCAACATCCGCTTGAACCTTACCACCGACGCCGGACGCCGCATACGCCTGAGAGGGCGGGCGGAGATGATGATTTTTGATGCCCCCTCCGAAGGCCGCAAATACGGCTACATGATGTTCGCTGACATCACCTACAAAAGTCTCAAAAAGCCTTTGGCCCTGGCTTTGCGTTACACTCTTTTTCAAACATCGGATTATGACACCCGCTTGTATGCGTATGAAAACGATGTTTTGTACTATTTCTCTATTCCGGCCCTGTATGGCCGAGGTATTCGAACTTACGCGGTGCTGCGGTGGCAGATTTTGAGGTTTTGGGATTTGTGGATAAAAGTGGCGCACACCTGGTATGCAGATCGTCAAGTGATCAGCTCGGGCCCCTCTCAGATTGATGGCAACGTACGCACGGATGCTCGGCTACAGATGAGATTAAAGTTTTGAGATTACGAAAATTTTTAATATAATCCTCAATAGAAAAAGCCGTGGGGAATTTTGTAAAAATAAAGTACAAATATTTTGACTAATTTTGTGCCAATAAATATGTCGAAACTCCATCATTTGGCCTCCAATATTCGCTTTTTGAGAAAACGTTTAAAGCGGTCTCAGGAAGACGTAGCCGACGCCCTAGGACTTAAACGCACCACTTGGAGCGCCTATGAACAAGGCGTGGCAGAACCGCCGTTGGAGTGCCTGTTGCAGATGGCTGATTACTTCAGGATGCCCCTAGATGTTTTATTGCGCGAGCCTTTGGAAACCTATCGCGAAAGCCAGCTGCGCAGCCTGGAAATGGGGGCGGAAGAAAGGGCCCGGGGCCGGAATCTGCGTGTGGTCGTCACCACAACCGATCATCAAGGCCGGGAAAATGTGGAGCTGGTTCCTGAAAAAGCGCGCGCCGGTTACACCACCGGATATGCCGATCCGGAATACATTCGGGTTTTGCCGGCCTTTCACCTGCCTTTTTTGCGCACCGACCGCAAGCACCGCACCTTCCAGATAAAGGGCGACAGCATGCCTCCCGTGGGCGATGGCTCCTACGTTACGGGTGAATATGTGGACAACTGGATGGGCCTCCGCGATGGCACACCCTGCATCGTTGTAACCCGGCAGGAAGGGGTTGTTTTTAAAATCCTGAAAAATGAATTGAAGGAAAGGGGCTCTTTTGTTCTTTCTTCCACCAACCCGGCGTACCCTCCCTATGAAGTGCGGGCAGAGGATGTGCTGGAGGTATGGCGCTTTGTAAATTACATCAGCAGCGAACTGCCACCGCCCAACCTGAGCAAAAACCACCTTCACGACGCGCTTTCTGCCGTTCAGGATGAACTGAGGCGCCTGCGGCAGGATCTGGAGCGCGAACGTCCATAATCCGGGGGCCTTCCGACAGCTTTTAGGTTAATTTTCCTGCTGCCTCGTACTTTCGCGGAAAAATTTTATTATGAAGTACGATGTGATAGTGGTGGGCAGTGGTCCGGGAGGTTATGTGGCGGCTATTCGCGCAGCGCAATTGGGCTTTAAAACAGCGGTTGTGGAGAAGGAAGCCCTGGGCGGTGTCTGTCTCAACTGGGGCTGCATTCCCACAAAGGCTCTTTTGAAAAGCGCCACCGTCAAGGAATATTTAGATCATGCGGCAGACTACGGCTTTGAAGTGCAGAGCCCTCAAATTCATTTTGAAAAAGTCATTAGCCGCAGCCGCCAGGTGGCTCAGGGTATGAGCAAAGGCGTGGAATTTTTGATGCGGAAGAACAAAATTGATGTGGTGATAGGGTTTGGGAAATTATTGGCTCCTGGCAAGGTGGAAGTTTCCACAGCCGATGGCCAGCGCAAAATTCTTGAAGCCCCGCATATTATCCTGGCCACAGGAGCCCGCTCTCGGGAGTTGCCCGGAATACCGCAGGACGGTAAAACGGTGATTGGCTACCGAGAAGCTATGGTGTTGCCGACCCGTCCGGAAAGTCTCGTGGTGATTGGGTCAGGAGCCATTGGCAGCGAGTTTGCGTATTTCTACAACGCTATGGGCACCCGCGTGACGCTTGTAGAATACATGCCCAATATTCTTCCTCTGGAGGACGAAGAAGTGAGCAAAGCTGTGGAAAAATCTTTCAAAAAAGCCGGCATTCAAATTTTTACCAACAGCACAGTAGAACAAGTGGAAGTGAAAGGAGGGCGGCCTGTGGCCCACATCAAAACCGCCCAGGGGATGGTTCAGGTGGCCTGCGACGTTGTGTTGAGCGCGGCAGGTGTGCAAGCCAACCTTGAGAATCTGGGCCTTGAAATTCTGGGGGTGCAGGTGGAAAAAGGCAAAATCGTCACCGACCCTTATTATCGTACAAATGTACCTGGGATTTATGCCATCGGGGACGTCACGAAAGGGCCAGCCTTGGCTCATGTGGCCTCACACGAAGGCATTATTTGCGTGGAAGCGATCAAAGGCCTGAATCCCGAACCTCTTGACTACAACAATATTCCTTCCTGCACGTATTGCCAGCCTGAAGTTGCTTCCGTGGGGCTCACTGAAAAACAAGCCCGCGAAAAGGGATACGACATCAAAGTGGGGAAATTTCCTTTTTCGGCTTCAGGGAAAGCCAGCGCTGCAGGACACAAAGAAGGCTTTGTGAAGGTGATATTCGACGCCCGCTACGGGGAGTGGCTTGGTTGCCACATGGTGGGCGCCGGCGTCACGGAAATGATTGCCGAGGTGGTGGTGGCCCGGAAACTGGAAACAACAGGCCATGAAATCATCAAATCCGTGCATCCCCACCCCACCATGAGCGAAGCTATTATGGAAGCGGCCGCCGCTGCATACGGCGAAGTGATACATCTGTAATAAGCGGAAGGCATGTGCGGATTTGCCGGCTGGCTCGCCTTGCGGGGTGCCCCGCCTTTAAGGGCGGAGGCGTTGCGGGCCGCCGGAGTAGCGCTCACGGCACGCGGGCCGGATGCCGCGGGCCTTTATGAAGAGCCTGAGATAGGTTTGGCACACCGGCGCCTGGCTATTTTGGATCTCAGCCCCGAAGCGCATCAGCCGATGGTGAGCGGCGATGGACGCTATGTCCTGGCCTACAATGGCGAAATACTCAATTTTCGCCACCTAAGAAAAGAACTGGAACAGGAAGGTGTGGCATTTCGTACCCGTTCGGATACAGAGGTTTTGCTGCGGCTTTGGGAAAAAGAAGGGCCTGCGTGTCTCCTTCGGTTGAATGGTTTTTTTGCCTTTGCCATCTGGGATACCCTTAAAAAAGAGCTTTTCCTGGCCCGGGATCGCATGGGCATAAAGCCTTTGTATTACGGCTGGCGTCATAATTATCTTGTATTTGGCAGCGAACCCAAGGCCCTCCTTCCGTTGTGGGGCCGTCCGGAGCTGAATCTTTCCGCTCTTGCGCCCTACTTCATGCTGACTTACATTCCCGCACCGCTTTCAGCATTTAAGGAAATTTACAAACTGCCGCCGGGGACGTGGATGAAAATTTCCGATCAAGGCCCTTCGGAACCGAATTTTTTTTGGAAACTTCCTTCGGACCCAACGGTGGAAAACCTAACATTTGAACAGGCCAAGGATCAACTGCGCACCACCTTATCCGAAGTTCTGGAGGATTGGCTCGTGGCCGATGTGCCGGTGGGAATTTTTCTAAGTGGCGGCCTGGACTCCGCCGTCTTGACCTTGGCAGCCGCACGGCGCCATCCGGAAGTAGCCACTTTTTCCATTGGGTTTAAAGACGAACCCTTTTACGATGAAACCCGCTATGCCCGTCTTTTGGCCCAAAAAGCCGGGGTGCCGCACACAGTGTTCTCGCTATCTTTAAATGATCTGTTAGATATCCTACCCTCCGTGCTGGACTATTTGGATGAGCCTTTCGCTGACTCCTCTGCCCTGGCCGTTTCGATTTTATCCCGCGAAGTGCGAAAAGAAGTCACGGTGGCGCTTTCTGGTGATGGCGGGGACGAGCTTTTTGGCGGTTATCAGAAACATGTGGCAGAAGCCATTATTCAAAGGTATCCTGTCCTGCGGCGAGGCTATTTCCTCTTGCCCCTGCTCCGGCTTTTACCCCATCACAGGTCCGGGCCTTGGGCCAACCGAGTGCGGCAGCTCATCCGTATGATGGAAGGGGCCCGCCTGAAACCTTGCCGCCGGTACTTGGCCTGGGCCTCTTACGGGCACTTGGACTGGTGCACAGAAGCGCTTGGAGAGGATTTTAAGAAAGCATGGTTCCAATATGCCGAAAATTTTTGTGCAGAAAGATCGTGGGAGGATGGAGTGCAATCCACCCTACTGGCAGATCTTCAATTGGTGTTGGCCAATGATATGCTGGTGAAAACCGACCGGATGAGCATGATGCACAGCCTGGAAGTGCGACCTCCTTTGCTGGACAATCGCGTGGTGGATTTGGCCTTACGCATTCCTTGGCGGTTTAAATGCGGACCTCGTTTTTCAAAAAAAATATTGCGCGATGCTTTCCGAGAGGAATTACCTCCTGAAATTTATACACGGGGCAAACGGGGATTTGAAGTGCCGCTGAGAAAATGGTTTTTAGGTCCCCTGAAGTCGGTCATAGAAAAAGAATATCTGGACCCGGACTTCCTGGAGCATCAAAAAATTTTTAATCCGAGGGCAGCCCAACACCTTATCAAAAAACTGGCAGGCCCGGATGCCGGCGACAGCGCTTGGTGGCTATGGTCTCTGATTGTATTTCAACATTGGTATAAAAAACATTTGAACTGATGCCCAGGATTTTGCGTATCACCAACCGCTTCAATTTGGGAGGGCCCACCTACAATGTGGCTTTGCTTACCAAATATCTGGCTCCGGAATACGAAACGTTGCTGGTGGGGGCCCGCCACGAGCCGGGAGAAGAAAGTTCAGAATTCATTTTAAAAGATCTGGGCGTGGCCTACCAAATTCTGCCTTCCATGGGCCGGGAGATTCATCCTTTTCGGGATATCCAAACCCTAGGGCAGGTGATGCGTCTCATCCGCCGGTTTAGGCCCCACATAGTTCACACCCATGCCTCTAAGGCCGGAGCTGTCGGTCGTTTGGCGGCCAGGTTGTGCGGTGTGCCAGTGGTGTTACACACCTTTCACGGCCACGTATTTCATGGGTATTTCGGCCCTCTCAAAACATCTTTATTTAAAAATCTGGAACGTTTTCTGGCCCGTATCAGCGATGCCGTCGTTGCCATCAGTCCGGCTCAGAAAGATGAGCTGGTGAAGGTTCATAAAATCTGCCCGGCTTCCAAAGTACATGTTGTGCCCTTAGGCTTTCAATTGAAAAGATTCCTTAACCTGGGTGACGAAAACCGGCACCTTGCTCGGCAAAAATTTCGTTTGCCCGGTGATGCGTTTATCATCGGAAGCATAGGCCGTTTAGCACCCATCAAAAATCACGCTTTATTATTGCGGTCCTTTGCCCAGGCGCGGGCTGAAATTTCAGGTCGCGCGCTTTTGGTGGTCGTTGGGGACGGACCCCTTTTGATGGAAAATTGTGAACTGGCAGAAAACCTGGGGCTCCGATGGGCCTACCAAAACATGCAGCCGGAGGCCGATATTTTTTTCACCGGCTGGATTAAATACGTTGAGGAAATCTTACCGGCTTTCGATGTGATGGCCCTGAGCAGTCTCAACGAGGGTACGCCCGTGAGCCTCATTGAAGCCCAGGCCGCGGGCATTCCAGTGGTCAGCACCGAGGTGGGGGGAGTACGGGATGTCATCGTTCCAGGATTCCCGGCTTGCTTGGTATCCAGCGGGGATCCTGAGGCCATGAGCCGGGCCTTTAAGGAAATGTACCTCCACGCTCAAGATTTTAAGTATCAGGCTTCTCTCAAAAGAACTGAAACCGGTCAAAGGTTTTCAGCTGAAAGGCTGGCCTCGGACATGCGCTCTCTTTATGAGCAACTTTTAGATAGAAAGAATCCTGTTCCTTAATGAAAAGTATCTTTGCAAATGAATAAACCAATCGCCCTACAAATTGATTAAAAATTTTTTCCGGTACGGTGTTGCTTTACTGATATTTTTAGGGATTTCGAGTTGCCGATATCTGGATCCCTCCATCATGATCCGGACCCCCAAAGATTATAAGTTTGATGAATTTCCAACTCAGAGAGACTCACAGTATGTGATAGGTGTAAATGACAATGTATCCATTCTTTTAGTAGCCGATGGAGGCTTCCCTCTTATTGACATTGTGAACGCCAACATGGAACTCACCCGGGAAGTAGGCGGGTCGGGGCGTCAGGGCGCGCAGGTATCTTTTTTCGTGGAATATGATGGCACCATTAAAATGCCGATTTTAGGACGCCTGAAGGTGACGGGTCTCACTGTACGCCAATTGGAGGACACTTTAGAGTATCTTTTTTCCAAACACTACAGGGATCCCTATGTGCAGGTGCGGGTGCTCAATCAAAGGGTCATCGTATTCCCTGGGCAAAGTGGAAAGGCCTCCATAATTCCATATCAGAATCCGAATATGACGCTATTTGAAGCTATTGCGGCCTCCGGGGGCATCTCCACAGGGGCCAAAGCCTTTAAAATTAAGCTGATTCGCGGCGATCTCAAAAATCCAAAAATCTACCTGGTGGACCTCTCCACTATAGATGGAATGAAAGATGCAGACCTTGTGCTCAAACCCAACGATATCATCTATGTGGAGCCCAGGGAACGCTTTATAGATTGGCTAAGAGTGGAAGTATTGCCTTGGGTCTCCGTGACATTCTCGATTTCCACGTTTATTACCACAATAATTATATTTAGAAATCTCTTTGGCGGATGAGCAATGTAAAGCCTGTTTCCAATATTAATCAGGATTTCGATCCGCGTCTTCTCCTTTTGGTATTGGTGCAGAATGTGGTGTGGGTGGTCACGCTGCTTCTGGTGTCCGCTACGACGGCATTTCTTCTCATCCGCTACACGCAACCGATTTATCAAACAAAATCCATCATCCAACTCACGAGCGAATCCAATAAGCAAAAATCCAATCTCATTGAAGGCGTGAGCCAATTGTATGCAGAGGATTTGGCTAAACAGGTGGAGTTGTTGCGATCGCCGGTTTTTATTCGGCGTGTAATAGAAAAACTTGATTTAGATATAAGCTATTTTAATAAAGGAAATATCATTGACTTTGAAATTTATAAACAATCTCCTTACTCTGTTGAGTATGAAGTAATAGATAAGATAATCTATTCTGTTCCAGTATATATCAGGATAAAAAGCAACTCTGCAGAAATTTTTTATAAAATAAAAAATAAGGAAATCAAACAGGTCATCAGTTTGGGTGCCTGGACGGATTTTCCGGAGTTTCGCCTGAAAGTGAATCCGGATTATGAGAAGTTGGAAAAAATAAAAGGCGATTTCTATTTCATAATTAATGATCCTAACAAACAGGTTCAGAAGTATCGCACCAACCTCAAAGTAAAAGTTTTGAATGAAGCAGCTAAAACCATTGAGATCAGTCTGGAAGACAACAATCCGGTCAAAGCCGCAGATTTCGTGAACGGAATGGCCAAAGAGTTCGAGGTTTTTCACACTGAAAAGCAACAGGAAAGCGCCAATCAGGTGATTGCTTACATTGACAGGACGCTCGGCCTTGTGACCGAAAAGCTTTCGGAAAATGAGAAGAAGCTCTCCGGAGTGAATCGAATTTTTGAGGATGGTATGCTCCTGCCCCTCGAAACCGATGTAAGCAATCAAACAAAACTGCTTTTTGAACTGGAAAATGCTAAACTGAAACTGGAGTTGGAAATGCAGATTTTGAAAAATCTACTTCAAAAGCAAAAATTCACATCCGCGGATATTTATGAGCAACTCGTCATTCTGTCTGGAACCGAGACGGAAAAATATTTGTCTCCCATTCTCAATCAAATTCGAAATTTACTGGGTCGTAAAGAAGACATTGCCTATAATGTAACCCCCAATAGCAAGGCTTTTGAAGCTATTGATTATCAAATTAAAATTCAGCAAGATGCATTGATACAAAGCACCAAAACCATTCAGGAGGTTTACCAGAACCGACTGAATACCATCACGGAAAATATTTCCAGACTCAAATCCGTGATTATGCCTCAGGCGCCTGGAACCAAAGGAGATACTTCCAACATTGAACTGGCTAAGCTGAGGAGGATTCAGGCCATCAATGAAAAATACTATAATTCACTGATAGATAAAAGAACGGAGTATATGCTGGCGCGGGAAGGCTACGTACCGGAATATCAAATATTACAATATGCCGTTTCGCCGGAACAACCGATTGCCCCCAACCGTCAATTGATTATTCTATCGAGTCTTGCAGGGTGGCTTGTATTGTCGCTCATGCTGGTGCTTGTGCGCTACCTATTTTATGATGAAATACTTTCTGCACAGGACATTGCCAAACACACCCAGGCTCCAATATTAGGCATTATTCATAAGTATAAGGAAGAAATTCCTATTTCCCAACTTGTGATCGACAAAAAGCCAAAAGGCCTCATTGCGGAAGCTTTCAGGGCAGTGCGGTCCAACATGCAATTTCTCAATAATGAACCGGGCCCCAAAGTAATATCTGTCACATCCACCATTTCCGGCGAGGGGAAAACCTTTATTACCATGAATCTGGCCGGGATACTTGCCTTTACGGGCAGTCGTGTGATTCTTCTGGACTGTGACCTAAGAAAGCCCAAAATTCATTTGGGATTTGAAACCGATAATAACGCGGGGGTAAGTACGATTCTCAGCCATCAGACTTCTTTAGATCAATGCATTAAAAGCAGTAAATTAGCCAATCTTGACTTTATCACGGCTGGGCCGCCCCCTCCCAATCCCTCGGAGCTTTTGCTCAGTCAGGCTATGAGTACCTTATTAGAAGATCTTAAAAAAAAATATGATTACATTGTAATTGATAATCCGCCCGTGGGGATTGTTTCGGACGCGATTTCCAATCTTATTAAGTCGGATTTTCCAATCTATGTATTTCGCTCTGAGTATTCCAGAAAATTTTTCATTAACAATCTCAACCGCCTTCTCGAAGAAAGTAAAATTTCAAAGATGTCCGTGATATTGAATGGTGTTGATCTTCAGAAGGCAGGAAAATACGGCTATGGCTATTCCTACAACTATGGCTACGGCTATAATTATGGCTACTCCTATGGTTACGGTTACGGCTATGGCTACGGTTACAGCGGCTATGGATACACCTATGGGTATGGCTATTATGATCAGGAGAAAGGCATGGAAATTAAGGAACCTTTTTTAACGCGCGTGCTGAGGTTAAGAAAGAAGAAAAATACCAATGGAACTGCTTGAGCTGCCCATTGCAGGGCTTTTACTAATTAAACCCAAAATTTTTCAGGATGCGCGGGGGTATTTCATGGAGTCTTTTAATGAAAAATTACAATCAGCCCTTCAGTGTTCTTTTGTACAGGACAATGAAAGCTGTTCGGCGCGCGGGGTGATTCGAGGCCTGCACTTTCAGTTGCCTCCTTATGAGCAGGGGAAGTTGGTGCGCGTGGTGCGCGGGGCGGCTTATGATGTGGCGGTGGATTTGCGGGTAGGCTCCTCCACATTCGGAAAGTACCATGCCGAAATTCTCACCGCCCAAAATCATCATATTTTCTGGATTCCCCCGGGTTTTGCCCACGGTTTTGCAGCTCTGGAGCCGGACACTTTGCTCCTGTATAAAGTGACTCAGATATATCACGCCCCTTCCGATGCTTGTATCCGCTGGAATGATTCTGACCTTGCAATTCCCTGGCCGGTGAGCCAGCCGCTCGTTTCAGAAAAAGATGCACATGGGATGGCTTTCTCTCAATTTAAAAGTCCATTTAAAATGTAACACATTTTCTGTATGGAAAAAGTCCTAATTCTTTTGGCGGCTTTTATTCTTTCACTGGTCATTACTATTGTTACCAACACGCTTTTACTCAAGTTTGCAACCAACCTGGGCACCCGCGATGAAGCTTTACAAATCCGTTGGAATCCTTCAAGAAAGCCCTCCCTAGGCGGGATTACTTTTTTCCTTGTTTTTCTTTTGCTGGTAATCGCCTCTCTGGCGGCCAATTTGATCCACGAAATGTATTTCAGCCGACATTTGTGGGGTTTTCTTTTTTGCGCACTGGCAGGCTTCCTGATGGGCCTTGCGGACGATGCATACAACACCAGGCCTCTGATAAAATTTTTGATTCAGGCATTGTGTGCAGGCATCTTTGTAATTTCTGATAATTATATTAAAGTATTTCCCTGGGAATATATTAATTATCTATTTACTTTTTTGTGGGTAGTGGGCCTCATGAATTCTCTAAATATGTTGGATAATATGGATGCCATCACCACTATTGTAAGTTTTTCTATTTTATTCTTTATCGGATTGTTTCAATACTTAAATCAAATAGAAGACGGATTTTATAGTTTAATTACGGTGGGCATGATGGGCTCTTTTGCGGGATTTCTTTACCATAATTGGTATCCATCCAAAATGTTTATGGGCGACAGCGGCAGCCAGTTTGTAGGCATGCTATTAGCCTGGCTCGGCGTGCGCTACCTTTGGAATGCCACTGACATCCATGGACAGTTTATTCAGTCAAAAAATGTTTTAATTCCTGTTTTGGTTTTTATAGTCACTATTTCCGATACGGCCACTGTCACAATCAATCGCATTTTAAAAGGTCAAAGCCCCTTTGTGGGTGGGCGGGACCACACCACCCACAATCTTGTGTTTAATGGTTTTTCTCAGCGACAAGTGGCCATTCTCTATCTTCTCATTTCTATCATGGGGGGGTTAACGGCTGTGGTACTTGTGTATGGAAGCCGCCGTTGGACATCTTTTCACATGGCTGCCGGAATTTCGGTGATTTTGCTGATTTTTAGTGGCTTATATATTACCACACGATTGCCGCGGAGCCAGCGTTAATAGCTCATCATTTATAAACATTGGTTTTATGTTAATTCGGGCGGGTCGTAGTTCTTTAATGCTGGCAATACCTGCTGCCATGCTTATGGTATTAATAAACTCAGGTGAATTATTGACGTCATCTAAGGAATCGGAACCTAATAAGAATACTGAATGCCGATACTGCGTGACACCGCCCCGACTTCTGGCTGAAGTCAATTTTGCAGGAGAGGTTGTTCCTCTGCAGGATTTTGAGGTGCGGGAAAGGCTGGAGAGAGAAATAATAGAGAATACTTTTCGCCATGCCAAAACATTATTGATCATGAAAAAAGCGGGGCGATTTTTTCCTTTTATTGAAAGCCTGCTCAAAGAAGAAGGCTTGCCAGATGACTTTAAATACCTGTGTGTAATAGAAAGTGATTTGTCTAATGTGGTGAGCCCGGCAGGGGCTGCCGGTTTTTGGCAATTTTTAAAGACCACAGCTCTGGAATCCGGTTTGGAAGTAAGCGACGAAGTGGACGAACGCTACCACTTGGAAAAGGCCACTCGGGCCGCGTGTAAATATTTAAAGGAAGCCCGCCGGCGCCTGGGCTCCTGGACCAACGCCGCTGCCGCTTATAACATGGGCATGGCGGGATTTGAAAACAAACAACAGGAACAAAAACAGACGTCTTACTATGACTTGTATTTGAACAGCGAAACCTCCCGGTATGTTTTTAGAATACTAGCCTTAAAATACATCATGAAATATCCTTCCTATTTTAGTTTTAATGTGGATGAGAAAGAGCTTTATCCGCCTGTGCCGGTGAAAAAGGTGCAGGTGGACTCAGCGGTCAATTCCTGGGTAGATTTTGCCTTGCAGCAGGGCATCAGTTATAAGCTTCTATTAGAAGCCAATCCCTGGATACGCAAGCCCTATCTACGGAACGTCCGGCGTAAAAGCTACACGGTATTCATACCACAGCCCTTTGACTATATGGAAGCCCAGAAAAAAATATCCGGTATTCTCACGCCTTGAAAATTCTGGAGCCATGAATTCTAAAAAAATTGAAATTTTTGGAGCCCGTGAGCACAATCTCAAAAATATTGATTTAGAAATTCCCCATCGGGCCCTCGTAGTGGTCACGGGCTTGAGCGGCAGCGGCAAATCCTCTTTGGCATTCAGCACGCTCTATGCGGAGGGCCAAAGGCGCTATATGGAAACTTTCTCGGCCTACGCCCGGCAGTTTTTGGGCGGATTTAAAAGGCCAGATGTGGACAAAATAAAAGGTCTGAGCCCGGTGGTGGCCATCGAGCAAAAAACCACCAGCCACAGCCCGCGCAGCACGGTGGGCACAGTGACGGAAGTGTATCATTTTATCCGCCTTCTATTTGCCCGGGCTGCCACGGCCTATTCTTACGTGACCGGCGAAGCCATGGTGCGCTACACGGAAGCCCAGATGCAGGAATATATTGTGTCGGCCTATCATGGGCAAAAAATATACTTACTGGCTCCCTTGGTTCAGGGGCGCAAAGGGCACTACCGCGAACTTTTTGAAAAATTGCGCCGAAGCGGATTTGAATGGGTGTGGGTGGATGGTCGTCAGCGCAGCCTCAGCGAAACCATTAAGCTGGACCGCTATAAAATCCACGACATTTATCTTCTGACCGACCGCCTGAAGGTGGATGATGGACAGGAACAAAGGTTGCGCCGGGCTATTGAACTCTCCTTGCAAATGGGCCAGGGCAGCCTGGCCGTTCGCACCGAGGATTCGGAAGGTTTGCGCCATTTCAGCCGCAATCTGATGTGCCCAACATCGGGCATTTCTTATCCGGAACCGGCACCCAACTTTTTTTCCTTCAATTCCCCCTATGGCGCTTGTTCTCACTGCAACGGTTTGGGCGAGGTGCCGGGCGTGGACCTGCATAGAATAATTCCGGATTTTTCCAAAAGCCTCCGCAAAGGCGCCTTAGAACCTCTGGGAAGGTTGGCCCAAAGCACCTTTATGAAAACGTTGGAGGCGTTGGGCAAAAAGTTTGGATTCACTTTGGACACGCCCTTGAGCGCCTTTTCCGAAGAAGCTCTGCACGCTTTGGTATATGGATCCGACCAGATGCTCACTTTTGCTCCGGCCGAAGGCTTGCGTCCCGTCAGTGTCACATTTGAAGGCATTGCGCCTTTCATTCTAAGGCAGGCAGAAGCAGAAGATGCCCCGGCCAGTTTGAAAAAATGGGCCGAATCTTTTATGACCACGGTGGTGTGCCCAGTGTGTCAAGGTTCTCGTTTGCGAAAAGAAGCCTTGTATTTTAAGCTGGGCGATGCCACCATTCAGGAAGTGGCCCAATGGCCGCTGAGCCGCACCCTGCAGTGGTTTAATCGTCTGCCGGGCCGGCTATCTGGTAAGGAAGCAGCCGTGGCACGGGAAGTGGTGAACGAGATTACTAAAAGATTGCAGTTTATTACCGATGTGGGTTTGGGATATTTGACCCTCAACCGACCGGTGTCTTCTTTGTCTGGTGGGGAGATCCAGCGCCTTCGGCTGGCAACGCAGGTGGGTTCCCAACTGACGCGAGTGTTGTATATTCTGGATGAGCCCAGCATAGGACTTCACCAGCGGGACAATCATCAGCTCATCCAAGCGCTCAAGGCCCTCCGAGACTTGGGGAATACTGTAATTGTGGTGGAGCATGACAGAGACATGATTTTGGCTGCCGATTATGTGGTGGATCTTGGGCCCGGCGCTGGGGCCTCTGGCGGTCATGTGGTGGCCTGCGGTCCACCGGAAGCGGTGTGCGCGGCTTCCAACAGCCTCACAGGCCGTTATCTCTCCGGCCACATCACCATCCAGGAGCCCGCACAGAGGCGCAAGGGAAATGGTCACATGTTGGTGCTTACGGGAGCCCGCGGCCACAACCTTAAAAACGTGACCCTTCGTCTGCCTTTGGGTTGCTTTATCGTGGTGACAGGCGTCTCCGGTTCCGGAAAGTCCACATTAATTAATCAGACTTTGAGGCCCCTGCTTTTGCAACACCTATACAAAAGCCACGAAAAACCTTTGCCCTATAAAGATCTGCGCGGCCTGGAACATATCGACAAACTCATTTCCGTGGATCAAAGCCCAATCGGCCGAACCCCACGCTCCAACCCAGCCACCTACACCGGGGTTTTTTCTGAAATCCGGAATCTTTTTGCCGAATTACCGGAGGCCAAGATCCGGGGCTATAAGCCCGGCCGGTTTTCCTTTAATGTGAAAGGCGGCCGTTGCGAAGAATGTCAAGGAGCCGGCATCCGGACCATCGAAATGAATTTTCTTCCGGATGTCCATGTCACCTGCGAATATTGTAACGGCAGGAGGTACAACCGAGAAACCCTGGAAGTGCGCTATCGTGGAAAAACGATTGCCGATGTGTTGGATATGGAAATTCAAAAAGCCGCGGAGTTTTTCGAACATATTCCTTCTATTGCCCGCAAACTGCAAACTCTCAGCGATATCGGCCTGGGCTATCTGCGGCTGGGCCAGCAGGCCACGACCCTCAGTGGTGGGGAAGCCCAGCGGGTGAAGCTGGCTTCCGAACTCAATAAACGCGACACAGGGCACGCATTATACTTATTAGACGAACCCACCACCGGCCTGCATTTTGAAGATATCCGTCAACTGATGCATATTCTACATCGTCTGGCCGATCGCGGCAATACCATCTTGGTCATAGAGCATAACATGGACGTCATCCGGCAGGCTGACCACATCATTGATTTAGGGCCTGAAGCGGGCGAAGAAGGCGGGCAGATTCTATTTGAAGGGCCGCCGGAGGCCTTAATGCAGTTCGAAGAAAGCCATACCGCACGACATCTGCGCCTGGAAATGGAACGTCGGCCCCTGACCCTGGTTTAAAATTTGCAGTTTTGTATTCCAATGAATAAAGAGGCCACAGACTCCCCCGGTAATTTATCCCCGGAAGAAATTAGCCGGGCCTTAAATCAGATGGATTGGGCTGATATCAAAAGCCATGATTCCTGGGAATTGTTCAAAATCATGGCAGAATTTGTTCAAGGATTTGAGAAAATGGCACGCATCGGGCCTTCGGTTTCTGTTTTTGGAAGCGCCCGGACCGCCCCGGATTCTCCGTATTACAAATTGGCTGAAGAAATTTCCTATGAGCTCTCCAGGGAAGGTTTTGGTGTTATTACAGGGGGGGGCCAGGGCATCATGGAAGCTGCCAACAAAGGCGCACGCAGAGCTCAGGGCCGATCGGTGGGCCTGAATATTTTCTTGCCTTTCGAACAAGCCCCTAACGCTTATATTGACCGAGATAAGCTGATCACATTTGACTATTTCTTTGTGCGGAAGGTCGTTTTTATAAAATATTCTCAGGGCTTTGTGGTGTTGCCCGGAGGGTTTGGAACACTCGATGAGTTGTTTGAAGCGCTCACGCTCATTCAAACCCATAAAATCGGCAAGTTTCCCATTGTTTTGGCCGGAAGTTCCTATTGGCAGGGTTTGCTGGAATGGCTTCGAAAAGTGGTGCTGGAAGAGCAGAAAAATATTAATCCGGAAGATTTGAACTTGTTTTCGGTATCTGATGATCCCAAAGAGATAGCCCGCATTTTCAGGGAATTTTACAGCCGTTATATGTTGAAACCTAATTTCTGATTATCCAACCAACGGTCTGGGCAAGGAAGGCATGGATTTGCGAACGGTTCAGGATCAGATGGGGTTCATGGTGCAGGTGCCTCCAAAGCCGCGCCGCATCGTCAGCCTGGTGCCTTCCATCACTGAGTATCTGCACGATTTGGGCCTGGAAGACTACCTGGTGGGCATCACCAAGTTTTGTGTGCATCCCCCTCATTATCTCCAAACCAAAACTCGTGTGGGCGGCACAAAAAATTTTAAAGTGGAACTGATCCGTTCTCTTCATCCGGACCTCATTGTAGCCAACAAAGAAGAAAATGAAAAAGAAAAACTGTTGCACCTGAAAAATGCCGGCCTTCCGGTCTGGATTAGCGATGTCACGGATTACAATTCGGCCCTGGATATGATGCTGCGTCTGGGGGATGTTTGTGGTGTGCCTGAAACAGCCCAGAGCCTTGTGAAAGACGTGCAAAAAGCCCGTAAGTGGCTTAAGACTCCGGAAAGTAAAATACCGGTGGCGTATTTGATTTGGCGCCGCCCATTTATGACGGTGAACCGGAATACTTTTATTCATCATATGATGGCCATGGCCGGTATGGAAAACGTCTTCGCCGGGCATGAGGCGCGTTATCCAGAGATCAGCACCGAAGATTTGCAGGCCGCTTCTCCCTCCCTTGTGATTTTGTCTTCAGAACCCTATCCATTTTCAGAGAAACACTTTGAAGAACTCGAAAAAATTGTGCCTCAGGCCTATTTGTTTCTCGCTGACGGAGAAATGTTTTCCTGGTATGGGAGCCGGATGCTTCAGGCTTTTGATTACCTGGAAATGGTGCGAAAACAAGTGGTGGAACCTATCCGAACCGCGTGGGCCAGAGAATCCAAATAAAAAAGCCCGGATTGTCCGGACTTTCACTTGATTGTGATTCCGCTGGGATTCGAACCCAGGACCCTTACATTAAAAGTGTAATGCTCTACCGGCTGAGCTACGGAATCAACCTTGATTTTGGGGCCGCAAATATATCGTTTTTTCATGTAAAAAAACCGCTCGGTGGGTTGAATAAAAAAAAATTCAAAACGTTTTTGTCATGAACATGTATTCTAAGCACTGGCGGATGTATTCCAATTCCAGCCTGGCGCTGGTCGTTTTCATAAATTTTCTGAGGCTATCCTGCATCCACAGCCAATCTCGAGATATTTTTGACCGCGACGCCTGCCCTCCCTCGGAAAATGCACAGGCGCTTCGTTTGTTTGAACGGGGGCTCAAGGAAAAAGGGTTGGAACGCAAAAAACTCTTTGCTGAGGCAGCTAAGCTTAATGAGGATTGTTACGAAGCCCATTTTCAATTGGGATTGATATATGTGCGGGAGCAGGAAGCCCGCCTGGCCAAATATCGATTGGAGCAGGTGATGCGCCTTTGTCCGGATTATTCCCCCTACACCTGGTTCTGGTTGGGCAACATTTATTATGGGGAGGGTCGTTATACGGAAAGCATCGAAATGTTGAAAAAAGTGGTCGGCTACAAGGGAGAAAAAGCAGCTTTTGATGATAAGGATTTTTTTGAAGCCCAAAAACTTCTGAAACAAGCCGAAGCCATGGTGGACCTCACCCGCAACCGCGTGGCCTTCGAGCCGCGTCCGGTGGAAGACATTTGCACCGAGCAGGACGAATATCTGGCTATGCTGTCACCGGATAACAGCCGCATGTTTTTCACCCGTAAAGTGCCTGCACCCGGCACCGCCGTCGGATACAAAGAAATATTCATGGAAGCCCAGAACAACAACTGGCATTTTGACCGGGGCCGGCCTATGCCTGCTCCTTTCAATACGGTTTTCAACAACGGCGCTTCTTTCATGACAGCGGATGAAAAATACCTGTATTTCGTAATGTGCGAGAATAATGAGGTGTCTAAGTGTGACATTTATTACACGAAGCGCGATGGGCCGGGCTGGGATGTGATCAACCGCCCGCCAGGTATCAATTCCGAAGTGTGGGATTCACAGCCCACGCTGAGTTACGATGGCCAAACCATGATTTTTTCTTCCACCCGGAAAGGAGGGTTGGGAGGGGCGGATCTTTGGGTGAGCCAGCGGCGCTCTGATGGCTCCTGGGAGACCCCCCAAAATCTGGGTCCGGTGATAAATAGTCCAGAGAACGACCTGATGCCATTTTTGCATACAGATGGTAAAACTCTGTATTTCAGTTCCAAAGGACATAAAGGTCTGGGGGGATACGATATTTTTTACAGCCGCAAAGGAGAAAACGGTCAGTGGGGCCCTCCGGTGAATATCGGAGCGCCTATTAACACGGAAGGCGATGAACTGGGTTTTTTTGTGAGTCTGGATGGAACCCGGGCTTTCTTTACGTCGGACAAACTGGCCGGGGGCAAGGGTGGACGGGATGTGTTTACTTTTCCGTTATATGAGGCGGCCCGGCCTGAACAGGTGCGCCTGATCAAAGGCCGTCTGGAAGCTGACAACAACAACCCGGATGCGGATGTGGTGCTTAAAAATCTGAGTTCGCGCGAGGCCTCCCTGGTGAGGGTGGACCGGGAAGATGGACGTTTTGTGGCCGTGGTGAAAGCCGATGACGACTATCTGCTCACGGTACGTAAGCAAGGCGCGGCTTTCAGCTCACAACTGATCTCGGCCAGCGACACTACGCCCCTGGTTCCAGAGGTAAAACTGGAACAGAAGCAATTAAAGAAGGGGGAAGCCTACCGCTTGAATGATATTTATTTTGCTACCAACTCGGCCACCCTGACTCCGAAAGCCATGTTCACCATTCAGGCATTTGCTGAATTTCTGAAAGAAAATCCGGATGTAAGGGTGGCCATCCACGGCCATACGGACAATGTGGGCAACGACAACGACAACTTGACTCTTTCGCGTCAGAGAGCGCGCGCCGTGTACGACGCACTCCTCGACCAGGGCATTCCTCCCCAGCGTCTCCAGCACGAAGGATTCGGGGAGAGCCGGCCGATAGCGGATAATACAACACCGGAAGGCCGGGCAAAAAACCGAAGAACAGAATTTGTTATTTTGTGAAGTGTATGGAAAAAAAGATCCTGATGATTTGGTTGGCCTTTCAAAGCCTGCACTCGCTGGCCCAGGCCGACTGTTGGCATGAGGGCGCCGCTTCCTGTGCGGCCGCAAAAATGCGCTGCCTTGCCGCCATGACCCAAACAGCCCGGCCCAAAAGCCTGCTGAGTGATGGCTATGACGTGCACCACCACCATCTTGAACTGGAACTGTCTAACACCAGCACTTACATTCCTTACGGTCGTGTGGAAACCCGTGCCAAGGTCGTGGCCCCGATGTTGGATGTTTTTGAATTTGAGTTACATCCGGATCTCACTGTGGATTCAGCCTTTTTTAATGGATTTCCGGTTCCTGTCCTTTCGTCCGGCGGCGTGCGTTCAGCCAACCTTCCTGTGACTTTGCAGGCCGGAGATTTTTTCAATATGACCATTTATTATCACGGCCAGCCTCCGGCTTCCGGGGGATCGGCCATCGGTGCCGGCATGAATGCCGGTACCTCACCCACCTGGGGCAATCACGTTGTGTGGACCCTGAGCCAGCCTTACGCAGCCTTTCACTGGTGGCCCTGCAAACAATCCCTGAACGACAAAATAGATAGTGTGGATGTGGTCATTATAACCGCAGATTCATTGAGGGCCGGTTCCAACGGAGTTCTTCTGGCACAAAATAATCTGCCAGGCAATAGAATAGCCTGGCACTGGAAGCACCGCTATCCTATTTCGTATTATCTTATTTCCGCAGCTGTGGCCCGTTATGTTCCCTACACTGTGGTTGCCAATCCTGTGAATGGTCCGGCCATTCCCATTCTCAATTATGTGTATGACAATCCCCAGACGCTACCTTACTGGATGAATATGATAGACCGCACGGCGGATTATCTGGAACTGTTTTCAGAGCTTTATGGTCCTTATCCGTTCCCGCAGGAAAAATACGGGCATTGCATGGCGCCTTTGGGAGGGGGGATGGAACATCAGACCATGACCACCCAGGGCACTTTCGGTTTTGGTCTCACTACGCATGAATTGGCGCACCAGTGGTTCGGTAACTATGTCACCTGCGCTTCCTGGCGCGATATCTGGGTAAATGAAGGTTTCGCTACTTACAGCACCAGCCTGAGTTACCAAAATTTGGATACGGCTTGGGTGGATGATGACCTGAACGGACTGGAAAGCGCTGTTATCAGCGAACCCGGCGGCAGTGTGTATGTGGACGATACCACCGACGTGGCGCGTATTTTCAGCGGGCGGCTCACTTATTACAAAGGCGCTTTTATAATCCACACCCTGCGCTGGCTTATTCACAACGATGTCCTCTTTTTTGGCGGTCTGCAGCACTATCTTCAAAAATTTGCTTACAGGAATGCCACTGGGGCGGATTTCCGTGATGCCATGGAAGAATTTACGGGTTTAGATTTGGACGAATTCTTTGACCAATGGTATTACGGCGAAGGCTATCCGATCTATTCCTTAGAGTGGGACCATAGCAACGGGCTTTTTATTGGCAAACTCAATCAGACGGTGAGCATGCCCTCCGTGACGCCCTATTTTTCTGTGCCGGTGCCAGTGTATGTTCGCACCGCCTCAGGCGACACTTTAGTGCGTGTCACACCGGCCGGTAGCACCACCTTATTTTCTTTTCCTCTTTCAGAAATGCCGCTGGAAGTGGAAGTGGACAAGCCTAATTGGATAGCGGCACGGGACACCGCTATTTTTAATCCTCAGCTGGGAGTTGAAGAAAATCCTGAAACAGCACTTTTTATTGCACCCAATCCGGCCAAGGATTATGTTATTTTTCAACATATGATACCAGGCTGCCTGCTTCGTGTCATCCATCCTTCCGGAGCTGTGCTTAAGGAAGAGACGGTGCGCTCCAGCGGGGCTCTTGCCATGGATGTATCTGCCTGGCCCGCCGGAGTCTATATTATACAGTGTCGCAACGCCGCTTTCATGCAGACCGCGCGCCTGGTGAAACTTTGAGGGTATGCGTCCTGTTAAGGTAGCCAACCTTTGGCTTTCAAGCCCCCTCCTGAATAATTTTTTCCGAGACCTCTTTCTTGTCATATTTTCCAATTTTTCGTTAGGGTATTGCAAAATTTTGGCTCAATCCGAACAGCCCCGCACCCCATTCCTTAATCGCTTTCAGGTGAGTGTGGGTTTAGGGCCCAACGTTCTGATGGGCGATCTGGGCGGAACCTCCGGACCGGGGAGCCGCCGTCCGAGGGATATCGATATGCTTTCCACACGGGTTGATGCGCAGCTGGGTGTCCGGTATAAATTCAGTCGTTACGTTTCCGCCAAGTTTTTTGTAAATGGAGGGGTCCTGAGCGGAAATGACCGCTACAGTTATAATCCGGAGAATAAAGCTCGTGGATTGGCCGTGGAGTCCCCTTTCTTTCAGACCGGACTGCAAGGCGAGTGGTATTTTCTGCCGGATCAAAGTCTGCCCAAGAAGGGATTTCGTGCGGAAGTACTTCCCAAAGCCATTTCTCCCTGGAGCGCTTACGGCCTGGTCGGCATATCTGGCATCCGGGCCTTTCCTTTGAGTCGTTCAGGGGGGCCTCCGGAGTCAGGCTCCGCGTGGATGAGTCCGGCCCTTCAAGCCGGCCTGGGAGCCGAGTACTGGTGGCATCCGCGGTGGTCACTTTCCTTGGAGCTGGGCTATGTGTATGCTTTTTCGGATTATTTGGATGGGGTTAAAGCGCGTGGCAATCCTCAGGAGCCCGATGGCTTTTTCTTTTTCAAGGTTTTAATGAACAGGCGGTTCAGTAGTAAAAAAGGGGGTTCTTCCGGTGTTCTGTGTCCGGATTTTACCCGCGGTAAGGCGCCCAACGAAAGAAGCCAGGAAGGCAAAAGAATGAAGTTTGGAAAAGAATACAACAAGAAAAAAGGCAGCCTCAATGTGAAGGAATACGGGCAATAGGAGGCTTTAGGCCTGGATTTTTAATGTTTTGTGGTATGGGTTCATGTCGATTTTTTTGCCAATTAAGTTGTAAGTAGTACGTAAAAGAAACTGGCCTTAGGGAGTTTATGGCCGTCGTAAGGAACAGCCTTGTGAAAAGGCTAACTTGGTTATTCTTGCAAGAGAGAGCCCTGGTTGTTTATTTCGCACAATCAATTTCACCTTCATAATGACGCCCGAATTCAGGCTTCTTGTTGAGAAAAATGTTTCGGATCGTTTAGGTACGTCCGTTACGATTGAAAGTTATGATGTCAAAGGCGGCGGTTCCATCAACGCGGCCGCTATCCTCCGCACCAACGCAGGTCCTTTTTTCGTGAAATGGAATGATGCCCGCCGGCATAAAGGCATGTTTGATGCCGAGGCCCGCGGCTTGGACCTTCTGAAAGCGGCCGGAGAGATAAAAGTGCCGGACGTCATAGGCACCGGCGAAGACGAAAACCATTGTTTTATCATTCTTGAATATCTGGAGCAAGGGGAACCTTCGTTTGGCTTCTGGGAAGATTTTGGCGAAAGACTAGCCCGCCAGCATCGTCACACGTCCGATAAATTTGGGTTAGACCATGACAATTTTGTGGGTTCTCTGCCGCAAAGAAATGCCTGGGTCGAGTCCTGGCCGGATTTTTTTGTCCGGTTCAGGCTCGAGCCCCAACTGCGGCGGGCGGTGGATAACGGCAAAGCCGACGGCGGTGTGGTTCAGAAATTTGAAAGTCTTTACAAGCGCCTGCCTGAAATTTTCCCTCAAGAGCCACCGGCTCTGCTGCATGGAGACCTTTGGGGCGGCAATTTTTTGTGCACTTTGGAAGGCGACCCGGCTGTTTTTGATCCGGCCGTATATTACGGCCACCGTGAGATGGACCTTGCTATGACAAGGCTTTTCGGTGGGTTTGATTATGAGTTTTATGAAGGATATGCCAACGAATATCCTCTATCCCCAGGGTGGGAGAAACGCGTGGACATATGCAACCTGTATCCGCTCCTGGTGCATGTGAATTTATTTCCTGGTTCTTACATCCAATCTGTAAAAAATATTTTGAGCCGCTTTTAATACTGCCCCGTGCTCAGCATGACCAGGGTGCAGGCCCGGAGGGCTTCAATTCCCTCCCGATGGCACAAATCTTCAAATTCAGGATTTTCCGTGCCAGGATTAAAAATAATCCTATGGGGTTGCCATTGTAGAAAGCAAGGATAAAAGGGCCTTTGGAACTCGGCTCTCAGATACAGCGTGAGGGTGTGCACACGAAGTCCGGGCGGTGGGGCCTCACCCAGACCAAAAACGCGCCGGCCCTCGAATTCTCCGCTTTTACGCCCCATTAAATGCACCTGGTGCCCGGCATTTTGAAGGGCGCGCAGGGCCAACAGACTGTAGCGTCCAGGCCGGGGAGAAAAACCGGCAATCAGAGTGGGCTTCATCCGGCCTTTCAAAGGTACGGTGTCGTTGCCTTTCCCTCTTTCTGCTGTGTATTTTTGGGTTCATGAATCTTAGAGATAATGCGCCGTTTTCAATTCTGTTGGCCGAGGACGATAGCAATCTGGCCCTCATCACTCAGGATCTGTTGCAGGATCAGGGCTACGAAGTGACATTGGCCTCCGACGGCGCGGAAGCCACACGCTGGATGCATGAAAAGGATTTTGATTTGTACATTTTGGATGTGATGATGCCGGAAAAAGATGGCTTTACCCTCGCCGCAGAACTCCGAAAGTTGAAGCCTCTTGCGCCCATCATATTTGTGACGGCCCGCGACATGACGGAAGATAAAGTGCGCGGCTTGCGCCTCGGTGCTGACGATTATGTGACCAAGCCTTATGAACCCGAAGAACTCATCCTGCGCATAGCCAACATTCGGAAGCGTATTCAGCCTCCGGATAAGGAAGTCCTCAAAAACCAAGACCCGGATGTCGTGGAAATTGGACACTTTAAACTCGTATTTAGTGTCTTGGAATTACATTACAAAGGACAACTGCATAAAAAACTTACAGCCAAAGAGGCCCGGATTCTCAGGTATCTGGCTCTGCGTGCCGGGCAGACTATCGAACGCGAGACTCTCATGAATGCCGTGTGGGGAAAGAGCGATTATTTCATCGGCCGAAGTCTGGATGTTTTTATCACTAAACTTCGAAAGTATCTGGCAGAAGATCCACGCGTCCGAATCACGAACATTCACGGGGTGGGTTTTAGGCTGGAAGTGGGAGGCATGGCCTGATGAAAATTTCAATGATTGCAGAAGACAATTAGCGGCAAGGCCTATTTCGTCTTGCTGGCTACAGAGTTTCTTTTCCTCAAAACCAGTTGTCCCTCCGGGGCAATCGTTTATGGGTTTTAAAAAAACAAAATGTTTTTATCTTCGTCCAATAGCAAAAAGCACGCATGGAAGTCGTTTGGGTTGTTGGAGCTTTCGTATGTTTTATCACCGGTTTGATGGGTGCCTTTTTGCCTGTGATTCCGGGCCCTCCCCTCACATTTGCCGGCTTGCTGCTTTTGTATGGCACAGAACTGTATGCTCCGCCCCTGTGGGTGAGCCTGGGGGCCGGACTCATGATGGCTTTGATTACGGTGGCCGATTATGTGTTGCCGGTGTACTTCACCCGGCGCTTTAAAAGTTCCCCTTGGGCCACCCGTGGTGCCACAGTCGGGATGGTGGTCGGGTTATTTCTTTTTCCGCCCTGGGGTATCCTTTTAGGGCCCGTTTGCGGTGCTTTTGTGGGAGAGTGGCTGGCTTCGCGTTCGGTGGGGCAATCCCTGCGCAGCGCCTGGGCCAGCCTGGCGGGTTTTTTCAGCGGAATGCTTTTGAAGCTGGCTTACGGTGTCTGGGGTTTGGGCTATGCCATATGGCTGTATCTGACCCGGTGAACCTCCCCGGGCCTTAGCGGTTGATAGGAGGAGTCTATTTTTGTGCAGGCATGAAACATCGAGGGGCTGCTGTTTTGTCTGATACGGTTTCGAAGGGTTCGAAGCACAAGTCCCCTCCTGAATCAGAGGATTATATCGAGATAGTAGGAGCGCGCACGCATAATTTAAAAAATGTCCATGTTAAAATCCCGCATGGACGCTTGACGGTAATCACCGGTGTCAGCGGCTCGGGAAAGTCTTCTTTGGCCTTCCACACTTTGTTTGCCGAAGGGCAACGCCGCTATGTGGAGAGCCTTTCCAGCTATGCCCGCCAGTTTCTGGGCCGAATGGAAAGACCGGATGTGGAGGATATCCGGGGTTTGTCGCCCACAGTGGCCATCGAGCAAAAAGTGGTCAGCTCTAATGCACGCTCCACGGTGGGGACCTCCACTGAAATTTACGATTACCTGAAACTGCTCTTTGCCAGGGTGGGGCGCTTGTATTCCCCGGTTTCTGGGAAGGAAGTGCGGCGCCATCAGCCTCAGGACGTGGCCCGATATGTTCAAAAATTAAAGTTGGGCCTGCGCTGCCTTTTGGTGGTACCTTTTCCCCGCCATCCAGAACGACCTTTATTCCGGGATGTGGAATTGCTGATGGCTCAGGGCTTCAGCCGTTTGTTTGATGGGAGAAAAATGATTCGAATGGAGGATTGGGTATTGCCTCAAGAGCCTTCGGAACTACCTTTTTTGCTGATTGACCGTTTTGAGTCCGGAGAAAAAGATGACGAGGGGTTCTCCCGGATTGTGGATTCGGCGGAGACCGCTATGTATGAGGGGCATGGACGCTGTTTGCTATTCACAGAAACAGAGGATGGCTGGGTGCTGGAAGCCGAATTTTCCGATCGTCTGGAAGCTGATGGCCTCACATTCGAGCCGCCCAGTGTGAATTTATTCAGCTTTAATAATCCCTATGGTGCATGTCGCACTTGCGAAGGCTACGGCTGGGTCTTGGGCATTGATGAAAATTTGGTGGTACCCGATTCTACCCGAAGTGTGTATGACGACGCTGTGGCTTGCTGGCGCGGAGAGACACTGGGGTGGTGGAAGCAGCAATTTATTCAGCATGCTTTGAAGCAGAATTTTCCAATTCACACACCCTATCAAGATCTCACAGATGAGCAGAAGCGTCTTCTTTGGAAAGGTTGTCAAGGCAAACCTTATGGCATTGATGATTTTTTCCGGGATGTGGAAAGCCAACTTTACAAAATACAGTACCGGGTGTTGCTTTCTCGCTACCGCGGTCGCACGGAATGTCCGGATTGCCGTGGCACATGCCTTCGTCAGGATGCCTCTTGGGTGAAGGTGGGCGGCGTTTCTATTACAGATCTTTTGTTAAAACCTGTCGGCCAGGTGGCGGCTTTTTTTGATAAGCTGTCTCTATCCGAAACGGATGAAGCCGTGGCCCGTCATCTTCTTCAGGAAATTCGCAGCCGTTTGCAATTTCTTTGCGATGTAGGGCTTTCTTATCTGACATTAAACCGGCGCTCCCGAACACTTTCCGGCGGGGAAACCCAAAGGATACAACTGGCGGCCTCCCTCGGCAGCAGCCTCACCGGGGCCACTTACATTTTGGATGAACCCAGCATCGGTTTGCATCCCCGCGATACCCACCGGCTCATTGGGTCTTTGAAAAAACTTAGGGACGATGGCAACACCGTTGTCGTAGTAGAGCATGACAGGGATATGATTGAGTCGGCAGATTTTTTAGTGGACATGGGGCCCGAGGCTGGATGGAAGGGAGGGGAAGTGGTGTTCTCAGGTCCGGCTTCCCGATTGGCTGATGTCCAAACGCTTACGGCCGATTATCTGACGGGCCGGCGGAAAATTTCTGTGCCTAGCCAGCGCCGCACCTGGAAGAGCGCTATACATCTTGCCGGCGCCCGCGGTCACAACCTGCAGAATATTGATTTTGTTGTGCCTTTGGGCGTGATGAGCGGTGTGAGCGGGGTAAGCGGCTCGGGGAAAACGACTCTGGTTAAAAAAATTTTGTATCCGGCCCTTGTGCGAAAACTGGGTTTGGATACCCTCACGGAGACGCCTCTGCCCTATAAGACTCTTGAAATTCCTGAAAATGCCCTGATCTCAGGGGTCGAATTGGTGGACCAAAGTCCCATTGGGATGTCCTCAAGATCCAATCCCATTACGTACCTAAAAATTTTTGATGATATCCGGCATATTTATGCAGATCAGCCCGCGGCCAAAAGCCGGGGTCTGAAAGCTTTTCATTTTTCCTTCAACGTGCCGGGCGGGCGTTGCGAGGAATGCGAAGGCGAAGGGCACATCACAGTGGAGATGCAATTTATGGCCGATGTCAAGTTGTTGTGTGAAGCCTGCAAAGGTCGTCGGTATAAAGACGAAGTTCTGGAAGTGAGTTACCAGGGAAAAAATATCGCCGAACTTCTGGATCTTACCGTGGACGAGGCACAGCGCTTTTTTGCCGCTGCCCCGGACCCGGCTGGTCGCAAAATCGCTGGTTTGTTTGCGCCACTGCAGGCGGTAGGCTTGGACTACCTGAGGCTGGGCCAGTCGGCTTCCACGCTCAGCGGTGGCGAGGCCCAGCGGGTAAAATTGGCCTATTTTCTGGCGCGTCCGGGGACTTCTTCCGGAAAAAAAATATTCATTTTTGATGAACCCACCACAGGTCTTCATTTTCATGATGTCCACAAGCTGCTGGGGGCCTTTGGAGCCCTTTTAGATCAAGGGCACACGATTTTGGTGATTGAGCACAATCTGGAAGTCTTAAAGTGCTGTGATTATATCACGGATCTTGGACCCGAAGGTGGGCCAGAAGGGGGCCGCGTGGTGGCTTCCGGTACGCCAGAGGAGGTGGCCGCCCATTCGGAATCCCAAACGGGCCGCTTTTTGGCTTCCGTCTTAGGGAAATAACTCCGGGGGGACGGAGGGCCACCCTGATGCCCTTCATTAACGCCATTAAGAATTTGTTTAGGTTTGCAGTGTCCCAAATTCAGAATGAGATTACTTATACCCTTTGTATTAACCCATTGCAGCATTTTCCTCTCCCAACCGGCCCTAGCCCAAAATGGAACGATTAAAGGCCGTATCATCGATGGCGAGACAAAAGAACCTCTGCCTTTTGTCCATATCACCATTGGAGAAAGTGGCAAAGGCACCGTTTCGGATATCCAGGGTCAATTTTCCATTGAACTAAAGCCCGGCCTCACCCGGCTGAATTTTTCGGCCGTGGGGTATGAAAAAGAATTTCGTCTGGTGGAGGCGAAGGCTCACAGCGTGACAGTTTTGAATGTAGAGATGATGCGTAGGGCCCGGCTTTTGGAAACCACGGTGGTATCGGCCGGACGTTACGAACAAAAACAACAGGAACTTACCACGACGGTGGACGTGATACAACCCACGCTCATTCAGAACAAAAACACCATCACCCTGGATAAGGCCGTGGAACAAACCCCCGGTGTGGCCGTTGTGGATAACGAACCTCAGGTGCGCGGAGGAAGCGGTTTCAGCAGCGGCTTGGGAAGTCGGGTGTTGATTTTGGTGGACGATATGCCTCTGATGCGGGTGGATGTAGGCCGGCCTGTATGGGAATTGCTGCCTGTGGAAAATGTGGAACAGATTGAAGTGCTCAAAGGCGCTTCCAGCGTGCTGTATGGTTCCATGGCCATGAATGGCGTCATCAATGTGCGCACCGCTTTTGCCAAGGAAAAGCCTGAAACCCGTGTGAACGTGTTCAGCGGCTTGTATGAATTGCCTAAGGGCCGCCGGTGGTATAGCTCGCGCGACCGGCTTCTGGAGGGACGGGTTCCGTTTTTTTCGGGATTGGGATTCAATCACGCCCGCAAGCAGGGAAGCTGGGATATCGTCATCGGAGGCAATTTCTATTTTGAAAATGGATTTGTGGGGCCTGAAAAATTAAAACCCGACACCACCTTCGTAAAGCCCTCTGATCTGAATCCCAAAAATAAAGGCCGCTATGACCGGCGCGGAAGAATAAATTTTTCGGTGCGCCATCGCAATCAAAAAGTAGAAGGGCTGGTGTACGGCCTGAGCGGAAATGTAATGGTGCAGCACCAGGCCGAGAGTTACTTCTGGTACGATGACACCACCGGGATGTATGTTTCTTTTCCGGGTTCGCTTTACAATTATAAAGATGTGCTGGTGTATTTAGATCCTTTCATCACCCATTACGCCAAATCTGGAGATCGTCACACCGCACGGGGCCGATATTTCCTGAGCCACAACGACGCCGATAAAGATCAATTTTCTCAAAGCCATAATTTCTTCGCGGAATATCAGTATCAAAGGTTTTTTAAAAAAATCGGATTCAACTTAATAACAGGGCTTTCAGGCCAATATACTTCGGCCTCCAGCCGGATTTTCATTGGGCTGCCTGGTGGAGGCAACCGCAGTCATCAACAAAATGCCGCCCTGTATTTGCAACTGGAAAAAAAAATGTTCAAGCGCTTGACGGTGCTGGGCGGAGCCCGTTTTGAATATTTTGAGATCAATGGTTTGGAACGTGGAAAACCTGTTTTTCGAACGGGGATGAATCTCATGCTCACCGAAGCAACGTATCTGAGGGGCTCCTGGGGCCAGGGTTTTCGTTTCCCCAGCATTGGCGAACGTTACATTCTCACCAATGTGGGCGGCTTCGGTTTTTTCCCCAATCCGGATCTCCTGCCGGAAAACAGCTGGAGCGCCGAAGTCGGAATAAAGCAACTGTATAGAATCCGCAATTTTGGTGGGTTTGTGGATCTGTGCGGGTTTTATCAACATTATGAAAATTTTGTGGAATTTAATTCCGGTCGTTGGGGCCAAACGGGCAATATTTCCAAAGATCTGGGATTCAGGTTCCTCAATACAGGCAAGGCGCGGGTGTGGGGTCTGGAAGCCTCTGTGGCCGGTTCGGGCAAGTTTTCGGACCGTGTAGAATTTCAAATGTTCGGGGGCTATACCTACACCCTGCCCCAAACCCTCACGCCGGATTATGTGTATGCACGTCTCACCTGGCTGCCCAATAAAGACACCATCACCTACCTCAATTCCACTGTGGGCGACACGGCCCGGCGCATTCTGAAATACCGGATTCAGCACTTAGTGAAGTGGGATTGCCAGTTGAATGTGAAATTGGGCCGGAAAAACCGCCACCAACTCTTTGCCGGCTTCTCTGTCCGATATTACAGTAAAATGCAATCTATTGACCGCTTTTTCTATGATCTGGATACGCCGACAGCTTTTGCTACGGGCATTCGGCATTATAGAGATCGGGAAACCGGCAACACCGTGGGCGATGCGCGGGTGGGTGTCATATTAGGTGAGACCTGGCGCGTGGCCTGGATTGTGAACAACATTACCAACCGCGCTTACGCTCTTCGGCCCATGAGCCCGTCCGAACCCCGGACCTGGATGCTACAACTGGGCTTATCGTTGTAAATTTGACTGCTTTATTTTTAATATATGAAAAAAACCTTTACACTGTTTTGCATTTCGGCCTTGTGGGGATATGGATCCCTTTCGGCTCAGACCCAGATTGACAACGGCAATTTGGACAGTTGGAACAATATGGGCAGCTATGAAGAGCCTGCCGGCACGATGCTCAAAACCTTGAACAGCCTCACCAGCCTGGGGGTTCCTGTCACTGTCACCAAAACCAGCGATGCCAAAAGCAATCTGGCCGCCGAACTCAAATCCAACACGCTGGTAGCCTTGAATATTTTTATTCCGGGGGTATTGGCCACAATACAGGTTCAGACGGCGCCTCCGGCGGCATTTTTAGGCGTGCCCTTCACGGAAAAACCTACGCGCTTTAAGGGCTGGTATAAATACAGCCCTGTTCAGGGCGACTCGGCTGAGATTCTTATCGCCCTGATGAAGCGCAATGGAGCCGTAAGGGATACGGTGGGTCGCGCTGCCATGAAAATTAAAAATTCTGTGGCGGCCTACACCCCATTCGATATGCCTATCACGTATTATTCCACCACCCTGGTGCCGGATTCTCTTATTATTCTTTGTGTGTCCAGCGCCGGCTACAATTTTAGCAACCTTTTGGCTTGTGCAGGGAAAAATAATTCCACATTATGGGTGGACGAACTGGAATTAGAATACAGCTCCGGTCTTTCAGAAAGTTATCCCGGATTGCCAATGCGCCTCTGGCCTAATCCTACCCGTGATGTTCTGCACATAGGTGTGGAGGGATGGCAATCGCACGGTGTGTTGGTCATCACGGATGCCACGGGGCGTCAGGTAGCTCAACATGCGGTGACACAATGGCCTATCACCCTAAATGTGCAGGGTTTCCCGTCCGGTCCGTACCATTTGAAAGTGATCGAAGGGCAGCGGATAATTTCGAGGGGTTCTTTTATCCTTCAATAAAAACCAAAATAAAGAATTTAAAACTCTCAGCTTAATAAAACCTTTTCTCTTCGATTCGATAGAATACGGTATAAGAAACACGGAGCCCCCAAATAGGACACACTGGATCCAAAATAAAAAAGCCCCTTTAAGGGGCTTTTTTAATGTTTATGAGAAATTAATAGTTTAGTGCTTTACAACAATCTTGCGGCTGGAGGTTCCTGCCGGCGTGTGCAGCGTGAGGTTGTAAACCCCGGTGGGCAAGGCACTGACCGGTACCGGCACACTGTTAAATCCGGCCTGCAAATGGCCAAGATTTTGTTGAAGGAGAAGTTTCCCGGCCAGGTCGTAAATTTTCACATGGGCCGAAGCGGCTTTATGCATTTGGATATTCAGTGTAAGATCTTCGTCAGCTGGAACAGGAAGAGCATTAAATAACTCCACCAAAGGATCGGAGGTTTTGACAGAGGCTAAATCTGCCGTGAGTCCAAATTCGATGAGGTGGTGCTCATAGCGGTAACCGGTGGCAAAAGCCCAAGTGGGAATAAAGTAGCCGTTCCAACCATTGGGATTATAATTATACCGCACGGAAACCGGCAGAATAAAGGAACAATTCAGATCGGAGTTGGCGTCTCCAGGAGTTCCATAATAATTTGGATCTGTGCTCGCTCCATTTTGTTCAAGTGACATTTGGTAAAACTGGTTCAGGTTGTCCAAGGAGTCCGTGATCGTGTAGCTAAAGCCGGGTTTATAGGAAACCACCGCGCCAATACGGTTACTTCCGGGCTGGACAGGTACGCCTGTTACCGGAATGAAAATTTCCGAGGCAAAAGAAGTACTGTCGTTTTGGGTGAGAGGCACAGCAATCCTTTTGATGACCTGATAAGGTTTCACCCTGTTGGTAGCAAATTCATACTCGATGTCCTGCCAAGTGTAGCTTCCGCCAATACCCGTATACACCAGATTGTTGTCATGTTTTATGATTTCAACGATGACGCTGTCCACCACGCTGGGCGGCAGAGACCTTAAATAGGCATACACTATGCCCAAAGAATCCAATGTGTAGGAAGTAGAAGGCGTAATCCAGGGATCCGGCATGTTTTTAGGGTCCAGTATGGTGGCTGTTTTGTGAATCCAAGGATACACGACTTCTCCTGTTGATGTGACGCCCAAAATCACCGTTGAATCGGGGAAGTTGTGCATAAACCAGGCTTCCGCCGCGTTAGGAGAGAAAAACTGGTCCAGCTGAAGGCCATAATTCAGCCAGCGAAACTCCGGCGCTTTATTCAATTGGGGATTCACGGAACGAAGACGCGTCAGGTCAAATACCTGAGCTTGGTGGATTTTCCCTACCGGAAGCCGGCTGGGGCTTTCGGTCAAGCGCTGGGCCTTCAGGGGGGTTATCGCCACGGATAGGGCGGTTGCGTAAATAAATTTTCTCATCATTTTTTTTAATTCACTTCACAAAAATAAAAAAGCCGGCTATGCGCCGGCTCAACTTAAGGTTCATTTTTTTAATTCCGAATTAAAGGAATGGAAATCCTCCCTTCTGCATTTTGCAGCACAACATGGTACAAGCCGCTGGACAGGCTTTCCACCGAGAGTGGAATGCTGTTAAGGCCGGCGGATAAAGACTGTGTATTGTGCTGAATGATTTTGCCTGTGTTGTCCATAATTTGGATGGAGAAAAGACCCCCTTTCACAAGGTCTGCTGAAAGGTAAGTCACATCCCTGGCAGGGTTGGGCTGGAGTCTGGCTTGACGGGCGAGTTGGAAATCATTTTTGATACCTACGAGAGCATCTTGGAAATCCCAGGTGAGTTGCAAATACAGGATGTCGTTGTTGTCGGGACTGTCCTGATCGCCGCGAACAATCAAACCAGGCTCGTAGTCTCTTTGTACCCAAAGGCGGATGTTATTGTCGCTGTTGGGAGCCAGAGTGGCATACATATATTCTCCAAATTCGTCCCCGGCCTCAGCAACTTGCTGGGGCGCCGACCAGGTGGTGCCCCCATCGGTGGATTTAATGAAATAAAGTCGCCGTAGCTTTTGGGTTTGGTTAGCGCTCATGCGGGATTCATCAAAACCGGAATAGCCTACCCCTATTTCACCATTAGGCCCAATGGTAGCTGTGGGATGGGAAGTGAGAGATGTGTAGTAAGTAGCAATTTCACTGGTGCCGGCAATATCAATCGTACCGTTTCCGTTTTCATCCACAAGATCTGCCACCAAGGCAGGTTGGCTCATGCCTTCAGCCCAATGGAAAAGTCCGCTTGTGCCGGGGAAGTAGGAATAAGTGCCGCCGGTATCTACATCATCCAGATAGCGCATGGCTCCAAAAAAGACATGAGCCACATTATTCTGATCTAAAATGACGGTGCCGGCCTGATCGGTGCTGGTCACGGTGTCGGGTATCATATCCCCGTTCACGTCACTGATTTGGCCGTCCACATTGTACTTCCCGAATCCGGTATTTACAAAGACTGTTTTAGTCCAAGTGTTGCCATTATCGGTGGATTTGAGAATGAAACTGGGTTCAAAAGTGTTGAAGAAGGCCGCAACTACAGTATTTCCGCGCACGTCGATGGCGTAGGTATCACCGCCACCTCCCGAGGTTTGGGTGCTGTCCATGCCGGGCAGAATAACCATGGTCTGATCCCAGGTGGCGCCACCATTTAAGCTGCGTGCGTAAACATTGGCTGCCAAAATGCCTTGATAGGGCGCCCCGCTTGGGTCGGTAGTGGAAATGCAGTGGATGGTGCTGCCGTCGGGCCCGCCGGTCTTGCAACGGGGCCACAGGGTGGGTAATTGGGTGATGTCGGCTTCACCGGTCCAGGCCATGGAGCCTTTGTTGGCTTGTCCAATAATATGAAGGGAGGGATTGGCGGCATTGTGGGAAATTACAAATTCCTTTTTATTCACTGTTTCCACGAAGTCCAGCGTGGGCCAGCCGATACGAACGGTTTCTATGCGGCTGGTGGGTCCTGGATCCGGATAGGCCCAGGAGGTGCCATTCCAGTAATTAAGACCAGTGCCGCGGTCGGGCCATCCACCATCTGTGAGGGACATGGTCCACACACAAGTGACGGTTTTATCCGGATAAAATTTTATCCGGTTGGCCACTGCATAATTGGACTGTAAATCGTAACGGGTGGTCCCAATTTTTACGGCTGTCACCTCGTTCATGGCTTTCTCATACTGGTCGTAAGCTGCCGAAACATAAGGCGCGGCGGGGGCGATGAGCGCCGGAAGAATTTCTTCCCCGGTGTATTTGTAATTGGTAGTTTTCAAGGCCACGCCGGAAACGGCATTTTTTGTGAGGCCCTGAAGCGTTTGTGCTTGAACGGCCAAGGCCCCAATTGAAAGACTTAAAATGGAAAAGGCAACTTTCTTCATGTTTATGCTAATTTCAAGTCAAAGTTAGGAAAATCAGAAGGCTTTTCCAAGTTTTTCTGCCCGATTAGGAAAAAATCCTTTAATCAGAGGTTTTCCTAGTCTTCTGATGATGCGCAAAAGTGGGCGGCAGGGGGAAGACAGGTGTGTACGTTGCACAGATGCCAACTTCCGGGGGCCCGTCTTTTTTCCGCAATAAAAGGCCATGCTGAAGTTTCGGATCCTTTTATGGGCAATACTCCCGGCCTGTAACATTGTGCCACTTCCATCCATTTATCCGGGGCCCGATTGGTGAGTGCAGAAATAGCGGGACCCTCAGGCAGAAGGCTTTGCCAGGATAGCCACAAGCCGTGAGCGCCTGGGTAGCGGTAGGCCATCGGGCGGATGGCCTCTAACATCCGCAATGCATTTTCTATCCAGGCCGTATTCCCTGTAAAAATTCCTAAGTACATCAAATTTCCACACATGACAGCGTTGGCCGAAGGAATGACAGAATCTTCGGTTTCATAAAGCGGCGCGGGCAAAAGATTATTTTCCTGCAAGGAAGTCATTCGGAAAAATGGCTCTGCAGGATCGCCAAATGTCTCCAAAGCCAAGTTCATGAGCTGAACAGCCAGCTGCCAGTGGGCATCGCTGCCGGTGAGGGCTGCCAGATAAATGAAGGCCTCAATAGCCAGAGCCAGATCATCGGAACGGGCTGAGATACGGGTGCCATCCGGATAACAACAACGCAAAGGCCGGTTCTTCTCAGACAGAAAATGGTCTTTTAACCTTTGGGCTAGATTTTGTGCTTTTTCCTCAAAACCCGCTTTTGGGAAAGCCCATGCCGCTTCCACAAAGGCTTTGACGAGCAAGGCATTCCAGCCCAGCAAAGCTTTGTCGTCCAGCGCCGGCGTCGGGCGGTCCTGACGAAGTGTCCGCAGAGCTGTCCACACATGGGTGTAATATGTCGCATCTTTTCCTTCAGCAGGAAAGGCATCGAACAATTTTTTGGGAAAAACATGATACCGGCCCTCCCACCGAAGTTCAGGAAGTATTCCCAAAGCTTCGGCCATGCAGGAAAATTCAGTTCCCCCCAAATTTTTTAATTCTTCTTCTCTAAAAGTATAGTAGGCGCCTTCCCCCTCTGCCGAATCGGCATCCAGTCCGCTGGCATACAGGCCATTGGGTAGCTGCAGCCGGGCTTCCAGCCAGGCTGTGGTGGTATTCACTACATCTTTATATAATGGAATGTGCCTGTGGCGATAAGCCCTGGAAAAGAGGCTGATGAGCTGAGCATTGTCATAGAGCATTTTCTCAAAATGGGGGATGTGCCAAGCCGCATCCGTAGAATATCTGAAAAATCCGCCTTCCACATGATCCCTAAGTCCGCTCAAAGCCATTTTTCCTAATGTGAAATGCACATGATCTGCCAGGTCCGGGCGCTGATGTAAAAGGGCATAGTCTAACACGAAATTCCACCACACGGGTACCGGAAATTTAGGGGCTTTCTTAAGCCCGCCGTACGACGTGTCAAATTGCTGGAATAAAGTATTCAGTGCTTCTTTCAGCTGGGATTCATCCGTCTGCTGGGGAACGCGACTTCCGGTGGGTCCATATTCCTGGAGGGCGAGAGCGAGTTGTTCAGCATATTCCAGAAAGCGTTTTTTTTCACTTTTGTACAGTTCAGCAAGGTCCTGCAAAAGGCGCAGCCATCTTTGTTTCGGGAAATACGTGCCGCCGAAAACCGGACGGCCATCCGATAATAAAATGAGGTTGAGAGGCCAGCCTCCGGGTATTCCCATGGCCTGGACGGCATCCATATAATAGGCGTCCACATCCGGTAGCTCTTCACGGTCCACCTTAATGCAGAGGTAATGGGCATTCATTACTTCGGCCACGAGCGGATCGGAAAAGCTCTCATGTTCCATCACATGGCACCAGTGGCATGTGGCATAGCCAATGCTAAGTATTACCAAACAGTCGCGGCGCTGGGCCTCTTCAAATACCGCGCGATGCCAGGTTTGCCAGAAGACGGGGTTCTGGGCATGTTGTTTTAAATACGGACTTTGAGCCTTGTCTAAATTATTTCTGAAAAAATTCACCGTGCAAAGGTTACAAACCGTACACCATGCCCACCAGCACGGCCGTGAATAAAGAGGCTACTGTGCCTCCCAGTAAGGCCAGAAACCCCAATGAAGCCAACTCGCTTTTGCGGGATGGGGCCAGGGCCCCAATCCCTCCAATCTGAATACCGATGGACGCCAGGTTGGCAAAGCCACAAAGAATGTATGTGCACATGAGGACAGACTTGGTGTGGGTGAAACTGCCCGGGGTTTGAAGAAGGCGACCCAACTGGGCATATGCGTAAAACTCATTGAGGACGGTTTTTTGGCCCAATAATTGGCCTACCACAAACATATCTTCTCTTGGAACACCCAGAAGCCAGCTGATCGGCGCCCCCAAAATACCCAAGAGGCTATCCAGGCTGAACTCCGCATAGCGGCCTCCCGAGATGGATTGAACCAGTGTATTCAAACCGGTCCAGAGGCCCACTTTGGCGAGAATAAAATTGATCATGGCCACAAAAGCAATAAAAACGAGAAGCATAGCCGCCACATTGATGGCCAAGCGGATACCATCGGCGGTGCCATTTGATACCGCATCCAGAAAATTGGCGCCGATTTTTTCGCGGTTCACCTCCAGGGACTGGTTTATGGCAGCGGTTTCAGGAACCAGGATTTTGGCCGCTGCCACAGCTGCCGGAGCGCTCATAACGCTGGCGGTGAGTAGGTGCTTAGCAAAAAAAATTTGGGCCTGGGGATCACTGCCCCCCAGATAGCCCACGTAGGCCGCAAAAACGCTGCCCGCAATGGTAGCCATCCCGCCGGTCATAAGACACATTAATTCGCTGCGGGTCATGCCGGGTATATAAGGTTTTATGAGCAATGGGGCTTCCGTTTGTCCCAGAAAAATATTTGCAGCGGCCGCTAAGCTTTCCGATCCGGAAATTTTCAGTGTATTACGCATCAGCCAGGCAAAGGCCAACACCACTTTTTGCAATACCCCCAAAAAAAACAGCACACTGGATAAAGCCGAAAAAAAGATGATCACCGGCAAAATGACGAATGCAAAATTTTGTAGAGGCGACTCCATCACACCTAAACCAAAAGATTTAAAAAGAAAGGAAGCCCCTTCCGAGGAGAAGGATAAAACTTTCACAAAAGCCTTGCTCACCCACTCAAACATTTTTTGCGCGGCCGGCACCTTGAGTACAAGAAGGGCAATCCCCAGTTGCAGCACTAAAGCCTTAGCCACCAAGGGCCAAGGGATACGACGCCGATGGGTGCTAAAGAGCACACAAAGACCGATGCAAAAACCCAGGCCCAGGACACCGCGGAGTAAATCCTCTATAATACCAGTGCCATTTCCGCTTTGAGGGAGTGCGGTTCCTTCGGCCTGGGCAGCACAGAGTGCGGGACATGCCGCCAAGCCCAGGAAAAAAACAAGCCTTCGGAGGACCCACCGGTGGGGTAGGAATAATTTTACAACAGATTTCATTCAGCCGTCTAGGGCTTTTCTTTTTTTCAATTCATCCCGGATGCGGGAGGCCAGTTCGTAATTCTCGCTTTCCACCGCTTCTTTGAGTTTTTCTTTCAGGTGCGCTACCGTTAAGTTTTCTAAAGCACCGGATTTTTCAAAGGATTCCTGCATGGCTTCACCTTCTTCGCCGCCCTCAGCAGGTTCCCTGAGAGACTGGGCGGCGATACCGGCGGAACTCAGAATAAAATCATAAGTATAAATAGGGCAATCGAAGCGCAGCGCCAAAGCTATGGCGTCGGAGGTACGGGAATCAATTTCCACGCGTTCGCCTTCTTTTTCACATATGAGCACACTGTAAAAAATACCTTCCTGCAGATTGTTGATCACCACTTCCACCAACTGGATACCAAAGGCTTCGGCAAAGTTTTTGAACAAGTCGTGGGTAAGGGGCCGTTGAGTGGGCAGATTTTCCAATTTGAGCGCAATGGCCTGCGCTTCCCAACTGCCAATGATGATAGGAAGCCTTCGTTCGCCGGCCTCGTCTCCCAGAACAAGGGCGTAGGAAGATTCTTGTACCTGACTCTGCGATAGACCCAAAACCTCCAGACGCACTTTTTTCATAAATCCGGTTGAAGTTTTTTTTACAAAGTTAAGGATGGTTGGAAAGTTCCACAAAAAGCGCCTGATTTCCTGCGGAGAATCAACCCTCCTCCTCCAGCTCCAGAGCAAGCTCCACGTAAATCTGCCATGACAATTGTTCGGCCCTTTTTTCTTCCAGATTATGGTGTGCCAAATAGGGAAGCAAAGCAGGAAGTTCACGGCCCAGGCTGTTGCGCAGAATTTTGCGTCTTTGGCCAAAAGCGGCCCGGGTTACGCGGCGCAAAGTCTCCGCCGCGCAAGGCAAGAGAAAATTTTCTTTACGTTGGCAAAGAATGACGGCTGAATGAACGGCCGGTGGCGGCTGAAAATCTCCGGGTCTGAGATGCAGAAGGATCCGCCCCTCGTATTGAGCCTGAAGCAGAACGCTGAGAATACCGTATTCACGGGATCCGGGCGTCGATATCAGGCGCCGGGCCACCTCCAGTTGGAACATGCCGGTGAACAGGGGTACCCGCGGTGCATGGTCCAAAATCTTTAGAAGAATTTGGGATGAAATATTGTATGGGAAATTCCCGACAAGGGCATATTCCGGATGATCGAATGCATCCGGAAAAACTTCCAGAAAATCTCCATGCACGATGCGCGCCACCGTGCCGTAGCTTTTTAATAAATGGGGAATGCAGCGGCTGTCCAATTCCACGATTTCGAGGTCACGGGCTGAGGTGAGATACCGGGTCAGGTGGCCTAGGCCGGCACCCACTTCCAGCACCGGGAGGGCGCCCGCGTGTTCTAAATGGACTTGCGCTATCTGCCAGGCTTTGGAATCGGTCTTCAGGAAGTGCTGTCCGAAGCTTTTGCGCGCAGCAAAGTTTTTCATTCCAACTGCTCCAGAAGCGTTCGGAAGGCTACGAAGCGATCCCTGAATTTTTCGCTGTGCTGTCTTTGGAGTTCAGCGGCAAAGTTTTTCTGGTATTTTTCAAAATCTTCCAAAGAGGCCGCGGTGTATTGGATGGCAAATGTGGTCCCTTTTTCTTCCTCCACCAATAGCCGGCACAGGCGCCAGCTGGTGAAGCAGCCGGTGTTCATCACATCGGGAATATGGACCCGACGCATCCAATCCAGCCATTCTTCCCGGATTTCATCATCCACATTGATGGTGACATTGTAAATGATAGGTCCGGCCATTCATCAGACCGTTTTATCGGATAAAACTTCCCGGGCTGTAGCCATCAAAAGCAAAAGGGCTTCCTCCACGTGGTTTTCGGCTAACAATTTAGAGGCTGCTTCGTGGGCCCTCACAGCCATTTCACCCGGAGAATAACCCAACCGCGCAGCCAATTCCTCGAGTCGGCCGGACCCCACAAATTCCGACACAGCTTCCGGAGAGGGAAGTTGCGGCACGTTACCTAAGCGTGCCAGTTCGTTGCCCGTGAGTATTGGGCTGGTGCGCACGGACTCCGGGAGACTATCAATGCCCACACCCAGGCGGGCTAAAGGTTTTTCGACTTCAAAAAGCGACGCGCCGGAAGCCCGGCAGTACCAATCCTTGCCCAGCCGGGCCACCAGATCAATTTTATGCTGGTCAATCTGACCCTCAGAGTCCAAAACATCCTGCCGGATGTGAATTTTCAGAATTTCACAGACAATGAGATTTCCGGCTCCACCTTCAGTGCCGGTTTCGATCACTTCGCGCACCTTACATTCCATACGGAATGGACTTTCGGCCACGCCGAAAGGTCGCACCAAATCAGAGGGTATGGGCGTGAGGCCGGCCTTCAGGAATTCATTCACCCCACGCGGATATTCCGTGCTGGCCAGGCTGCACTGATTCACCATGGCAAAATTCACAGCATTGATCACCACTTCAGGCACTTCTTTTACGTTTTCTAACGTGTCTTTGGTGGTATTATCCCTTACGCGTCGGGCAGGTGAGAAAATAGCCAGGGGGGGGCGACTGCCAAACACATTGAAAAAACTAAAAGGAGCCAGGTTAGGCCGCCCTTCTTTATCTAAGGTTGATGCAAAAGCAATGGGCCGCGGCGCCACGCCGGCCAAAAGGTAAGCATGTAGACGTGCGGTGGGCAGGGCCCCTGGAAGGATTTCAAGAAATTGTTCAGAACTCATGGACGAATTTATTTTTCTAAATACACCGCCATCTTTAAAAATTTTTCACGTCTTTGGGCCACCAGCTTTTCAGGTTTGATACGTCGCAGATCCTGGAGGGCTTCCAAGAGCGTTTTTTTCACCTGCGCAAAGGCTTCCTCGGGCTTACGATGGGCCCCACCCAGGGGTTCAGGCACCACACCATCCACCAAGCCCAGGGCCAGCATATCATCGGCAGTCAGCTTCAGGGCCTCCGCGGCCTTTTCCTTAAAGTCCCAGCTGCGCCACAAAATGCTGGAACAGCTTTCGGGCGATATCACCGAATACCAGGTATATTGAAGCATGTACACTCTGTCGCCCACCCCGATGCCTAAAGCGCCCCCGGACGCCCCTTCCCCAATGATGAAGACCACAATAGGCACCCGAAGACCAAACATTTCATAGATGTTTCGAGCGATGGCTTCTCCCTGGCCGCGTTCTTCTGCTTCCAGTCCCGGATATGCTCCAGGGGTATCGATGAGGCAGCACACCGGGATATTGAATTTTTCGGCCAGACGCATAAGCCGAAGGGCTTTGCGATAACCTTCGGGGTTGGCCATGCCAAAACGCCGAATCATGCGCATCTTGGCGTTGATACCTTTCTGCTGGCCCACAAACATCACCGGCTGGCCCTCTACCATGCCCAGGCCCCCCACCATGGCTTTGTCATCTTTAACGCCCCGGTCGCCATGCAATTCAATGAAGGATCCTTCGCTCAGGGCTGTCATGTAAGCCAGCACGTAAGGCCTATCCGGATGCCGGCTCACCTGCACCTTCTGCCAGGCTGTCAGTTGGCTGTAAATGTCGCGGGTGAGTTGCTCAATCTTTTCGTCGATACTTTGCAGCGTATCGGCGGCTGAAATACCTGTGCTAGCTGCCAGTTCGGCCATTCTTTCCCGTTCCTCCGTGAGTTGGCGGAGAGGCTCTTCAAAATCCAAATAATTCATTCCTAAACCGACCTCCGCAAATTTCGGAGCTGGCTCTCGATAATCAAAATAAAAAGGTGGACGCGTTGCGCAGACGGATGTTTCTGAAATGCTTTCCGAACCCGCGAAGTGCTCAGGCCCCGGCCTTGAGCTTCTTCACCGCCTCGGTGATGCGGGGCACCACTTCGAAAGCATCCCCTACAATGCCATAATCTGCAGCTTTAAAGAAGGGCGCCTCCGGGTCTTTGTTAATAACCACAATCACTTTGCTCTGGTTCACCCCGGCCAAGTGCTGGATGGCCCCTGAGATGCCTATAGCAATATATAGGTTGGGCCTCACGGTGAGACCTGTCTGGCCAACGTGCTCGTGGTGCGGCCGCCATCCGATATCGGCCACCGGACGGCTGCAGGCTGTGGCGGCATTCAGGGCATGGGCCAAGTCTTCCACGATACCCCAGTTTTCAGGACCTTTCAGACCACGGCCTGCCGAAACCACGATTTCGGCATCTGGCAGCGCCACTTCGCCTTGCTTTTCTTCCGTTTTAATGACCCGAATGCGGCTGTTTCTGGTGGCAGGAGAAAAAGAGACCACCTCCGCAGTACCTTCCTTTTTCTCAGGCGCTAAGGTGTTGGGGGAGAATGCCAAAATTTTAATGGGAGTGGAACATTCCAAAGTAGCAAAAGCTTTTCCAGAAAATACACTTTTGCGCACCCTCAAAGTATCGCCCTGTATTTCGGGTAAACCTGAGGCGCCGGATATGAGAGCCGCACCCAGGCGGGCTGAAAGACGCGGAGCCAGATGCCGGCCCAGGGCATCATAGGCCAGCACCACCAAGCGGGCTTGAGTGGCTGCGATGGCTTCTGACAATGCATCCGAGAGGCCCAAAGCGTCCGGATGGCTCTCCATCTTCAACACTTTGTGAGCGCCATAGGCTCCCAGCCCGGAGGCCACGTTTTCATCCACGCCGGCCACCAAGCACGTCACTGTTCCCTGGTGCTGGGAAGCTGTGCGGGCCGCATAGGTGACGGCTTCCAAACCGGACTTTTTGATAGCGCCGTGTTGGCTTTCTGCAAATACCAGAATGTTCATTTTAAAGGGATAATAAAGAAATAAATATTGGGATTAAATCACTTTGGCTTCGTTGTGCAATAAATCCACCAGCAATTCGGGCTGGTCGGCCGGTATCATTTTTACTTGACCTTTGGCCGGAGGCAGTTCATAGTTCACAAAGCGCACCAGGGGTTCCACGGGTTGAGGTTCCACCACCTGAATCACGGCCATCCTGGAATTGCGGATGCCCCACATGTTGGGAATACGCTGGTCAGCCATGCCTTTTGCTGCGCTGATCACCAGAGGCAAATCGGCTTCCAGGACTTGGGTGAGAGCCCCTAGTTCGCTTTCCATGCGCGCTTTACCTTCCACAATATCCAGTTTGTTCACGGGCGAGGCCAACTCCCATCCGAGCATCTCGGCTAACAAAGCCGGTACTTCGCCGCCATTGTAGTCAATGGTTTCGCGCCCTGTGAGCACCAATTGAAAATCTTGGGTTTTGATAAAATCTGCCAGCATACGTGCCACGCTGTAAGCATCCATCGGCTGAGCGTTGATGCGGTAGAGGGTGTCGGCGCCTATGGCTACGGCCTTGCGCAGGAGCGCGTCATCTTCGGCACCGCCCACCATCACGGCCGATACGGACTCCGCCAGTTTCGCTTCCTTCAGTTCAATGGCCCGCACCAAAGCATACCACTCGTCCGAGGGATTTAGGATATACTGCACCCCCTGGCTATTGAAGCGGGTGTTGTTGTCCGTAAAACTGATTTTGCTGGTGGTGTCCGGCACTTTGCTTAGGCAAACAAGGATTTTCATAACATGCAAAAGTGGGTGGCAAAATTAGAAATATTCTGACTGCATAACAATTATGCCCAATCCTTGTTTTTGTAATCCCCGCATCCTCTCGGCTTCTGATATTTCCGGACTCTGATTTGGCTTGCGCAGCTGGCCGTATCGAAGGGCCGGTTCCTGAGTACCACTGCCGGTCCCTGAGTAGCCTCGCGAAGCGCGGCGTATCAAAGGGCCGGATTTCAAAACCAATTGTGGCATGGAAGCCATCGCATGAAAAAAGCCTCGGCCCTGTGAACCATGCAAAGGCGGGGCTTCGACACGGCGCAGGAGGCAGCTTTTCAGCCACCGGGTCTACCCTGCGTGAGGGATGCGGAGGGCGGCGCCGAAGGCGCCGGCACTGCCCTGAGCCCGCGCAGCGGGCGAAGGGATTGCCGGAGCGGGAGCGGAGCCCGGAGCAGCCCGACCCCCTGGGGCCGGCGGTAAGCGGCGGCCGGGCGAAGCGGAGGCCGTCCCTCCGGCCGCCGGCCCCAGGGGGGCACGCCCTGAAATCCATTAATAAAAGAAGTAATTTTTGGTTCACTGCCCACTATCAGGAGGGCGGTAAGCAGGGTTTCTGGCCGCCTGGAACCATGAGGCGGCGCCATAGGGGCCAAGGCAGAAGTAAGAAAAGAATAAGAAGCGGATAGTAGGATGAAAAAATACGGAACTCGAACCAGAAGACACTGCCAACGTGTTGATTGAGGTAACCGGCTGCCAGGATGACCAGAGGCCAAAGGACCATAAGCCACCACAAGCCGGGATTGAACCTCAGCAAAGGGGGGGTGAGGTAAGTCCAGAGCAAGGCCGCCAAAGCCTGGAGAGCCAGGAGAAGAAGAGGCCAGCCGGGACCGGAACGGAGGCCTAAGGGTGCGAAGTCCATGGCTTTGGACATGAAGGCCTGAAGGAAAAAGCTTGAATCGAATAAACCAGGAGATATGATGGAAAACAGCCGGCTGGTTTCGGAGAGCGGTCCCTTGGCGTCGGGGCTCATCAGGGCAGGTAGCCACAAAAGTAGGGGCCAGAGTGCTATAAGCCTGCGCCAGTGCAGCCAGTCCCTGAAGGAGACAAGACCTGTGTAAACGGCGGATAAACCCAGCCCCAGAATCGGCAGCAGCCACAACGCATTGGAAGCTTTGGTGGCCGTGGCCAGGAGGGCTGTGGCGAGGGCCCAGGCTCCACGGGTGGCCGAAGGCCGGAAGCCCATCAGGAGGCATTGGCGCGTGAGGAGGCTGCCCCACAAAAGACCAGCCTGGTCGTTGCTGATGTGGTAATGATCGGCCGCTGAAAAAAAAGCCAGCAGACCCGTGGCCAGCCACGCCTGAGAGGACGGTATGAAGCCCCGAAAAACCAAGGGACGTAAGGCATGGAAAAACAACCCCCATCCGGCGAGCATGAGGACCACCGTGAAAAGGCGCAGGGCACGCAACCTGAAATCCAGGGCGCAGCCGAGGCGGTGAAAAAGCGCCTCGGGCAGGGCCAGCATGAGATAATACAGGGGTGGCTGGTGGGCTTCGTAGCTAAAAGCCTGAAGACCTATGCCATAATCGGGCAAGGAAAGGTCATCGGGACGGGGATATCCAAATCGATGTGCCGAAAATTCGACCAGCTCCCGGCTTACCTTGTCCTGAGAGCGGGGCCAGCGCTGTTCATGGGCCAGCCTGAAGACATAATCCACATGAGCCAGTTCATCGTTGTGGTGCCAACCATCGAGCTGCCACGCATGGCGCAGAAGGTAGGTCGCGGCCAAGGCGAGCAACCCAAGGGCCGCAATTTTGAAGAAATAGTCAATGATTCTGCGTTGGCTGGGCATCGTATTTTTGAAATACGGAGGTTTTTATTGAGGCCAGGTTGCGGATGTGCTGTTCGGCAATCTCCAGCACCACCACGTCAGGTTTTTCCTGAAGAATGCTAAGCGGGTCTATGGCATGGGTCCATAAGAATACGCTGCGGCTGAAACAGGCGCTCAGATATGGGATCATCAGGTTGGTGAAAGAATCCCTGTACATGAGCAGGCGGGGCAGGGCAGGATTGTCCACACTATAGCAAAGCGTAGGCTGCAGCAGAGGCACATGGGGGAAATCCGGAGGTGGAAGCGGGTGGGAAGGGTTGTGGCGAAAACTGGGCTGGTGCTCGCGGTTGTGCAGCACATCCTGGAGGGCGATTTTGCGGGCCAGGTCAGCGTTTTTTTCATCTAAAGGCACCCAACGGAAAAGACTGTCGTGGAGTTCGGGTATTTGAGGAAAATCGCGGCGGAGGTAAAACAATAGTTTTCGGGTGGCCAGAAGTCCACCGTGAAAATTCCAATGGGTGTCAAAGGGGTAAAAAACTTCCGCATGTTGGGCTGCTTGACGCAGTTCGTCGCCGGCATCAATGGGCAGCACGAAGGAACTGTCTATCATGTATTGCTTCCATTGCTCGTAGATGGAAGGCCTGCCTTGGTGTTGGAGGGCGGCGGGGAGGTACTGAGGGTAGATACTGTGTTTATTGTGGGCAATAAAAACAAAAAAACGTATACCCCGGCGGGAAAGCCACAGTTGCAGAAACTCCAGGTTGTCCCGAATGCGGCGCATGACGGAAGCGGGCATCTTTTCATGATGAAGAAAATCCCGCATGAGGCTGGTGTCGCGTGAAAAAAGCCAGCCCCCCCGGCCGATGGCCACTTCAAAAGGCTTGGGCGACGATTTTAAAAGACTGTATTTGTAGCGGGCGTCCCATCCGGCCAAAAATGACTTTAAGCCAAAATGATCTTCAAAATAAGCCGTCCATCGGTCGGGTAAAGTGAAGAGGCTGTCCCACTCCCAGCGGGGCAGGGGGGCGAGTCGCCGGTTTTCACGGCGGACGGCCGGGGTGAGCTCCAGCTTGGGTTCGCCCCACATCACACACCAGGGCAATCCCAAAAATGCTGCAAACAGAAGGGCCCACACAAGATTTTCATTTTGAAACCATATTTTTTCAAAGAAAAAATGAACCCACAAAGCTGTCACAAGCCCTACCCACAAGGCGGCCAGGAGGGCAGGTGGGTTCCAGGCGGAGGGAGTACGAATAAAATGCCAAAAGCCCGGGAGGTCGGGGAGTAGGATTTCCAGCGCAGGATCCTCACCGCTTGTGGTCACCAGAATGCTATCGTTCTTCAACTTCAGATGCTCGATATCGCGGAGGGGCTGGAGCCGTGGGAACAGGGTGTCTGCGGTCCAGGTGCGTTCGTATTGCGGACCGCTCCACACCAACCCGCGGATGTGCCATGCGGCGGCCTCTTGTCCTAGATCCAACCGAAGCCGCAGGGCCAGGGGAACATCCGGAAGCTCCAGGACATACCCCTGGGACACCAGGTCCGCAGTGGTTCCGACCGCTTTTAATTCCGGGCTGAAATAGCCCCGGCCGTCGTCCACGAACAATTCAGGCACCTGGCCGGAAGGTCCTTGGGCCAGCAGAAGGAGCCGGGGTTTTTTGATAAATATATCGCTGCCGTTCAGGATATAATAGGTAAGGCCCGCCGCTAGACCGCTGAGGAGACACATGTGGATGAAACGGCGGCCACGATCCATGCGGGATGTCAGAATTTAAAATAAATGAACGCGTTATAGGCCGATCCGGAAATTTCCCCAGCGGTAAGCCAGGCCAGAAGGCCGTACCATCCCAGCCGGGCCGGACGTTGAAACGAAAAAATCCAGGCTCTGGGGCGGTGCGGCAATCGTTGCAAATGGAGGAGAAGGAAATTTTTAATGGGCAGTGAAAACAAAATGGCCAGCACAATCCATAAGACCAAGGCCGGTGAGAAATAGAGCGCTGCCGATTGGTAAGGGTCGGTTTGGGTGCCCAGGCCGGCCATGGCTTTCAGGACGAAAAAAGCGTGGCTGAGGCCGTCTGTGGTGAACACGGCCAAGGACACAAGATACAGAAGCCAGAAATAAAGATGACCTGCCGGGCGGGGGGCCCGCTCCAGCCATCGTTCCAGTCCTAACCTTTCAGCCACCATAAAAGTGCCGTGCAGAAGGCCGAACACCACACAATTCCAACTGGCCCCATGCCAGAGGCCCACAAGAGGAAAAATGATCCAGAGGTTCAGATAGGTGCGAAGGGGGCCTTTGCGGTTGCCACCCAAGGGATAGTACACGTAGTCCCGGAACCAGGTGGACAAGGATATGTGCCAGCGCCGCCAGTAATCCCGGAAAGACCTGGCCACGTAAGGGAAATTGAAATTTTCCAGAAAACGAAAACCAAACATGCGGCCTAAGCCTATGGCCATATCGCTGTAGCCGCTGAAATCGAAATACAATTGCAAAGCGTAGCCGGCCGGGATCAGCCATCCCGTGTAAAGGTTGAGTTCTTGAGGCGGAATGTGGAGCGCCGCGTTGACATATTCACCGATATTATCGGCCAGAATCACTTTTTTTGCCAGGCCGGTCAAAAAACGGCGGCAGCCGCTCAGGAAAAGATCGGCCGTTACGATGCGAGAAGCCAGTTGACTTGCCACATCGCGGTAGCGGATGATGGGGCCGGCAATCAGTTGGGGGAAAAAAGAAATATATAAGGCGTAATCCAAAGGGTTTTTTTCGGGCTCCACTTCGCCCCGATGGACATCCACCAGATAAGAAATATTTTGAAAGGTGAAAAAAGAAATGCCCAGAGGCATGTGGACCTGTCGGAGCCGTTGCAGCACTTCATTGTCCGGTTGAAGCTGTAGCATTCCCAGAGCTTCGGCAAAAAATCCGGCATATTTAAAATATACCAATCCGGCCAGCTGAAGGCTTATTCCCAATCCCAGAACCCAGGCTGGGCGGCTGCTCCGCCGCAGGGCATGGGCGATAAGGTAGCTGGTCATAAGGGAAACCAGCAAATAGAGGACAAAAACTTTTTCGCCCCAGAAGTAGAAAATAAGGCTGAAAACCAGAAGACCGGCATTGCGCCGTGGCGGACTCAAAAATCCCAAACACAGCAGCAGGCACAGCGGCAAAAAAAACCACACAAAAACCGGCGCGCTGAAAATCATGGAACTTTGGGGCTGCAAGTTAGCGTGGGAGTTCGTTTGGCCCAAAGGGCTTTTGCGCTTGCAGGCTTCGCCAAGACAGGAGGTTCTCAAGTAGAGGTGGCCAGGTTACTTTTGTAAAAACGTCCTCGATGAAAGTTTTTGGTTTCCTTTTTTGGGGAATAATTCCTGCTGTCGTTTCAGCCCAGCCGGCCTGGCATCGCTGTGTGGTGGAAGTGAGGCCCGATCGGGCTGTGGCGCCTTTTAACCCCAACGCCCGGCCCGATGCGGCAGGTCTGGAAGGTGTTTCGGGTCGGCTCTTAGCGCCAAGGCTTTGGTTTGTAGCCGCGAACGAAAGCCGCCGGCGGGACCTTCTAGAAGATGATGATGTGACGTATGTTGGAAATGTGTACCGAGACTCCGGAGGGTCGGTCTGGTACGTACTTCCGGAAGTTTTTGTGAAGCTAAAAGAAGGGCTTTCCCCGGATCTCCTTTTGCGGGAGGCTGAAGAGTATGGGATTGAATTTTTGGGGGCGGAGGAGGATGTGCTGGTGTTCCAGTTTTCAAAACAATCGCGCACGACGCCTGAAGCGTGGTCCTTCAAGCTCCAAAGTATTCCAGATGTTGTCTTTGCTGAGCCCAATCTGGGTTTTCATCCGATTGTGGCCACCAACGATCCGTATTTTCCCTATCAGTGGGCTTTAAAAAATACCGGCAGCGCTCAACAGGGCTGGGGCACTGCGGGGGCAGATATCGATGCCGAAGCCGCATGGAGCATCACCACAGGTAGCCCTCAAATTAAAATTGCGATTCTGGACAGCGGGGTGGACACCCTGCATCCTGACTTAATGCCCAATCTCTTGCCCGGCTACGATGCCACCGGCGGGGGGAGCCAAGGCTATCCCAACGTGGGCCCGTTCCCGAGCGATGGCCACGGTACCGCCTGTGCGGGCATCGCTGCAGCCGCCGGTAACAATGGGGTTGGAGTGGCCGGGGTGGCGTATTCCAGCAAAATTATTCCAGTTAAAATGTTCTATTACATTGATACCACCATCGTAATTCCAGGATTGATAGATACCACCCTTCAGGAAATCCCTTTCAGCACCACGCAATACATGGTGCAAGCCATCAATTGGGCGCGCAACACAGGGCAGGCCGATGTCATGAGCAATTCGTGGGGTATTCCCCCTAATCTTCTGCCCTTTGCTCCCGTGAACCAGAACACCGTATCCAACGCTATTCAAAACGCCGCCACCTTGGGTCGGGGCGGTAAAGGCATTTCCATGTTTTTTTCCAGCGGCAACGACAACGATATATTGATTTGGCCCGCCTCTCTGCATGCCTACGCCATCTCTGTGGGCGCCACAACAAACAAGGACAAACGGGCTTCCTACAGCAATTATGGATTCAACCTCGACTTTACGGCGCCCGGGCACCTGCTGTACACCACAGATTTTACGGGTGGAAGAGGGTATTCCAACGGAGATTACTTTTCCCAGTTTGCAGGCACCTCGGCAGCCTGCCCTGTGGCGGCTGGCATAGCGGCCTTAGTACTGTCCGTGCGTCCGGACTTCACGGCCGATCAGGTGCGCCGCTGCCTGCGTCAAAGCGCAGAAAAAACGGGTGGTTACGCCTACGATAGTTTGGGCCTGGATGGTCCATGGAATCAGGAAATGGGTTATGGACGGCTGAACGCCCACCAGGCTTTGATCTTGGCGCCTCAGTTGGGACTTGATGAATCCGACTCTGCCCCCCATTTTACTGTTTTTCCTAATCCTTCCTCGGGGACTTTTTTCGTCAAGCTACCTCCTGGTATTGAGCCCCAAGCCGCGGTAGAAATCTATATTTACAGACTGGATGGCCAAGGCCTTTTAAATTTTTACGGGCTTGTGCAGGGATCCTCGCTATTTTCCTGCGTATGGCCTGCCCACATCCCAGCGGGCATGTATTTTTGCCGCATTCGTGTCGGACAGAAGGAAAGCATTCACAAGATTGTCCTGCGGCGTTCATAGCCGGCTCATCTTCCGTCGGATAATTCGTTGTGCTCTTTTTCCTGGGCTGTTATTTGCATGGACTTTTTACCCTTTTACATTAAGAGCACAAAAAAAGTTGTATGACGTGTTTTTTATGGGCTCCAAGGTAGGTTCTATGACCATTGAACGTAAAAGGGATGGCAATGTGGAGTATTACCACCTGACGAGCTGGTCTGAAGCTGGGTTTCTGGCTATGAAACGCAGCAACAGCGTGGAGATGCGCAGCACTTATAAGAATGGAAAACTCCTTTCCTCTTTTGCTCGCGTCATCACCAATGGGGAGGTGGAAGCTTATGCCAGCGCTGTGTGGGATGGGCAGCGGTATCAGGTGCAGACAGACAAAGAGAAATTCACCGTGGATGAACAGGCCGATTTCTCTGTTGTGAAATTTTACTTTGAGGAACCCCATACTCCCCGGATTTTTACCGAACGAATCGGTCGTTTTGTGCCATTATATTCGCCAAGGCCGGGTGTTTATCAATACCGGTTGCCCAGCGGGGATTTAAATATTTATACTTATCTTAATGGAGAATTGCAGGACGTGACCGTGAAGCGAAGTCTTGGGACGGCTCAGATCAAACCAGCAACGAATTAATCCTTTTGAAAAATACACTGAATTGAATGGACATCAGCGAAAAAAGATTTTTGTGGCAAAAGGCCATTTGTGAAGCCGATTTTACGCTTCATAATTTTCCCTTCGGCTGCGGGGTTTTGCCCAATGAAACCGCTCCGCGCGCATTGTCAGCTTTTGGGTATTATGCCCTGGATCTAGAACAAGCATACCGCCTGGGGCTGCTGGGACAAGATGAAAAACTGGAAAAGGTTTTGGGACAGCCCTACCTTAATAATTTTATTGCGCTTGGGCGTTCCGTAGCAGAAAATGTGAGGGATGCCCTGCAGCAGAACCTTTCCCTGGAAAACCCTTCTGATCCTGAACTTTCAAGAAAATATCCCTGGATGATTCCTATGGATCAGGTGCGGATGACTCTTCCGGTAAGGGTTCCGAATTACACCGATTTCTATTCGTCCTTGGAGCACGCCACCAACCTGGGTCGCATGTTTCGGCCCGGGGGAGAGCCCTTGTTGCCCAACTGGCGGCACATGCCCATCGGCTATCATGGCCGGGCTTCCAGCATTGTGGTGTCTGGCACGCCCATTCGGCGGCCCTGGGGTCAGGTGATGCCGGAAGGCGCTGAAAAGCCTGTGTTTTCGCCAACGCGGCTCTTGGATATCGAATTGGAATTTGCTTTTGTGGTGGGGCAGGATACCATCCTTGGAAATCCCGTGCCGGTGGATGAAGCCTGGGATTACATTTTTGGTTTTGTGCTATTCAATGACTGGAGCGCACGGGACATCCAAAAGTGGGAATACCAGCCATTAGGGCCTTTTTTGGGAAAAAATTTTGGCTCCACGATTTCGCCATGGATCGTGACCGCTGGGGCTTTGGAGCCTTTCCGCACGGAGGGGCCTACACAAGAGCCGGAAGTATTGCCTTACCTGCGTACCCAAGGTCCGCTTAATTATGATATAGAATTAAATGTGTATCTGGAGGCCCCCAACGCCGAACCGGCGCTGATATCGGTTTCAAACACGCGGTATTTATATTGGAATGCAGCTCAGCAACTGGCCCATCACACCGTGAACGGTTGCAACATTCAAGTGGGGGACATCTATGCCTCCGGCACCATCAGCGCGCCTTACAGAGGAGGCGAAGGCAGCCTTATCGAACTGACCCAGAAAGGTACGGCCCCCATCACTTTGCCCGATGGTTCCCTTCGACGGTTTTTGGAAGACGGGGACACCATCCATTTCCGCGGTTACGCCAGCCGCGGGGATGTAAGTCTGGGCTTTGGGTTGTGCAGCGGGCAAATATTACAACCTTTGCAACTGCGTTAGTTTGGTTTGATTTTTGATAAGGAGGGGAGGCATTGTTAGGCATACCTCATTTTTTGCTTAAAAACAGCCTTCTTTTAGAAATTTTATTTGTATAATTGTAACTAAGATGAGTACTACTGCGATAGGCACGGAGCTTCAGCAACAATTAAAGACTTTTTTTGGATTTGATACTTTCAAAGGCCGGCAGGAAGATATTATCCGCACCCTGCTCGGCGGATCGGATGTATTTGTGATTATGCCCACCGGCGGCGGTAAAAGTCTCTGCTACCAGTTGCCGGCGCTCATTTCCGAAGGTACGGCCATCGTCGTCTCGCCGCTCATTGCCCTGATGAAAAACCAGGTGGACAGCATCCGCGCTTTTGGATCCAGGGAAGGGGTTGCCCATTTCTTCAATTCTTCCCTGAGCAAAGGCGAGCGCGACAAAGTGAAAGAAGATATTGTGGCAGGGATCACGAAAATACTTTATGTGGCCCCCGAGTCTCTCACAAAGGATGAAAATGTAGAATTTCTCCGCAGTATCAAAATTTCCTTTTTTGCAATTGATGAAGCCCACTGTATTTCGGAATGGGGGCATGATTTCCGCCCTGAATACCGGCGTCTGCGCCCCATCATTGAAGCCATAGACCGCGTGCCCATCATCGCCCTCACGGCCACGGCCACCCCCAAAGTGCAAATGGACATCCTGAAAAATCTGGGAATGCAGGATGCTGTGGTTTTCAAGGATTCCTTCAACCGCCCCAACCTCTACTATGAAGTGAGGCCTAAGCGCAATGTGGTGAAGGAAATCATCAAATTCGTGAAACAACATTCCGGCAAGAGCGGCATTATTTACTGCCAAAGCCGGAAAAAAGTGGAAGAACTGGCCGCCACCCTGCAGGTGAACGGTATCAATGCCGTGCCCTACCACGCCGGCATGGATGCCAAAACCCGCACCCGAAATCAAGATATGTTTTTGATGGAGGAAGTGGAGGTGATTGTGGCCACCATCGCCTTTGGAATGGGTATTGACAAGCCCGATGTGCGCTTCATTATCCACCACGACATGCCCAAGTCGTTGGAAAGCTATTACCAGGAAACAGGACGTGCCGGCCGCGATGGCGGAGAGGGCATATGCCTGGCGTTTTACAGTTATGATGACATCCTAAAGCTGATGAAACTCCTCAGCGGCAAGCCGGTAGCGGAGCAAGAAATCAATAAGTTGTTGATGACCGAAGTGGTGGCTTACGCTGAAACTACAACCTGTCGTCGTAAAATGCTCCTGCATTACTTCGGAGAAAATTTTGATGAAGGGCCTTGCGGAAAAACACAGTGGTGCGACAACTGTAAATTTCCAAAGGAAAAATACGACGCCAAAGAGCCCCTGGAAATGGTATTGCGCACCATCCTGGTCACCAAGGAGCAATTCAAAGCCAAGCACATTGTGGATGTGCTGGTGGGGAACTTTTCCAATACCGTTAAGCAATATAAACACGATAAACTGGAGGAGTTTGGCGAGGGCAAGGACGAAGGAGAGATTTTCTGGGATTCCGTCATACGGCAGGCATTGGTTAATGATTTTCTGGTGAAAAACATCGAGCAATACGGAACCCTCCAACTGAGCGACAAAGGCCGGAATTTCCTTGAGAAACCTTACAGCATCATGTTCACCCGGGAAAGGGACATGAGCGGGGATGCCGACGACGATGGAGAAGTGGTGATGAATCAAAAAGGCGGCGGCGCCTTGGATCAGACCCTAATCAGCCTTCTGCGCGATTTGCGGAAAAAAATCGCTAAAGAAAAAAATCTTCCGCCTTTCGTCATTTTTCAGGATCCTTCCCTGGAAGAAATGGCCACCCGATATCCCATCACGATGGATGAGCTCAAAGAAATAACAGGTGTCGGGGAAGGAAAGGCTCAGAAATTCGGTGAGGCATTCCTGGACTTGATCCGGAAATATGTGGAGGAAAATGAAATTGAAAGGCCGCAGGACATGGTGGTGCGCACAGTGGCCAACAAGTCGGGTTTAAAAGTATCCATCATCCAGGCGGTGGATCGTAAAACCCCGTTAGATGAAATGGCCCGGATGAAAGGGGTGGAAATGTCCGAAATTTTGGATGAGCTGGAGTCCATCGTGAATTCAGGTACCAAGCTCGATCTGAATTATTACGTGGGCACCGTTTTTGATGACCACGATATAGAAGAAATTTTTGATATTTTAAGAAACAGCGAAAACGCTTCCCTGGATAAAGTGTTGGAAGAATACGAGGATGTGTATTCGGAGGAAGAACTTAGATTAGCCCGGATTAAGTTTATTTCGGATTTAGGCAACTAAGTCATGAGCCTTGATGCGGGTGTTCGGAACCGTGTGGCAGAATCAGGTATAATTTCTGTCCAACTCAAAAAATTTATTCCTTCCCCGGCCGATTGGATGGAACTCCCGATTTCTGCCTTCACGCAAGGTGAGCCCATTATCCGGGAGAAAGTTTTTCGCGAAGCGTTAAAGAAGTTCGAATTCCAGAATTTTAAAGATAAAATTGCGGTGCTTCACAACGATTTAGACACCCTGGTACAATCCTGGGTATGGATGTTGCTGGCATCGCGGCTTCAGGGTGTTGCAGAAAATGTTTTTATCAAGCCGGTGCGTTCCGAGGATGAGGCCGATATCGTTTTTGATCGGTTTTGCCGTGCCTTTCCTCCTGAAAAAATCCAGGGAAAAAGTCTCATCATCGCCGGATGTGGGAATCTCGCCTCTGCGGCAAGGCTGTATTCCCGGATCACATGGTATGTGATGCCCTGGGTAAAAAATTTAATGTATGGGGAGGCTTGCAGCGCTGTTCCGATTTTTAAGACTTCTGCTTTTAGACCATTGGCTACCTGATTTCAGAAAATTTTTTAATTAAATTTCTGCAGAGAAAAAAATCCGGTGCTGTCCAATTAAGAAAAGCTTAGCTTTGAAAAGGTCTGGCTCATGTTTCAGGAGACGGATCGCAAATTTCAGGAAACGGCGCTTCGATTTAATGAAACTGACCGGAAATCTAGAAAACTTGAAGATTTATTTATGGGTCCATGGGGCAAACGCACCATAGCCTTGGTGGAAGGGGAACTTTTAAGAGTTCTTCGCGGGCGGGGAATTAACGTTACTCGTATTTCATCCGGACAACTTCAAATATTGGACCGCTATGCGCATGAAATAGACCTTCTCGCAAAAAACGGCGAAGAAGTGGTGGTGGTAAAAGTGAAAACCACTCTGGTTAAAAAAGATGTGGATTACTTTCTTAACACACTTCAAATTTTTACAAAGTCTTTTCCGGAATTTAAAGACTGCAAAATTTATGGGGTTGTGGGTTTTACTTGGAGCACGACTGAAAACACCCGGTATGCTTATAGAAAAGGTTTGTTTTATTTAAGGGCAGTGGCCGAAAATGCCCGCATCTTGAACGATACCGGCTTCAAACCCCACAACTTTATTCCCGGACATCAGGCCTCCTAACCTTGATTTCAACTTCAAAAGCTTCCGTTTAGGTAAAAATATTTACCACTTTCTTTCATAGGAAGCAAAGGAATAAGACAATTTTTTTTCATCCGGATGGGGTGGGAAATGAATGGAGGCCAATAACGTGAAATCCTTACAACCATGCGTAGGGAAAAAGGTATCTCCTGCCCCTTCCCAGTGGACGTGGGTTATTTCTAAGCGATGGGCCATGGGCAGGGCCTCAGCATAAATTCTGCTGCCGCCAATTACAAAAATTTTCTCCGAATCGGAAAGAAGGCTGAGTGCTGATTCCAATGAGTCGGCCGTCTCCACATGTGAAAATTTTTGCTGGGTCAGGATAATGTTTCTCCGGCCCGGAAGCGGCCTGGAGTTCAAGGATTCAAATGTGCGGCGGCCCATCAGGACCGGATGCCCCCAGGTGAGCCTTCTGAAGCGTTTTAAATCCTCCGGAATGTGCCAGGGAATTTTTCCTTGAAACCCAATGACACCGTTTTCTGCCACGGCAGCGATGATAATAAGGCGCCCCATAATGGCTTTTTTCAGGTCGTTTCCGCGGGAACTTTATCCAAAGTTTTTTCCGCAGTCTTTTGCTTTTTCTCCTGGGCAATCTTCATAGGACTGCCAAATAAATACCAGATCTTTTCGCGCCAGGTTTTAGCTCGGCGCACATCCCGAATAATATCTCGTAATTCATGAAAATTCAGGAAAAAAGGATTGGCGCTGTAGGGTATGGGCGTAGTCAAACCATACTTAGGCCTTTCCTCTTCGGGTTGAAAAGTGCCAAACATACGGTCCCAGATGATGAATGTGGCGCCGTAGTTTTTGTCCAGATACTTTTCCTGCGTGCCGTGGTGCACTCTGTGGTTACTCGGTGTGGCAAAAATGTATTCAATGATAGGATGTAGTTTTCCAATGTACTCCGTATGAACCCAAAATTGAAACAGCACTGCAATTTGGTTGACAACAAAAAAGACCGCCGGATGGAAACCGGCCAAGACTACGGGTATGAAAAAAAGGATTTTAAACTGTTGAATCCAGGACAAGCGAAAAGAAACAGCCAGATTGTAATGGTTGCCACTGTGATGGGTGACGTGGGTAGCCCACCAAATACGTTGTTCATGCGAAATGCGGTGGGCCCAGTAGGAACAAAAATCCTGCAGTATATAGCAGGGAAAAAACAGCCACCAACGGAATTCCATGCGCCATGGAATAAGATTGTAAATAAGGATCACCATGGCAAAAAGGACTATCTTAGTCAGGAAGTTGCTGAGCAAATTCCCCAGGCCCACCAGAATAGACCCCAAAAGTTCCCTGTTGTTGTAGGTGTCCCTGTTTTCGCGCCAGGCCAGGTAATATTCCAAACCCGTAAAAAATAACATGATGGGGACACTCCATACGATCAACTGCGGGGCTTCGGCATCCATCCGTTCAAGATCGGTCCAGGTGATGGGCGGTGCGCCAAAAATGCCAGCTTGAATCAATTTTTAAAATTTACGGAGGGCAAATATAACCCAGCTCCCAACAAAGGATAGACAAAATCTCTTTGTGGATGCGAAGACATTCGGGGTTTCCTGCCTAACGCCTTGATTAATATTGTGGCTTCAATGGATTCAAAAGGCGCCTTGTTGCTGGTGGAAGACGACGAAGTCCTGGGTCAGTTGCTCACGGATTATCTCGGTCTGAATGGCTTTAGGGTTCAATGGGCCCGCACAGGCGGTGAAGCGCTTCATGCCCTTGAGGCAGCCCGACCCGATCTGACCATATTGGATATCATGCTGCCGGATATGGATGGGTTTGATATCCTGAAAATCCTGCGGCAGAAGTATCCCCAGGCGCCGGCCTTGTTCTTGACGGCTCGGAGCCTCATGGAGGACCAGAAAACCGGCTTCAGGCTGGGGGCCGACGATTATATTATAAAACCCTTCGACAGCGAACTGCTGTTGTTAAAAATACAGGCCGTCTTAACCCGCGCGCGCATGCCGGAAAAAAGCCCCATGGAAGAGTTGATTCGTTTCGGAAGGAGTGTGCTGGACACCCGGCAGCGTTTGCTTCAGTGTGGTCAACGGCAGTTTCAGCTTTCCCCGCGTGAAAATGATTTGTTGACATTCTTAGCCCGTCGGCCCAACCAGGTGTGCCGGAGATCAGAAATTTTGCAACAGCTTTGGGGCGATACTTCCCCTCAGGCCGCGCGAAGTATGGACGTGTACATCACCCGGCTGCGCAAATATCTGGCTCAAGATCCCGAAATTTCCCTGTACAATATTCATAACGAAGGCTATGTTCTGCGCACTGGAAGTCTTCCCCTTTAAAGGTATGGAGCGGTGCAAGGGTATGAATTATTTTCCATATCCTTCCGTACTATCCAGGTGCCTCAAGCCATCAAATTCAAAGTTTTTATGTCCTAAGTTTTCCGGACAAAAGCCGTAATATTGAGGCGCAGATATAATATGGCCTACACATCCCTACGGGAACATCTCAGAAAAGAGCTCCAGGCCATTCGCGAGGCCGGGCTGTACAAATCGGAGCGCATCATCGAAAGCCCGCAAGGCGCAGAAATTTTAGTCCATGGCAAACGTGTGCTAAATTTTTGTGCCAACAATTATTTGGGCCTCTCCAGCCATCCCCGGGTGGTAGCGGCCGCCCATCGCGCTTTAGATGAGCGGGGGTATGGAATGAGTTCTGTACGCTTTATCTGTGGCACTCAGGACATCCATAAAGAATTGGAAGAAGCTATTGCACGGTTTTTTGAGACCGAGGATACCATTCTCTATGCCGCGGCATTTGATGCCAATGGGGGAGTGTTTGAACCCCTTTTCACGGAGGAAGATGCTATTATATCGGATGCCCTCAACCACGCTTCCATCATAGATGGCATCCGGCTGTGTAAGGCCAAACGTTACCGCTATGCCCACAGCAACATGGAGGCGTTGGAGGATTGCCTGCGGCAGGCGCAGGCCCAGCGGTTTCGCATCATTGTTACGGACGGTGTGTTTTCCATGGATGGGGATCTGGCACGGTTGGACATCATCACACAACTGGCTGAAAAATATGATGCCCTCGTGATGGTGGATGAGTGCCATGCCACCGGTTTCATTGGGCCCACCGGCCGGGGAACTCAGGAATATTACGGGCTTCGGGATAAGGTGGATATTTTCACTGGAACGCTGGGTAAAAGTCTGGGTGGGGCTATGGGAGGGTTCACCACCGGGCGCAAGGAAATCATAGACATGCTGCGCCAGAGATCGCGGCCTTATTTGTTCAGCAACGCCTTGTCCCCTGTAATTGTGGGAGCCTCTTTAGAGGTGTTCCGGATGCTCAGCGAGTCCACCGAACTGAGGGATCGCGTGATGGGCAACGCCCGGCTGTTTCGTCAATTGATGACAGAGGCCGGCTTTGATTTGAAACCCGGAGATTCTGCCATTGTACCTGTGATGCTCTACGATGCCGTACTTTCTCAAAAAATGGCCGATGCCCTGCTGGAAGAAGGCATTTACGTCATTGGTTTTTTCTATCCGGTCGTTCCAAAGGGAGAAGCCCGCATCCGGGTACAGTTGTCCGCAGCCCACACAGAGGAGCAAATCCACAAAGCGGCCGAAGCTTTTATTAAAGTGGGCCGACGCCTGGGTGTTCTTCGATAATGGGCCTCCTAAACACCCGCTTCCCCAGATTGTTTTTTTAACCATAAATGTCTATTCCTGCGCCCTCTTTATCTGAGATTCAAGCCATTGTCAAGGACGATCTGGCCGATTTTGACCGCTATTTCCGGGAAGTTCTGAAAACTCGGGTCAGTCTTCTGGACCTCATTATGCGCTACATCATCCGCCACAAGGGGAAGCAACTGCGGCCCCTGATGGTGTATTTATCCGCCGGAGCTGCCGGGGGCATTACGGATAAAACACGCACGGCGGCAGCCATGGTGGAACTTTTGCACACCGCCACCCTGGTGCATGACGATGTGGTGGACGATTCCCTAAAGCGCCGTGGATTTTTCTCCATCAATGCGCTTTGGAAAAATAAAATTGCCGTCCTTGCCGGGGACTTTTTACTGGCTCGTGGCCTCACAGTGGCCCTGGACAGCGATCATTTCGATTTGTTGCGCATCACCGCGCATTCTGTAAAAGAAATGGCCGAGGGCGAATTGCTTCAATTGGAAAAAGCCCGGAGGCTGGATATCACGGAGGAGGTGTATTACGAGATTATACGTCGCAAAACAGCTTCTCTGATGGCCGCTTGTTGTGCCTGCGGCGCTTCGTCCTTCACTCAGGATGCCGATATTGTGGAAAAGCTCCGCCTATTTGGCGAAAAAGCAGGTATGGCATTCCAGATCAGGGACGATCTCCTTGATTTTGATACCCAAAATAAAAAAACCGGCAAACCCTCTGGCAACGACCTGAAAGAGAAAAAAATGACGCTTCCGCTCATTTTTGCACTGCAACGGGCCAGCCATGCGGAACGTCGTAAGGTGATTGGGCTGGTGAAAAACAACAACCGCCAACCCGAAAAAATACGTTATGTTCTTGATTTTGTCCGTGAGAGCGGAGGTCTGGATTATGCCCAAAAGAAAATGGAAGGTTTTAAAACCGAAGCCCAGGAGGTTCTCAATTCCTTTCTTCCCAATCCTTATACCGAGGGTCTTAGAAAACTGCTTTTATTTATTCTTTACAGAGATTTTTAAAAGTCTGCCGTGCCGGCCGGTCGTTACCCTTGTCTGTGGCGAATGTATGGACCTTTTGAGTGGCGCTGGCCGGACAGTGGTCCGGTGGTTTTCATGACCTGGGATGATGGACCCCATCCCGAATCCACCCCTGTCTTGTTGAATTTATTAAAAGGTTTGGACGTGAAGGCCACATTTTTTTGTTTAGGAGAAAATGCCATGAATTATCCGGATCTGATAGACCAGATCTTAAAGAATGGGCATACAGTGGCCAACCATGGTTGGTCTCATCTTGATGGTTGGCGGATTTCCTTGCGCAAGTTTAAAGAAAATGCTTTGAAGGGGGCGCATGCCACCAATTCACGCTGGTTTCGCCCGCCGTATGGACGTATGCTTCCAGGCGCTTCATACGGGCTAAGGCGCCTGGGTCTTCGCGTGATTTTATGGGATATCCTTGTGCAGGATTATCACAAAAAAATTTCTGAGAAATCGCTTATGGCAGCCTGCCTTCACCAAGCAAGAGAGGGCTCTATTATGGTTTGGCATGACACACCTTGGGCCTTAAAAAAAACCGAAAAAATATTACCATTTATCGTGGATACTTTAAGGAACCGGGGCTTTAATTTTTCCGTAATTCCTCCGGCACCACTTTTTCCAACTCGGTGAGGATGTATTTTTCAGGCAAAAGACCGCTGCGCCGCCACAGCACTCCGTCCCGTGCAATCAGCATCAGAGAAGGTAGGCCTTCTACGTGGTAACGGCTGGAAAGTTCAGGATGTTTATCTACATCAATTGTCAGTAGGCTGATGCCCTTCATGGTTTTTGAGATGCCCCGAAGCACCTCTTCCAGCACCTTGCAAGGCATACACCATTTGGCATAGAATTCCACCAGGACATACGGTTTATCCTTTAGCTCCTGATCAATCGGATCTTTGATAGATCCGCCCATGATTTTACCCAATGTGATAAAATTAAAGGGTTAGATGCAAAATAAACGAATTTCAGTGCCCAGATGTTGCGAGTTCTGTTTTCTTAAATAGGGAAGGATTAAAAGGCTGATTTAAAATGTACACCGTGGGGAAGCCTTTCTTCCAAAGATAAGCTTTGGCCGATTCGCATTCCTGCATGTTATCGCCGTACACAAAAACGGCTTTACTACGGGAAATTTCCTGACTAAAAATTTCAAGATTCTGAAGATTGAATTCTACGCTCAAGGCCTGGCGGAGGTGGTTCTTCTCATAGGCTTGAACCGATCTCAAATCTACAACCACAGCATTTTTTTCTTTGGAGGCTTTGATGAAATCATCCGGTTCCAGATATTCTGCGTAATGATGCCCTTTATTATGAATAATCCCGAAATCAATGGCAAGATGTTCATTGATTTGCTGCTGATATTTTCTATCCAACGAATCCTTGACCCTAAGCAGAGTTTTTAAATAATTCTCGGCGGCCGAAGATGGATTTTCTCCCCGAAGTTGGTCAAAATACGCACTGATTTTTTCAGAAATTACATCGGTATCTAATGTGATTTTACTTTTTGCCGTTTTAGAGGCTTCCCTGAATGATCTGGATTTTTGCTCCGGCTTTGGGAACGTCGTCTCTGGATTAAGGCCCAAGTCTTTCGAAGAAAGCTCCGGAGTCCCATAGGGTTTTTGAAGTTGGGCGATGAAGGAAGATACGCTATTCACGCTTTGATAGGACGACTTTTTTTCAGGATGGGAAGGACTTAAAAAAAGCGCACTGCCCAATGCAATTAAGACCAAATTCGTAGCAGCCACAAGAGCAATGATTAGGTTGGCTACGAATGCCGAAGCGCCTTTCTGGCCCGGAAGGTGGTGTACATTCTTCGAATAAAATGCATCCCATTCCATAAGGGGTCCGCAATCAGCCAAAACGGCCCGCTTTTGGACTAACTGGAATACGGGATCCTTTTCTTCAGTGAAAATCATAAATTTATAGAATAGTGTTTTTGAACGAGTTCTCGAATTTTTTTCCGGGCTTTTAGAAGTTGAGTTTTTGAAGTGTTTTCGGAAATTCCCAAAACTTGGGCAATTTCCTTGTGCGACATTTTTTCTATGACGTACATGTTGAGCACGGCTCGGTAGCCTGGCGGCAATTCATTGAAAATTTCAATGACCCGCGCCGGATCCAGGGATTCATAAACCGAAGGATTGTTGTCAAACATTTCGTCATCCGATTCTTCGGAGCCAGAAGAAACCACATTATGCAAGTATCCATCGTGGGCATCCATGGACTCCCAGATATGCTTTCGGCGCCGGATGGCTGTGATGGCTGTGTTGATCATGATCCGGGTCATCCAGGTTTCAAGAGAGGATTGGAATTTAAATCCGGATAAATGCGTGTAAATTTTGATCATGCCTTCCTGAAAAAAGTCGCGGGCTTCGTCTTCATCGGCGGCATATCGCCTGCAAATGGCAGAAAGTTTTCCTGCATACCTGGTAAATAAATACTTTTGAGCCTCGCTGTTTCCAGACACACATTTTTGCACCAATTCCCTCTCAGTCATTTATTGGCTATGGATAGACGTCAAAATTATGTAAAGTTGCTTTGGGGCTTTTTAAGCCTACTTAAAAAACCGTTTAAATTCCATCCAGAAAATCGGGGCTTTCAGGCAACTATTTTTCTTTTATGTGTCTAAATAAACGGTTCTGTCTCCTGGAAAACTTTTGTTCAGGATTGCTAAGCCGGCTCCCGGGCCGGCTTTTTCTTTTTACTTTTACCCATTCTTAAGCTTGGATGCATGCGTGAAAGGGGATCCCCAGATACATGGCGCCTGGAATTAGAACGGATTATTGAAGACGCTGAGTCGAGGTGCTCTGCCGAATTTTCAGTGGTTTTGGCTAAAGCTTCCGACACTTATTACGGCGCTTTGTCCGCCGGCATTTTTCTGTTTCAAGGGCTTGGCTTATTGCTGGTTTCTATACTGGATCTTTTGGATGTGGGCGGACAATGGCACGCTATGTATAGCGCCGAGAGACGGGCCATTTTGCTTTTGATTTCGGGGGTCTTGGGTTTTTTGTTGTTTTGGGCTCTTCCGAGTTTACGCTTGAAGTTTGTGCCCCGTACCACGATCTTGAAAAAAGTGCGCGAGGCGGCTCTGGCCGTCTTTACGGAAGCCGGATTATTTAATACTACCCACAGGCGCACAGTGCTTGTGTTTATTTCTGAAATGGAAAAGCGGGTGGACATCTTGGTGGATAAGGGCTTGGCTGAGATTTTGAACGAAAACCGCATTCAAACTTTCGAGGAAGAAGCCTGCCTCAAAATGCGCCGCAGCCTTTCTCCGAGCATTGTAGAGGAAATGCTTTTGAACATGGCCTCATTCATCGCCGAAAACGGATTTCCTCCGGGCCCACAACCCATGGGAGAATTGAGCAACGCCCCTGATATCCGATAGAAAAATGAAATATTGCCTCCCACCCAGATTTTCTAAATTCTTTCTTTTTGCAGCCGCCATTTGGGCTTGGATTCAGGCTGCGGCCGCTCAAAATATTCCTGCTTTCTCAGGCCAGCGTGTGTTGGATGCGGCTGGAATATTGTCTTCTGCCACCCTCCATTATTTAGAAAATCTTCTCAAACAGCATGAAGACTCAACCTCTAATCAGGTGATGGTACTCACAGTTCAAAGTCTGGAAGGATTTGATATTGAGACCTATGCAAACAAAGCCTTCCGACAGTACCGTCTGGGGCAGGAAGGAAAAGATAATGGAGTGCTTTTGCTGGTAGCTGTTCAAGAGAGGCAGGTGCGGATAGAGACCGGCTATGGACTGGAAGGCGCACTGCCGGATGCATTGGCCGGAAGGATCATTGACCACGAGATTTTGCCAGCTTTTCGTGAAGGCAATTACGATACCGGGATACTCCAGGGCGTGCAGGCTATTCTGATGGCTATTCGGGGAGAATATGTGGCTGAGCCAAAATTGAAGCCTGTGAATTTCTGGTTGATTTTTGGAATCATTCTCCTTTTGATTGTGGTGGGGTCCATCTTTGGGTCTTCTTCCCATCACGTGCCCCGAAGCGGGGGTTGGTGGTTGCCAGGTGGCGGTTATCGGTACACGGGAGGTGGCGGATTCAGGGGCGGAGGATTTTCTGGAGGTGGATTCCTGGGCGGAGGCGGGTCTTCCGGAGGAGGAGGGGCTTCCGGGCGCTGGTAAATGGCCTATGTGGCGAGCCCATTTACATTTATCTAAAAAGGAAACTAAATTGATGTCTTAACTCCGAAACCTGTGCTTTAGGTTTGCAATATGGAAGAATTGAAACATGTGGTGGAGGGGGCCTGGGAACATCGGGATCAGCTCCATGAATCAGCAACCCGTCAAGCGGTGCACACGGTGATTGAATATCTGGACCGGGGAGAATTGCGTGTGGCACACCCAAATGCTGACGGGCAATGGGTTATGCACGAATGGATTAAAAAAGCCGTGATCCTCTATTTCCAGGTTCGTAAAATGCACACCTACAGCGTGGGGCCCATGGAATTTCATGATAAAATACCTCTCAAAACGGGTTATGCAGAATTAGGGGTACGCGTGGTCCCTCATGCCTTGGTGCGGCACGGTGCTTACGTGGCCCCAGGCGTAATTTTAATGCCCTCCTATGTAAATATTGGCGCCTACGTGGATAGTGGCACCATGGTGGACACCTGGGCCACAGTAGGCAGTTGCGCCCAAATAGGCAAAAATGTTCACTTGAGCGGGGGGGTGGGCATTGGCGGCGTATTGGAACCCTTGCAAGCCAGGCCGGTGGTAGTGGAGGATGGCTGCTTTATTGGTTCCCGATGTATTGTGGTGGAAGGGTCTCATATTGCCCGGGAGGCTGTTCTGGGCGCCAATGTTGTTATTACCGCCAGCACCCCAATTGTGGATGTGACAGGTCCTGAACCTGTGGAATACAGAGGTTATGTTCCACCGCGCTCCGTGGTGATCCCGGGCATGCGCCCCAAGACTTTTCCAGCTGGAGAATACGCCGTTCCCTGTGCCCTGATTATTGGCCGTCGAAAAGAAAGCACCGATCTGAAAACCTCGCTCAACGAGGCCCTACGGGACTTCCAAGTGGCCGTGTGAAACAGACGTCTCCCCCCCAAAAAATCCTTCTGATTCAGACGGCTTTTGCCGGGGATGTCATTCTTTCTTTAGGCGCTGCCGAAACGCTTAAAACTTATTTCCCGGAAACGGAAATCCACTATGTGGTTCGGCCCGAATGCCACAGTCTTTTCTCAGGGCATCCTTTTATCCGCAAAGTGTGGGTCATGCATAAAAAATCCCCCACAGCCTGGCTCCGGCTTATCCCGGCTTTGCGGCGGGAAAGCTTCTCGGCCGCTTTCACTTTTCAGAGGTATTTCCGAAGCGGATTGCTGGCTCTTTGTTCGGGCGCCCCTATTGTGGTGGGATATAAGGAAAATCCTTTGGCTTCTTTATTCAGCTTCAGCACGCCTTATTTTGATTCCCACACCGGCTGGCCTTCCGGCGCTCATGAATATCTGCGCTGCAACAGCCTTGTGGCTATACCTTGGAACATCCCGGCAGATCGATTTCTCAAACCCGTTGTATATCCATTGCCGGATCAAGGCGCCTCTCGTTATGGTTTGCAACCCAGAAGCTACATTGTGGCCGCTCCGGGGAGTCTTTGGTTCACCAAACGCCTTCCACAAAGGCTTTGGGTGCGCCTGCTTCTTGACCTCCCTTCCAAATATACTTTGGTATTTGTAGGGAGCGCTTCGGAAAGATATTCTGTTCATGACATGATTTCTTTTCTCAAAAAACGGGAAGTTTTAAACTTGGCCGGCGCCTTAAGTTTTTTGGAAAGCGCCGCATTAATGCGGGATGCGGCCCTCTGCATTGTGCAGGACAGCGCCCCTTTGCATTTGGCTTCGGCAGTCAATGCGCGTGTGTGTGCCATTTTTGGCAGCACGGTGCCGTCATTTGGTTTTGGTCCGCTGAGCGACCAGCATGTGGTTCTTGAAACGTCTGAGAATTTAGCCTGCCGCCCTTGCGGTATACACGGTCGACAGCGCTGTCCGCAAGGGCATTTCAAGTGTATGGAAACCATTCCTTTGCACCGGGTAAAGGAATTTCTGGATCAATTATGTTGATTTTTAATGGGGAGCTCAAGCATGCCCACGAAGTCACCTTAAGTGATTTGGAGCGCGGTTTTTTTTATGGGGATGGCTGTTTCGAAACCCTAAGGCTTCATCGAGGACGCTTGCCCCTTTGGCCTTGGCATTTAAAGCGCCTCCGGGAATCGGCAGTCCTCTTGCGATTGGAGCTGCCGGATATGTTCTGCGAGGTCAAAGATTTGGAACGCCTTGCCCGGCTATTGGTTCCGGAGGCGGCCTACGATGCCCGCCTACGTCTGAGTTTGTGGCGGGCATACGGAAGTGGCCGTAAGCCGCGGGGAAGCGCAGCCCACTGGATGCTTGAATTCAGGGGCAAAGCCCCGCCTTTTTTCGAAAGCCGCACCTTAACGCAGGAGATCGTTCCACTTACGGGTCCTTGGCCGCACCACAAATGGTTGGGAGAAGGCAGGTATGTGCGTTCTTTACCGGAATCTTCAAAGGATGAAGTGCTGTTTGCAGATGCCGAAGGCTGCCTGGTGGAAGGGTTGCAGTCCAATCTTTGGCTGGTGCGGGATGGCCAACTTTGGACGCCCGCCTTGGAATCAGGCGGTATTCAGGGTGTCTGGCGGCGCGCTGTTCTCGATTTAAAAAAACATTGGCCTTTCGTGGTGAGGGAGTCCCGGGTTCCAGCAGAGTGGTGGACCAAGGAAACGCCCGTGATGATGAGCAATGGCCTTCGTGGCTTTTTCCCCTTGGCGGGTTATCCCTTTCCTAAAGAATGGGCCGAGTGTGTCCATGAGGTGGTGTGGAATTTGGAAGGAAGTTGAAAGATGCTTCGGAAGTTAGGCATATGGCTTTTGAAGCTGCTGGCGGCTTTTGTATTATTAAGCCTTTTGCTCACCCTGGTATATCGATGGATGCCTGTTCCCGTGACGCCTTTGATGCTTTTGCGTTGGGCGGACCCCGATGTGGGAAAGCTGCGAAAGGACTGGGTTCCTTTAGAAAAAATTTCGGACTATATGATTTTGGCTGTGATTGTGCAGGAAGATCAAAATTTTTTTGAGCACGAAGGATTTGATTTTAAAGCCATCAGAAAAGCCATTGAGGAAAACAAAACCAGAAAACGACCGCGCGGAGCCAGCACCATTTCCCAGCAAACGGCCAAAAACGTGTTTTTATGGCCTCAGCGTTCCTGGATCCGGAAAGGTTTGGAAGTGTGGTTTACTTTTTTGATTGAAACGTTTTGGACGAAACGGCGCATCTTGGAGGTGTATCTGAATGTTATCGAAACCGGACGCGGGATATACGGAGTAGAAGCCGCTGCCCGCATATATTTTGGCAAACCGGCTTCGGCGCTCGCGGCCCAGGAAGCCGCTCTTATTGCTGCCGTCATACCATCTCCGTTGCGCTACTCTGTATTGGAGCCCGGGCCCTATGTGCGTCGAAGGCAGGCCTGGATTTTGAACCAGATGCGGTTGTGGGGTATGAAAGTCCCTCTGGATAAAGCGTCAAGAGATTAATGCAGGGCCTTTTCCGGGAAATAAATTTTTAAAGAGCGATATCAAAGCGGTTTTGCCGGTGTCGCTGGTACAAAAAAAACAAGAAGTTCCAGAAATGAAATGCAAGACAGCCCAGCAGAATGCCTGCCCCTACCTGAGATGGAAAATGCTGACCCAGAGCCACCCGGCTCAGGGCCACAGCCAAAGCCAGAATCACACCTCCAAATTCAAATATTTTCCGGCGGCCCAGAGCAGTGATTAATGCTAAAGCTGTCAGGGTGATTTCGGCGCTGTGACCGCTGGGCATTCCCGGACCTTTGTGCGGCACAAATCCCGGTGGCAGGTGCAGCTCGCTAATTACCGCACCAGGTCTCAAATGATTTTTAAAAAAGATATGCTTTCCTAAGGCTGTGCAGGAGCCCACTGTGATCCAACCCAGCGCGAAAGCAAGCCAAATAAAAAGCGAATGGCGGCTCAGCCAAACCAGAGTTAAGGTGGCGGCCACCCCGCCGCCCAGAATGGTAAGACCCCGCAGCCCTAGCAGCCCAAGCGGATTGTGAAGCATCCCTACAGGGCGCAGCCCGTCAAAAACATATTTGTCCCCCCAAAAAAACGCTGAAAGCCCCAACAACAATCCACAAATGAGGAGGCTGAATGTAGCCATGGGCGCGGAATTCCGAAAATATAACTTCAACATTCGATTTTTTTCAAAAACCTCAAATTAAATACTTTGGTTTTACTTTTGATTGATTAAAATAAAACGTCATTTGTTGAAGAATAAAAAGCAATGGATTTTGGTTTTGGCCGGCTTGGCTTTTGGAGCCGCCGCATACTATGCCTGGCGCACCTTTTCGCGGCGGGTGCCTTCCGTTCTGGACGCCGATCCGGCCTTTTCAGGTACCACGGATCAATTTCTGCAATTCTTTAGCCGTGCTGCGGATTCGTCGGATGTGCAATTCCGGCAGGCAGTCGTGGAATTGACAGGCCGCTACACCCTGGCGGACATGCAGGACACCTCCGCGTATTTTGAGTTCAAAGGGCCGGATGCGAGCATTCTGCAAGCCACATTCAACGCCGAAGGCGCCCAGGACCTTAAAAAGACAGAAACCTGGAAAAGGGATTCCGTGCTCCATTTCCGGGGCTATTATTACGGTTTTCTGTCCGGCGGGGATATGCTTGGCATCCCGATGCCCGGCTCTGTGCAGGTAGGGCGTTGCCGATTGGTGAATGAGAAAAAATAAACACCTTAAAAATGTATAAGATCCGTTCCTTTAAAATCTTTGGCATGGTGGGAGGGTTGAGCATTCTGGGTGGGTTTGGATGCAGGTTTGATAAGGAAGAATTGAAATACCCTCCTCCGCCCTGCGATACAGTGGCCGTGTCTTACAGTCTTGAGGTGAAGCCTATACTGGAGGCCTCCTGCTATGGCTGCCATGCTGCGGATGTAGCCGAAACGGCCGGCGCAGGTATTGTGCTGGATTCTCATGCGGCCTTAACCGGCTTCTTGTCCGGCTTTGAAAATCTGTTCACAGAAGCCATTACCCACACGGGCAGCGCTTCCAAAATGCCAAAAGGCGGGCAGAAATTGGAGGCGTGTTCTATTCAGAAAATTCTGGCATGGATTCGGCAAGGTAAGTTGGACAATTAACTTTTTTAGCCATGCACACTGTACAGTATGTTCTCCTTTCCCTTTTTGTTGGCACTTTCCAAGGGGTTTTTGCCCAGAAATATATGACGCGCACCGGGGTGATTCGTTTTTTTTCGGAAGCTCCGCTGGAAAACATTGAAGCCATCAACCGGCAAGTCCTGGCTGTTTATGATGCCGGCAGCCGTGAAATGGCTTTTCGGGTTCTTATCAAAGGATTTGAGTTTGAAAAAGCCGCCATGCAGGACCATTTTAACCGGGACTACCTGCACAGTGACAGATTTCCGCAGGCCACCTTTGAAGGGCGGATTGTGGAGCCTGAGAATTTGAGCGCCGGGGCGGGCGGGCCTCAAAAAGTGAAGGTCACCGGACAGCTGACTATTCATGGCGTCACTAAGGCCGTCACCGAAAACGGCACAATATCTTTTGAGAACGGCCGGGTGATTTTGGCTTCTGAATTTGTAATCCGACTGTCGGATTTTAATATCAAAGTGCCTTCCGATAAGGTGCGCAATATCTCTAACACCATTAAGATTTTTGTCAATGCCACGCTGGATCCTTAACCTGTTATTCTTCGTCCCTTTTGTGGTGTCTCTCAGAGCCCAGGGCGGTCTTTTGGGTGAGTTGGAAAAAGCAGAGGCCCAGCTCCGGCCCGAAAAAGAAAAAGTGTATGAAACTTTTTTTGGTACCCGCCTGATCAATGGCCACAGTGTGGAGACACCTGTATCCAGGTCCCTGCAGTTTATCATTGCCCACCGCTTTGGCCGGGTGAACAGCGGTTTTTTTCAGTTTTTTGGATTGGACCAGGCTTCCGTCCGGTTCGGACTGGAATATGGTATACTGGACCGCCTCTGTGTGGGTTTTGGACGAAGCACATTCCGGGGGACATGGGATGGTTTTCTGAAGGGCCGTATCCTGGAGCAACAGAAGGGGCGGGGCGCCATACCGCTCTCCCTGACATTCTTGGCCGGCGTGGCTATGGATGGCCGCCGGAGGCTCTACACCGATGGCCGGCAGGAAGTCTTCTCCGACAGAATGTCCTACTATTACCAGGCTTTGGTGGCCCGAAAGTTTGGGAAGGTTTTCTCACTCCAGCTCATGCCCGCGCTGGTGCATCAAAACCTTGTTAAGACGACGAAAGATCCCAACCTTCTTTTTGTGATGGGCGGGGGAACACGTATCCGGATCACCCCATCCTTCGCCATTCTTGCTGAATATTACTACCGTGTGGGGGACAACCCCTCCGCACCCTGGCGCAATCCGGTGGCTTTAGGCGTGGATATCAACACAGGAGGCCATGTTTTTCAAATTCATTTAACCAACGCCCAGGCCATGTTTGAAACCGGATTTCTGCGTATGACCACCGGCGATATTCTGCGGGGTGATGTGCACCTGGGTTTTAATATTACCCGCAGTTTCGGTTTCCCCCCCAAAAAAAGAGAAAGTAAAAGAAAACTTTAAGATTTCCACTCATCTTTGCAGAATTCATGAATTCTTCAGCCTGTCTGTCGGTAAATCATGCTCATAGTGTAAGAAACCTTATTTCCTGGACTAAAGTAAATTTATTTCTATCGCTGACAGGTTTTTTTATCGTATCCCTCCAGCTTCGGGCACAGGATACCTTGAAATTACGTTCGGGGGGTGTTATTCTGGCAGATGTCGTGGAGGTGTCGCCTACGGAAATATCCTATAGAAACTGGAAAGAGACAGCGCCGCTCTACAAAAAATCACTGGCCGAGGTGGATTATGTGCGTTTTGCCAACGGGCGGCTGGAGAAGTTTTCGCAGGACCTAGCGGCCAACCAAAGTTTGGACATTACTTTGGTTGAGGAGGATGTTTCCCAGGATCCATCTTTTCTAAAAAATAAACTTTTGTTGGCCTACAATCTATTCGATATTTCTTTTCCCCTGTTCACCGCCGCCTTTGAGTACACCTGGCCCGAAAAGCGCGTAGGCCTGATGGTGCCCTTTTCGATAGGACTTTTGCCCTGGTCTTTTCCATTTTTGTCCCACAGCTTTTTGCTGGGATACAATCCTTTGTTTCGCACGGGAATTGAACCCCGTTTTTACGCGGCCCGATCGCGAAGAACAGCCTACGTCGTTTCTCCGGCTATTCAGTATATGAGGGTCAATTTCTTAATTGATTATAGCGGTTCCGATTTATTTGAGAAAATTTTTGCCCACACCAACATATTCCGGTTTATGGTGTACAATGGTTTTACAGTGGTCAATGCCCGGCGTCTTTCTTTTGGTGTGGAACTGGGCGTGGGATACCAGATAGGAACCCCCAGCCGGACAACGGCTTCCTTGCCGCTGAACAGGCCGGCCTTCCAGCTTCGCATGTTTTTAGGTCGCAGATATTAATATACGTATACAGAATACCTCATGGAAAATTCTATTCCTTTTATTGAAAAGGCCAAAGCTGAGGGCAACAACCGTTTCTTCAGCGTTCTCGGCACCCTACTGCTGGTGGTGGGGGCCTTTTTGGCCGGACAATTGCCGCTGGCGGTGGCCATTGAGCTCATTCTTTTGCAAAAGGGCATTCCCACTGAAAATTTTGAAGCCGCGCTCCAGGCTCCTGAAACCTACGGAATAGATCCACGGGTGGTATTTGCCGGATATGTGATGTCTTTTGCGGCGGCAGCCCTTGCTCTTGCGGCCGGTATCCGCTGGTTTCATAAAAGACGGCTCAGCAATTTCTGGGAAGGCGCAGGACCTGACTGGCGTCGTTTAGGTTTGGATGGGCTTATTTTACTGGCTCTTTTGGGCGGCATAGACGCTCTGTTTTGGCTCAGCGGGGCCGTATCCTATTCAATGCAAGCCCGCCCGGAGGAGGCTTTGGTGACTTTGGGCCTTGCGGTGGTGTTGGTACCCATCCAGGCAGGATTGGAAGAACTTTTGTTTCGCGGGTATCTGCTGCAGCTGTTTTGCCTGGGATTTAAAAAATTCCTTCCGGCCGCCCTGTTGTCGTCTGTGTTGTTCTCCTTGCTCCATACCGCCAACCCCGAAGTGGCTGCCTATGGCTGGTATTGGGCCTTGCCCGCCTACTTTCTTTTTGGTTTTCTGGCCTGTGTACTGGTGTACCTGGATGGCAACCTGCGCACGGCCATTCTTTTTCATACCGTTAATAATATCTACGGATTTGCCATCGTTTCCTATCCCAACTCCGCCATGCCGGTACCGGCCTTATTTCACATGGAAGAAATGAACATGGCCATGACGCTGGTGGGGATGCCTTTGATTCTTCTGGTCTTCATTTTGATTGTTAGAAAAGGTCATGGATGGGATCTTAAGACGCTTCTTCAAATGGTGAGAAAATGAGTCGTTGGCATCATTGTATTCTTTTTTTGATGGCTTTTGTGTGGGTTTCTTCCACAGCCCAGGAGAATGCCCCGCCGCCAAGAGTGATGTTCAATGTGGACGTCGGTCCCCCTTTCATGCTGTCCAATTCCCTTCAGCGCCAGTTTTTGCGGGGCCTAATTTTGGTGAATCCCAGCCTATCTTTTCGAATCGGACGCCGAATGTATCCGGGTTTGGATCTTTACTACGGCGTGTGGCAAAGTGTCAACCCCTACAACTTCAAAGACGCCAACCGGGATGTGGTGATGCACCATGCCGGCGGAGGCCTCAGCCTGGGGTACTTATTTAAGACGCCATCGCGTCAGGTGGATGTGTTTGCTCGTCTGGTCGGAGGTTTTACGGAAATTATTTTCTCGGGTGTAGCCAAAGGCGTGGACACCAGTGTTTTTGTGAATCCTGAAAACCGGCGTTTTCTAAATTCCTTTTTCGTGGGGCCAAGTCTGACAGTGTTTCTGTATTTGGATGAAGACCAGAAAGGCGCGGCGGGTTTTCACCTTGGGTCCCGTTTTTTACCATATCGTCTTTCCCGCGAGGACCTCTACCTGAACAAAGAAAGCTCCTACAGCGGTACGCCGGATGCAGGCCCATCGCTGTTTCTGAATTTTGGAATTTCTTTTACTTATAAATTCGGAAAACGCCGCGCTGCCGTGACAGGCGAACCATGACCTGAAGCCAGAAAGGCCCGCCTAATTTTTAATGACCACGGGATACATACCCCGCACGCCCATATCCACAGGCACTTCACCAATATCCGGCTGGTACCAGCCGTCGGCATCTACTTCCTGCCATTCAAAACTCTTGTTGATGGAGATCCGCACTTTCACAAGGATGTCGTTTTGTTCCTGGCCTGTGATGGTGAGGGGCTCTGGAAAAGCTGCGGTCACTACACAACTGCCGGCAGGAATGGGCGAGGTGGCAAAGAGCGGGTTGGGCACGGTGGTGGCTCCGGGAGGCGCCTGGCCGGTGGCGGTGGCTGTGAAACCCAAGACCGTGGTTTCAAATCCCCAGTAGCCTTGTTTGCGGGCCCCGTTCACGGTAATATTTTGGGTTTTTATCTTGTAAGAGGTGATATAAGTATTAAATCCGATGAAAGAAGCCACCGTGCCCACGGCCGTGAGTGTGGTGGTGGTGTCCAGAGGATTTTTAAATTTAAATTTAATATCATAGTTTTGATAAGCCAGGCTCACGCGCAACCATTCATAGGTTCCGGCCGGCACCTGGCGCAGAAGTATGGAGAAAAATTCTTCACCATGCGCCACGGGTTTGCATTTATCGAATTCAATGGCTTGTTCCCCGCCCACAGAAACCTCCGGAGCGTGGTACAATATGGCGCCTTGGCCGAGGGGCGTCAACGGTCCTGGGGCCAGTTCAATGTAATGGGCGCTCATTACGTTAAAAGCCGGTGACTGCGCGGCATGACCAGATGGAATGGAAGACGGCATTCCAAAATTATTCAGCCTCTGCAGCGTGCTATCGAATTCAAAAACAAAACGCAGTTTCGGATTGTCTGTTTTAGGGTCTTTTTTGCAGGAAGTGAATGTAAAACCCAGGAATACAGAAAGCCCTGCTGGAAATAAAAGATGACGGAACATTTCCACAAAACTAAGCTTGCGCCGCCTTACCTAAAATCATCTTATTAAGAAATCATGAAGCCTTTTTTTTGAAAAAAATACCTTAACCTGCAATTTTGTCGGGTGCGAATCGTAGGATTCTGGGCAGGACCTTTGCTTTTTGGTGCGTCCGTGCTGTATTCAGAAGAGCCCGGAAGCCCTGCTGTAGGCTTGTTGGCTTGGATGGTGGTGTGGTGGATCAGCGAAAGTGTGTCGGCTTACATCACGGCTTTACTGCCGCTTTTGGTGTTGCCCCTGGCGGGCATCATGCCCATGGATGCCGCAGCCCAGCCCTACGGAAGTAAAATAATTTTCCTTTTTCTGGGAGGTTTTATGATGGCCGCCGCTCTTGAAAAACATCAGGTGCACCGCCAATTGGCTTTGCGCATTCTGTCGCTTTTTGGAGGCGGTCCCCGTCGCATTCTGGCCGCCCTAATGCTCACGACGGCTGTTTTGAGCATGTGGATGAGCAACACAGCCACTGTCCTCATGATGCTGCCCATTGCGTT
>JANWWP010000050.1 GCA_025055575.1 Flavobacteriales bacterium | reverse complement strand
GCACAAAGCCCACTTTTTTCCAGCAGTTGTTTCAAGTTTCCGGAGCGTACCCCGCCTCCGGCCATGATTTCTATCCGACCCTGCGAGTGCGCCACCAGCTGCCGCAAAACGGGAAGACCCTGCAAAGCCCCGGCGGCTCTTCCGGCTGTAAGAATTCTGGCAATTCCAAGATCGCAGGCCATCTGCACAGTTGCCAGAGGGTTGGGCGTCAGATCAAAAGCCCGATGTAGTGTCACCTGGACCGGCGCAGCCGTCGCCACCAGCCGCGCCATCCTGGCTACATCCAGGCGACCGTCCGGACGAAGGCAACCAACGGCTATTCCTGCTACACCCGCCTTTAGATATTGATCCAAAAGACGCATCATGCCCGCCCATTCTTTTTCGGAATACACAAAATTTCCGGGGCGGGGCCGCAGCATGGCGACCACCGGCACACCGGCCCCGCGGCAGACTTCCTCCACCACCGTGGGAGGCGCGCTCACCCCGCCCGAAGCATAGCCAGAGCAGAATTCGATTCGGTGGGCTCCGGCCTGTTGTGCCACAAAAGCATCCCGACGCGAGAAACAGGCAATTTCCAGAACCGGAAAGACCCTCATTCCACCGTTTCGCAATACTGGTAATTGCCGGCTTGCCAAAAAGTTTTGTGGACCTGAATTCGGCGCAAAAAATCCTGCCAGTCTCTTTTTATGGCAGGTGACCAAAGCACCTCTGACAAAGCCGGGAGCCGGGGCAGTACCATATATTCCACCTTGGCCGGATGGGTCATGTATTCCGTCCAGACATTGCCTTGAGCGCCCAGAATGTGAACATGTTTCTCGGATGGCAGCTGGGGCGGAATGGGCTCATAAGCATAAACAGCCGACAAAGGATTGTATCCACCAATTGTCAGGGAATCTTCAGGCACTTTTTGACGGTGGTCAAAATAGCAGGGGCGCCCCGGGGACATCACCACATCGTTGCCTTGCATAGCGGCCTGCAGTCCGCCTTCTGTACCCCGCCAGCTCATGACCGTAGCTGTCTGGGCCAGGCCGCCTTCCATAATTTCGTCCCAGCCCATCAGCTTTTTATTCAGTCCTTGCAGAATAGCCTCGATGCGCCGAATGAAATAGCTTTGCAAGGCGTGTTCGTCCCGAAGGCCCAGACGCCTGATGTTGCCCTGGCATACGCCGCACACTTTCCAGCGGGTCTTCGGACACTCATCTCCCCCGATATGAATATAAGGCGAAGGAAACAACGAGGCTACTTCCGTCAGAACATCTTTTAAAAAGTCAAATACCTCTTCTTTGGTGCAGAACACGTCTTCGTAAATGCCCCACACCCGACCCACCTCAAAAGGTCCGCCCGTGCAACTGAGACGGGGGAAAACCGCCAGAGCTGCCTGGGCATGGCCGGGCATTTCAATTTCTGGAACCACTGTGATGTGACGTTCCGCGGCGTATCGAACCACTTCCCGCACTTCATCCTGCGTGTAAAATCCTCCATACGGAAGGTCGTCCACCCGCCCTTCGTTGTAATGTCCCACCATGCTTCCATGGCGCACGCTGCCTTTTTGCGTGAGCTGCGGATATTTTTTTATTTCAATCCTCCAGCCTTGGTCATCGGTGAGGTGCCAATGAAACACATTGAATTTATAAAGGGCCAGAAGATCGATATACTTCTTAAGGAATTCCACGGGGAAGAAATGGCGCACGACATCCAGGTGCATACCCCGCCAGCCAAATCTGGGCTGATCTTCCATTTGAAGACAGGGAAGATACACCGTGTCCTGCGCCTTTGGAGCTCCCAGAATCAACTGGGCCAGCGTCATGAGCCCATGAAAAACACCGGAAGGGCTGCCGGCCACTTCCAGGTACCGTGGTTCAATCAGGAGTCGATAATGCCCTGGCGCTTCTGTTTCGCGCACCTTTAGATAAATTCCTCCGTCTGATTTTTTATCGGTCCGAGGATCGCGCCCTATTTCCGGCAAATCCAGGCCCAGGCGGCCCAGCACCGCTTCCATGGCAGACCAAGCCGGGGCCCCGCGCCCAGCAGAATCCCTCAGAACGCATTGGGAATGTAAAGGGAAAAAACCGCCCTTTATCACCACCTGTTGTGGGACCGGAATCAGCCAAAGAGATTGCGCTGAACAAAGGCGGATCACGAAGAAAAGGAGAAGAGGAACAGGACGCATCAACCTTCTGTTTTTTTCCGGGTTTTTTGAAAAACAGAAGCTGCCCCGAGTAAAGCAGCATTTTCTCCAGGAAGGGCTGAAATTTCGATTCGCGTGTGATCTTTATACACAGAAAGTACATTTTTTTCAAAGGAGGAACGCGTGGGCTGGAGCAAATATTCTCCGGCCCCGACTAAGCCGCCTGTTAGAAATAGCGCCTGGGGATTGGAAAAAGCACAGCAATTGGCCAACGCCAGTCCCAACCATTCTCCCGTGATCCGAAAAGCTGTCCGCGCCACCGAATGGCCCTCATCCGCCAGATTTTTGGCATCCCACGGCGACCGAACCCTTTCAGCCAATTCCGGAAAACCTTCTTGATGCGCCAGTTCGCGAAAAGTGATCATAAAACCTGTAGCAGAACAATACGCTTCCACACACCCCCGACGTCCACACCCGCACAGCCTTCCTTCCGGCTGAAGAATCACATGGCCTAATTCAGCGCCTAAAGCCTGATGACCATAAATCATACGACCATCGCACACGATTCCACTGCCTACCCCTGTGCCCAAGGTGATCACCACAAAATCCCTGAGGCCCCGCGCCCCTCCAAAGAGCCATTCCCCGTAAGCCGCTGCGTTGGCATCGTTATCCAGTGCACAGGGAAGCCCGGTGGCTTCAGAAATTAAACGGGCCAGAGGAATGCGTCCTTTCCATGGCAAATTAGGTGCAAAGTCCAGGGTTCCTGTTTGGCGGTTTCCACTGGGAGCCCCCACACCCATTCCCAAAACGAGAATATCCGGTTTTTGGGCTTTTTCCTTAAGCCAGAGGGCCACAGCCTGAGCCAATGCTTCCGGGGAAGAAAATTCCCGGGTTTTCCAGCCTTCCTTAAAATGCAAATTTCCTTCCTGATCCACCAGGGCACAGACCGCATTGGTGCCGCCCAGGTCAAGAGCCGCCACGTAAAAATTTTGTTCGGCTTTCAACGACAACAAAAGTAACCGGACATACGGATTGCCCAGGTGGAAAGAACTTAGACCTGCACGCTTCGGAAAAATTCCAGGGCCCGATCGCGGGCCTGGTGATGATCTATCATGGGACGGGGGTAAGTGGAGGAATGCACCTCGGGGACCCAGCGTCGAACATAGACACCCTCCGGGTCGAATTTTTCCTGCTGTAGCGTAGGATTGAATATGCGGAAGTAAGGCGCGGCATCACAGCCCGTGCCGGCGGCCCATTGCCAATTGCCCACATTGCTTGCCAGTTCAAAATCCAAGAGCTTGCGGGCAAAATACCTTTCTCCCCAGCGCCAGTCTATCAAAAGATCCTTGGTGAGGAAACTGGCCACCACCATCCGTACCCGGTTGTGCATGTATCCTGTGGCATTTAATTCGCGCATCCCGGCATCCACCAAGGGAACGCCGGTGTGGCCCGCGCACCATTTTTCGAACGCAGCCTCGTCATGCCGCCAGGGGAGGCGTTGGAACTCTGGACGAAACTCCTGATTCACTGTGTGGGGAAAATGGTACAATACGTGGATAAAAAACTCCCGCCATCCCAACTCTTTGAGAAAAGTGAGGTTCAGATCCCGGGCTTTTCTGGCCAAGGCTCTCACGCTGATAGTGCCAAAACGCAGGTGCATGCTGAGACGTGAGACACCGTGGGGATGTCCGGGGAAATTCCGGGTTTTGTCGTAGGTGGCCAGCATGTTTTCATCCAGACGGGGGGCCTCCACCTTAATAGAAGAACGAACAAAACCCATCTCCTCCAAATTGCGCACCTCGGGTCCTTCAAGCCCGGTGGCCAGGCGATGCAAATAATTTTCTGATGGCTTTGAAGACAGCCGTTCTTCGTGCAGAAGGCTCAGCCAACACTTGCTGAAAGGAGTATATACGGTGTAGGGAGTCCCATCGGGTTTAGAACATTCCGTGGGGGCGACCAGCACGTGGTCCCTAACGAGTTCCAGACGGCCTCCGGCTGCCTTCAAAATTTTTGCCACCCGCGCATCGCGGACCATCGGATAGCCCGGCTCATAGTCCTCCCCCGCATACACAATCAATCGCGGAAAACGTACCGCCATGCTTTCCCAAAATGCCACAGGATCGCCAAACCATGTCCAGACAGTGCCCCCCCTAGATGCGACCGATTGTTTTAATTTCTGCACATGGTCCCAGATAAAAGTGACGCGGGCATCGTCCTTATCCTCAAGCGCCTTCAAAATATTTTCATCAAAAATGAACACAGGCTGAACCCCGTCATGTTGGCTCAGTGCCGCATACAGTGCGGCGTTGTCTTCCCACCGGAGGTCGCGCCGAAACCAGAAGAAGACGGGAATTTCTGTAGAGCTCACGTTGTAATAACCCGTACAGTAAAAATTTGTTCCAAGGCGTATTGGGTTGAAAATTAAAAAAGAGAATACTCAACCAAAATCTAACCATTTTAAATACCAACCGGTACTATCTTTTTTAATCTTCCGTCCTTGTTATCTGAACGGATATCACATCAGGTCTGACTTTTTAGAATTTTGTAATTTTACGATTTAAATTATTGAAGGTGAAGCCCCTCCAAAAAATTTTTCTTGTGAGCGCATTTTTATTCATTTTTAAGTTAAATGCCCACGCTCAAACCATTGAAAACAAGAATTCAGAACCAGAAAAATCCAAGAATGAAATCATCCATCTTTCCCATGAAGAATATGACCTGCTGAAGCGTTCCGGTCAGCTTAAACCGAATGCCACGTATCTCGTGGGGCTGCCTTCGGGAAAGCCTGCCGTACTGACCCCGGATGGTTTCAAAATCCCCGACACAAAACCCGCACAGCAAAATGGCAGTCCCAAAAACTTGAACTCCTATTGTTTTATTGAACCGGTGCCGGCTTCCGCTTATTCCACACCACCAAATTTTTATCAGTTGGACGATGGCGGGTTCGGACCCATTCCCCTGCCGTTCAGCTTTTGTTTTTATGGCACAAATTACAATTCATTTTACATTAATACGAACGGCAACATCACCTTCACGGGAGTCTATGCCACTTTCACACCCGTAGGCTTTCCGAACAGCACCACCCAACCCATGATTGCTCCTTTTTGGGCGGATGTGGATTTTGGAGGATTTGGCCCCAACAACACCAGCGTGTGCTACTACCAGGTGAATGCCACCAACGCCATCGTGACTTGGTATAATGTGGGTTATTACAACGAACAGCATGATAAAAAAAATACCTTTCAAGTGATTATCACAGACGGCAATGATCCGGTGCTACCGCCCGGTAACAATGTCGGGTTTCGATACAAAGACATGCAATGGACCACCGGGGCGGCCAGTTGCGGCAGCGGCGTGGGGACCTTTTGCACCTACAATGGCCAGAATTATTTCTGTGGCGGCAGTGGGGGCTTCTGTGGGGCGCCGGCCGTCGTGGGTGCTAACCGCAACAATGGGGTGGATTTTGTGCAGTTCGGCCGGTTTGATCATCCCGGCACGGATTACGCCGGTCCTTTTGGATTGAGCGGCGTAGATTGGCTTGATTATCAAACATTTAATTTCAATACATGCACTTCCACCGGAAATACCAACGTGCCGCCTGTGATTCAGGCTTCCAACATATGTGGGGACACGCTCACTTTGTGTGTGAACGACAGCACCACCTTTTCCATAGGATTTCTGTCTCCGGAACAAGGCCAGGTAACCTCTGTCACCACCACCCCGGTACAAGGCACAGGTTTCACAGTACTCAGCAACAATCCCGGCAATGTGGCCAACCTCACGGTGAAGTTTGTGGCTTCGGCGGCCAATGTGGGCACCAACGTTTTGCAAATTCTGGCCACGGACAATGGCTCCCCGGCGGCCAATACCACCTACTATCTCACTGTGATTGTGAAAAATGTAGTTCTGAATCCGGTGATTCAGGGCAGTTCCACCGTTTGTCCCGGACAAACCACAGCCCTCAATGTGAGCGGAGGACCTTATAACGCCTACACCTGGTCGCCTGGAAATGTCAATGCACCAACCCTTAATGCCGGACCCGGGAGTTACACCGTGACGGTGGACTCGGCTGGATGTTCCTTCACCAGCCCACCCTTTACGGTGAGTCAGGTTCAGGCCAATCCGGTGATCACCGGAAGCCCCACCGTGTGCACCGGCGGAACCACCCTTCTGAATGTCACAGGTAATTACTCATCGTATTCCTGGCAACCAGGTGGACAAAACACGGCCAGCATCAATGCAGGACCAGGAAGTTATACCGTCACTGTGCAAACACAGGGATGCAGCTTCACCAGTCCCAGCTTCACAGTATCAGAAGTGGTTTTAAATCCCCAGATTCAGGGACCTGGTACTATTTGTCCGGGCCAAACGGCAACGCTCAGTGTGAGCGGGGGGCCTTACGCTTCCTACCTGTGGAACAACAACGCCACAACTGCCACCCTAAATGCGGGCCCGGGCACTTATACAGTTACAGTGACACAGCAGGGCTGTTCTGCCACGTCGCCTGCTTTCACGGTCAATCAAATCACCCTGAATCCCCAGATTCAAGGCAATTCCATCTTATGCTCCGGACAGTCTCAAACTCTTACCGTGAGTGGGGGACCCTATAGCGCATACCAATGGAGTCCCGGCAATCAAACCTCCTCTTCCCTCTCCATCACAAGCGGCGGAAATTACACCGTAACTGTAGTCCAGTCGGGCTGTACGGCAACAAGTCCGCCGTTCACCGTCAACTTAATACAACCCAATCCTGTGATCACCGGTCAGAATCAAGTGTGTGAGGGCGGGGTGAGCAACCTGAGTGTCAGTGGCGGGCCCTATGACAGCTATTCGTGGTCGCCTGGCGGCGCCGCCACAGCCAGTATTCCAGCCGGACCGGGAAGCTACACCGTGCAAGTGAGTCAGCAGGGCTGCACTGCCACATCGCCACCTTTCGTCATCACCGAAGTCACACTCAATCCGCAAATCCAGGGCAATACCACGGTATGCAGCGGACAAACCACGGTGCTTTCCGTATCGGGGGGGCCTTATTCCAGTTACCAGTGGAGCAATGGGGCTTCCACAGCCAGTGTGAATGCCGGCCCCGGCCAATACAGTGTGGTAGTGACCTTAAACCAATGCGCCGATACGGCAGGACCGCACGTAATTTCCGAAATCCTTTTGACGCCCATCATTCAAGGCGACAGTCTTTTGTGCCCCGGCGCAACGACAACGCTCACCGTAAGCGGCGGCCCATACAGCAGCTATGAATGGTCTCCTGGAAATGCAACTTCCGCGACACTTTCAGCCGGGCCGGGCACCTATACGGTGACCGTGAGTCAAAGCGGATGCCAGGCGACGAGCCCTGTGTTCCAAATTATTGAAGATCAACTTCCCGTTCAAATTACTGGGAATTTATCCTTTTGCGCAGGAGACAGCACTCAACTTTCAGCCCAGCCTGCCACCTATGCCGCGTATCAGTGGAGTACTGGGAGCCTTACGCCCTTCACTTTTGTAAGTAATCCCGGCCTTGTGACCGTTACTGTAACCAGCGTGAATGGATGCCAGGGCCAGGCCAGCGCCCAGGTGACGGAACTGCCGGCTTCCGTGAGCATCAGCGGACCCACGGAGACTTGCGAGAACACGCCTGTGGGGCTCACAGCCACCGGCCCTAACATCATTACCTACTCTTGGAGCAACGGGGCCACAGGCCCCACGCTGCTTTGGCCCGGAGGCCCTGTCTCTGTGAACATTCTCACCGCCGATGGCTGCACAGCCACCGCCAGCTGGGATGTAACCGTATTTCCGCTCCCCGTGCCGGCTTTTGGCCCCTTGAATTACTGCGGCGGCGTGGGTGTGCCTTTTCAGGATCAAAGCACCGTGAGCCAGGGAAGCCTGACATCCTGGCAATGGACCTTTCAAAACGGGACACCGAGCTCCTCAAACACTCAGAATCCCGTGGTCCTATTCCCCGAGAATTCACAGAATAGTGTTACCCTGACAGTCACCACCGACAAAAATTGTTCGGCTTCCATTACGGAAACAGTTGGTATTTATCAGGGGCCACAAATTCAGGCGACGGCCGATCCTGTGTGTTTTGGTCAGGTTGTTTTTTTGAATGAAACCCAGCCCGGATCTTCGGCTTTACAAACTTTCCTATGGGACTTCGGAGATGGCACACAAAGCCATTCGTCTGAAGCGCAAATTCCCCACAGTTATCCTGAGTATAATACCACCTACTACGTGACCTTAGTCGTCACCGATGCCAACGGATGTAAAGATTCTCTCACATTTCCCGTGACCACGCTCAACACGGTGGACCTGAGCAGTCTTCCCAACATACTGACCCCTGATGGAGACGGTTTGAACGACGTATTGAAGTTTCCTAACAATACGGAAAAGTGTTATGATTTTGTCCTCACCATTCACAATCGGTGGGGCCAGAAAATTTTTGAAACCAACCGCATCGATGCTCCCTGGAATCCTGGATTTTCTGTGAGCCCTGGGGTGTATTTCTGGGTGCTCACCTACCGCAGTCCAGACGGTTCCATGGCACAGATAAATGGAACGGTGACCATCACGCGTTAACCCTCAATTTCAGTTTCCTACTCAATGATTCACAAAAGGCTTTTTGAAAATCTTAGCCGCTTTTTTGGATGAGGAAAATGCCCGATAGAATCAAAACCAGGACCGGTATTAAAAAAACATGAAAAGGTTCTCCAGCAAGAAAGGAAAAGAACATGGCAAATACCGGAATCAAATAGGTGACGGATGAGGCAAACAAAGCGCTGGTGTGTTTGAGAAGGCGGTTAAAAAGCCACACTCCAAAACCTGTGGCAAAAACCCCCAGCAGGGTCAGATACAGGAGACCATGGTGAACGCCAGGCTTTTGGGGCCATTGCCAGGGTTGGGAAAAGGCCATTAAAGTCATAAAAGAAACGGCGCCCATAAACACAAAAGGCACACCAGTGATGGACAGCGGATGCACATGTTGCAGACGATGTCGAATGAGATTGAGCGACACGCCATAGCAAGCCGCTCCAGCCAGACCAAGAGCCGCGTGGAAAGCTGAAAATTGGCCAGGGCCGGCCCAACGTCGGGCCAGGACAAAAAACAGAACCGCTCCGCAGGTGCCCAACCCGAGCCCCATCCATGCAAACCGCCGGGGAATTTTTTTGAAAAATACCGCAGAAACACCCAAAGTAAACAAAGGCGTGGTGGCGTTGATCAGCCCTCCGAAAGAACTGTCCAGCCCCTGTTGGGCCAAGGCCCACAAAAACGCGGGAATGCCATTGCCAAATAGCCCCGTGATGACAAGCCATGACAAATCGCGCATCGAGAAATTCCTCAGATGTCGTGTCACCAGAGGGACCAGGACGCAAGCGGAAATGACGATCCGGATCAGCGCCGCCTCCCAAGGTAAAAAATACAACAAAGCTTTTTTAATCAGCAAGAAAGAACTGCCCCACAAGGCCCCAAGAAGCACAAGAACGCCTACCTGTACTGCAGGTTTCTCCACAAATTCCCAAATATTGCCCCCAAATTTGCCGGAAAAAAACGACCCCAAGCATGTCCGAAAGATCTTTTTTTCTTTTAATTGGCGGTGAATTAACTGCCGGGGCTACCGCCCAGTCCATGTATTGCCCTTGGGATGGCCAATGGATAGGTATGGCTCCGGTGGCCGGAGAAGAGGAAGCCCTGCGCGCGTTGGAAAAGGCGGATACAGCCTCACGAGTTCTGGCGGAGCTTCCTCTGTATCAGCGGGCTGAACTTCTCATGAACACAGCGCGCCGCGTGGAAGAAAAAGCCGAATCTCTGGCCCAACTCATCGCACTGGAAGCCGCCAAACCTCTTTTTTTGGCCCGTACAGAGGTGCAGCGGGCCATTTTTGGGTTCCGGACGGCCGCGGAAGAATGCCTCAGGCCTGAGGCGGAGTGGATTCGGCTGGACCGCACACCTCAGGGCACAGGCATGGAAGCTCTGCTTAAAAGGTTTCCGCGCGGGGTGGTTTTGGCCATTTCGCCCTTTAACTTTCCTTTAAATCTGGCCGTTCACAAAATAGCCCCAGCCTTGGCCGCGGGCTGCCCGGTGATTGCCAAGCCCGCCTCCGCCACCCCCCTCACTTTGCTGGCATTAGGTCAGGAAATGGCGGATCTGGGCTGGCCAGAGGGCAGTATCAGCATCCTGAACATGCCCGGACGTCTGGCTGAAAAAATGGCCGGGGATCCCCGTGTCGCTGTGGTTTCATTCACAGGTTCGGATGCGGTGGGATGGCGGCTCAAAGAATTATTTCCACGGAAACATTTCACTTTGGAACTGGGCGGCAATGCTGCGGCTTACATTGCTGAATCGGCTAACTTGGAGGAAGCGCTCCGGCAATGCCTTCCTGCCGCGTTCAATTACAGTGGTCAGGTCTGCATCCACCTCCAGCGCCTCTATGTTCATTCACGCCATTTTGAAACGGTTTCCCAGGCTTTTGTTCAATACGCATCCGCCTTGCAGCCCGAAAGACCGGATACAGAGGATTGCCGCTTCAGCTGTATGATTTCAGAAGCTGAGGCCCGACGCGTGGAAAGTTGGGTGAACGAAGCCCGGGAGGAGGGTGTGCGGCTGCTGACCCCCTTACGCCGGGAAAGCGCTGTGATGTTTCCCACAGTCCTCACGGGCAGCCGGAAAGGTCATAAGGTGCGCGACGAGGAAGTTTTCGGACCGGTGGTGTGCGTGGAACCGGTGCAGGATTTTGAAGAGGCTCTCGGCCAGATCCAGGACAGCCGCTTTGGACTTCAAGCCTCTCTTTTCACAGACAGCCTTTCTGAAATGAATGCCTTTTTCCGTACCGTACGAGCCGGCAATCTTTTAGTGAACCGAGCCCCCGGCTTCCGGTTGGATCACATGCCTTTTGGCGGCCTTAAAGACTCGGGAACAGGCCTTGAAGGTATTCGTTATGCCATGCGCAGCTTCAGCGAAGAAAGGCTCTGCATCAAGCCTTTTTAAATACTCACCCGGCTGATGAGCATTTCCACTTTGGGCGGAATGGTAAATACCGGAATTCGGGATTGCTGTACGATTTGCTGGGCAAAGGGTCCTAAAAACAACCCCTTGATGGAAATTTCCTGTTCGCTCATGATCACGATCAAATCGGCCTGACAACTTTCGGCGTAACTCAGGGTTTCCTTGGCCAGATTGCCCGATTGAATCAACTCGGCTTCCGTGCGGATGCCCCGCGTGTTCAGATACTGTTCCACCTGATGCATCACCTTGGTCAGATTGTTCCGGGCTTCGGTACTGGAAGAGGTGAGCAAGGCCGGAATTTTCACCAAGGATTGAAATTTTTGAGCCAACATGGCCACATAAGGAACCTTTTCCCGCGTGTGGAAGGAACTGTCGATGGGCATCACAATGGTTTTATAATCCAGATTGCGGGCATCCTGTTCCACCTGCAAAACCGGCACTTTGGTGGAATTGACAATCTTATAAGCGTGTCCCCCCATGAAAAATGAGTTACGCCCCTTTAAACCGTGCATGCCTATGACAATGTCGGACACTTCATTTTCCTTCACAAAACGGCTGACTTCCTGCGTGATGGATCCCGACTTCACAACCACTTCCGCGCGTACGCCAAATTCTTTCATCACCCAATCCGCCCGCTCTTGAAGCGGCGTCATCACATGCTGAAAATATTCTTTATCCTCGTGCCCTTGCAAACCATATCTCTGCAAGATAACATGCTCCGCAAAGGATTCCCGGACGTTGAGTATGGAAAGACGAGAATTGAAAAGCCGGGCCAGATTGCCGGCATGCCGGAGGGCTGTGTCCGCGGATTCACTGAAATCCGTGGGCAGCAGGATATGAGTAATTTCAAAATTTAATTCCATAACAACGAATTATGTAGCCAAAATAATAAAAATTAATAACGCCACCTTTCGGAGCGTTAAAAATCTGCTCACTTTTGACTAAAAGCTGGCTAACAAATTGCCCCGTCAGGGCATTTTGAAAATCTTTTCGTCGGGCACGGAGTCAAATTCCACTTTTTGAACCAAAATTTCGGATAGGATTTCGCCTTTCATTTTTTGAACCATTCTGAAGGGAACCCATTTGCCTTCGACCGACCGGTAATCATAAAACCACTGCTCCACCGCATCTTCTGATTTTTTTTGGCTCACTTGCTTGACAGGCAGCCACAGTTCTTTATCAATAAAATATTTGGATGTGTTGTCCGCTCCAAAGGAAAGGGCCACCACGTAGCAGGGTATGCCTTCGACAATTTCTTCCCCTTCCAAGGAGATTTTACCATTCTTTTCCTTGTAAAACATCAATTCATCATCCATTTGACCACCTTTTTTTAATTCTTCAACCTCTTCTGGTTTCATGAGCTGAGGCTTTTCATTTCCCATGAAAGGATTCACATACCAGCCGCTGGAGCCGTCTGTGGCCTGGATAATGTTTTTTCCCATGAAAGATATTTCCTGATAAAAGAAGGAGGGGCGGCGGATTCGGATGGTGGTGGGCATTTCCATACCCTGCATCACCACGCGGCCCTGCATGGACATCGATTGAAGTTTCTTCCAGGCTTCAGCCCCCCCTAAAGCCTGGGCATAATTTTTTACAATCTCTTCGGCGGTTTGGCTTTTGACAGCCAAAGGAAGAGACAGAGCGATGAAAATTACCAGAGCGAATTTTGTTTTCATGCTTTTTAATACAAAAAATTATTAAAAGAGTTTAAGATTTGGGATACTCCGGATGGTTCCAGAATGGTAAAAATTCGGGATCCGTCAGAATACGGCGCTTTTCGGCAGGGGGCAGGCCTGAAATGAGTTTTTTGAGGGCGGGGAAAAATGCGCTCTCATTTTTCTGATGGGCCAATGCGATGGCCCGCAGATATTGAATGGGTTTCTCCTCCCCTTTCTTTAGCCTATCCAGGATATCAAGACACACGTCAGGATGACCGGTCAGCAGTTGGGCAAGCGCCGCATTAAAGGAAGGGCTGTCGCCCAACATTTGAATTACTTCAGCATAGCGTCCTTTACGAAGCCACACTGGCGCCAAAGCGGCTGCAGCCTCCGCTGTACCAGCTTCTGACAGCATAGCCTGAGCCTGAGCCGTTTGGCCTTTTTTGAGCCACATCATGCCGAGATTGGTTTTCACCACCTTTTCAGCGGGGCTCAGTTTTTCCGCCTTTCTGAATTGTTCTTCGGCGGCTTCCAATTCCCCCAGCTGCGCGTGAAACACGCCGGCGTTGTTGTAGGGGCGCCAATCTTCTGGAAATTTCACCTGGAGGGCCTCCATGACCCGCACACACACAGAAGGGTCGTGAATCAATTTCCGGCATGTGTACAAACCTTCCTCCAAAGTAAAGCCCTCGGGGTTAAAACGGGCCAGCTTTTTCAGCTCCTCATCGCTGCGGGGCTGCACCTCCACTGTGGTAAGCACCTCTGCACGACGCAGCGGAGCGAAGATTTCTACTTCCAGTTCGTTGTCGAGGACAGGCGATAGCGATTGCACTTTTTCGCGGATTTGAACACGGTTTAAGCCCTGCTCCACGAGGTTACTTAAATTTTGTTTTTCGGGCAGCTTTTTCTCTTCAAGTTTTTTCCGAAAACCTTGAAGGTCACGCCCTTGTCCGCGTGTTTTAGGTTTTAAAGGCGGGCCTGGATTTTTGATTTTATTCAGCTCTTGCAGGACAAGTCCCTCCAAGCTGCCGGCCCTTTTGCGGGAAAGCTCCAGATTCACATCATCCGGACCTTCCGGCGATGCGTAGCCCACCACTTCCATATTTTTAAATGTAGCGCCTTCCCTGGCATAGCGTTCCGCAAATCCTTTAAAACCTTCCACATCGGGACTCTCCCTTTCGGACGGCCGTATTTCGCTGCTGTTAAATGGAAAATACAGCAATGTGCTGTGCACCTTTTGAACAGGGCCCAAACGGTCGGCAGCCTCCACAAATTCGGGTTCGGCCTGGCCCATCAAAGGCGTAGTGACAGTGCCAAAGGCCAAGGGTTCCTGAAGGGCCCAATCTTTTTTGATTTTTCCTTTGAGGGAACCAACGGCCTTTACCTTCAAACGGCAACGATCTAAATAAGATGCATAGGGCACCACGTCTTCATACGTCAGTTCACCCCCTTGAGGTTTGAGGGTATGGCCTAATTTAGAAGGAGACTTGGCGCCTCTCAGAGCCAAGGGCTTTAATTCCAATGTACCGCCCTCGTATTCCAAGTAAGGGGTCACCACGATATCGGCCTGAGACGGCGCCAGACGAGCCGGATACGTAACCGATACCCGGATTCTAATAGAATCGTTGTGGAAACGCAGCGGACTGGGGTCCACGACGTAACGAATATCACTGAGCTTGTAGCCGGTGCATCCGGAGAGAACCAAGCCCAGAATGGAAACGCAGGTAATGCCCGTGTAAACAAAACAACGTTTCATGGAAACGCAGCAAAGATAACCGGAATAGGTGGGGATTTTTTAACTTTGCGGCCAAATCAGGCAAAACATGAAGAAAATTGTCCTGTTATTCACCCTTTCCTTTCTGATGGCAGGTGGTTTTGCCGCGGACAAGCCCACAGGTTTGAGAAGTTTTGACATTATGGGCATTTGGCAAGATGAAAATGAAGAATTTAAAGTGCGCATAGAGCCCAACGGTCCTTATTTTATTGGACGCATCACCTGGCTCAAACACGGTTTGGATATCCATGGACAGCCCAAACGGGATATTCTGAATCCCGATCCGGCCCTCCGTAACCGGACGTATTTGGGCCTTCCGGTGCTCACCGGTTTGGAATTTAATGGAGACCGCTGGAGCGGTGGTCAGTTGTACGATGTGGAATCTGGCAAAACCTATGATTGCTACGTAAGTTTAGTGACGATGGACAGAGCAGAGGTGCGCGCTTACATTGGTTTTCCCTTTCTGGGACGATCCCTCTATTTTAACCGCGTTTCCCAGTAAAAACCGGCCGCCCGTGAAGCGGATTCTTTTCATGATTGGCTCGCCCAATCAGACCACCCAGATGTTCAAAATTTATGAACATCTGAAGGATCGATACGACTGCTACTTCACGCAATTTTTTACCAACCATCCGTTAGCGCAATGGCTAAAAAGGCGCGGAGTTTTTGACAGCACCATCATGGCCGGCCGCTTTAAAGAATTGGCCGATAAGTTTTTGGAAGAACACGGCCTCCGGAACGATTATGGCACCAAGGTGTATCAACACACATACGATTTGGCAGTGGTATGCACGGACATGCTGGTGCCCAAGGAACTAAGAAAATTAAAAACCGTATTCGTGCAGGAAGGGATGACCGATCCCTTGCATCCCTGGGCCCGCTTCGTGAAGCGCATGGGATGGCCGGGTTATCTCGCTTTTAATACCAGCCTGAATGGCACGTCCAATCTGTGCGACATTTACTGCGTTGGATCCGAGGGATACGCCCGCCAGTTCGCCAGCATGGGCACCCAAAAGGATAAAATTGTGGTGACTGGCATTCCAAATTTTGACAACGCTGCCGAAGCGCTACAAAATGATTTTCCATTGCGCGATTATGTGCTGGTGTGCAGCTCTGACCTGAGAGAAACCGGAACCTTTCACAACCGCCGGCGATTCATCCGCCAGTGTGTGGCCATTGCCAATGGACGCCCCCTGGTGTGGAAACTTCATCCTAATGAAAAGCTGGACCGGGCCGTCCGCGAAATTCGTGAAGAAGCCGGCCCGGACGTCCCCATCTTTTTAGACGGACCTACGGACGCCATGATTGCCAATTGTGTGGAACTAATCACTCAATATTCCTCAGTGGTGTTCGTGGGTTTGGCTCTGGGGAAAAAGTGTCATTCTTATTTTCCCCTGGAAGAACTGAAAGCCAAAATGCCCGTGCAAACCGGCGGTAGATCCGCCCGGTTGATCGCCGAGATTTGCGACGCTTATATTCAGTTCGAAGGAGATCCCCAAGAATTCAGGAGGGATATTTTGCCCCGATTTGATGTGGTGCGCAGCGACGCCCTTCAAACTTTTTAAAGGCGCTGGCGCACGGTTTCGAATAGAGCCACAGCAGCGGCATGGCCCACGTTGAGGGAAGAAAAATTACCCGGCATGGGAATGCTGGCCAATTCGTTGCAAGCCTTCAGCAAAATGGGTGACAGCCCCTTTTCTTCATCCCCAAGAACAAGGCAAAGGGGGCCTGATAAGTCACACTGAAAGAGCGATTGCCGGGTTTTTTCGGTTAAACCTACTACTTTGATTCCACAGTTTTTTAAAATTTTCACAGCTGAGTCCAATTTATCAAAGCGATGCAAAGCGGTGTGGAACAAGGCCCCGGCGCTCGCCTTCACCATATCCGGGCTGAAAGCTGCAGTGCGGCTGCCTGCCACAATAAGGCCCTGCCCTCCGGCACACACCAAACTGCGCACAATGCTGCCTACGTTGCGGACATCGGTGATGCCATCCAGCATCACCAGAAGGGGCACACGGCCTTGCTCGTAGACTCCTGCAATGGTATTTTCCAAATCCACAAAGGGCGCCGGCGACACTTCGGCCACCACCCCCTGAGCCGGCAACAAGCCCAACGCGCGCAGTTTCTGAGGCGGAACTTCTTTGACAGGAACCCCACGCTCCCGCGCCAGTACTTTGATTTTTAAGACATTTGGTCCCTCCAAACCCTGTTTTACGAAAATCTTATCCAGCCACACCCCGCTTTGCAGGGCCTCAAGCACAGGATGGATGCCGCTGATGCGGGCCCTTTGTTTTTCTGAAAAGGGGGATCCGCTATTCATTCTGCAAACAGCGCTGTACCAATACGGACCAAAGTGGCGCCCTCTTCCACAGCCACTGGCCAGTCGCTGGACATACCCATAGAAAGAACATTAAAGTATGGACTTTCTGAAAAAAATTCCTTACGGATGCGTCCGAATACTTCCGATAATTGCCGGAACTCAGAACGCACCTGCTCTTTATTATCCGTGAGAGTGGCCATTCCCATGAGGCCCCTGATCCTCAGGCAGGGCCATTCCTGGGGAGCCCTGCGCCGCAACAAGGCTGGCACGGCTTCGGGGGCAAAACCATATTTGCTTTCCTCCTGGGCAATATGCACCTGAAGTAATATATCCTGTTTCAAACCAGATTTTGATAGGTGGTGTTGCAAGGTATCCAGCAATTTTTCGCTGTCCACGGAATGAATTAGGAACACCTTACCCGCTACATATTTCACCTTGTTGGTTTGAAGATGGCCAATCAGGTGCCATCGAATATCGGAAGGCAAAACCGCCATTTTGGTTAACAACTCCTGCACCCGGTTCTCCCCAAAATCTCTCTGCCCCAGCCGATACAAACCCATGACGTCGTCCGGGGACCGGTTTTTTGAAACCGCCACAAGGCCCACATGGTCCGGCAAAGCCCTGCGGATGTCCAAAAAACCTTGGATCATTTGTGGTGCAAATGTAATGACCGCCCGTATTGATGAACCGCCGCTAATTTTGGCGCTCCATGCCCTTTCCGCTATCCCGCCCTTTGGTTTTCCTGGACTTAGAAACCACGGGGCCCAACATTTACTCCGACCGTATTATCGAAATTGGACTTCTGAAACTATACCCCGACAGCCGGCAAGAATCTTTCTCCTCTTTAGTGAATCCGGGCTTTCCCATTCCTTCCGCCGCTACGGCCGTGCATGGTCTCACCGATGCCGACGTGGCCCAGGCCCCCTCGATGGAAAGCCTGACGGATACTGTCCGTCAGTTCATCCAGGACGCGGATTTGGCGGGGTTTAATATCCGAAAATTTGACCTTCCGATGCTGTGTGAGGAATTTCTCAGGTGTGGCAAGGAACTTCAGCTCCAAGGGGTGCGCGTTGTGGATTGCCAGACCATTTTCCACAAAATGGAGGAACGCACCCTGCGGGCCGCATTGCGATTTTATTGCCAGGAAGAGGCCCAGGATGCCCACAGGGCGCTGGCGGATGCCCAGGCCACCCGGCGCGTTTTGGAGGGCCAGTTGAGAAGATATCCTGAACTTTTGGCCGACCTGGATTTTTTGTCGGAGTTCAGCGGAGGCGCTTTGCCTCCGGATTGGGAAGGGAAATTTGAATGGGGGCCGGACGGTGAACCCTGGTTTGCCTTTGGAAAGTACAAAGGAAAATCTTTGCGGGAGGCCTTTATGCAGGAACCTAGCTATTATTATTGGATGATGGAAAAAGATTTCCTGCTATCCACCAAAGCCATGATCACAGCGCATTTTTGCCGGCTTTATCCTCATAAAAAGACCACCCCATGAAAATCATTTGCATCGGCCGGAATTACAGAGAACATGCCCGTGAAATGCAAGCCGAAGCCCCGGAAGAACCCGTGTTTTTTCTGAAACCGGACACGGCTCTTCTGCGCACCAACCGACCTTTTTTTATTCCGGATTTCACCCGAGAAGTGCATTATGAGGCGGAATTGGTTTTTCGCGTGGCGAAAAATGGCCGTCATATTGCAGCGCATTTTGCCCAACGCTACGTGGATGCTGTGGCAATAGGCATTGACTTCACCGCCCGCGACATCCAGACCGCTCTAAAAATGAAGGGGCTGCCCTGGGAGAAAGCCAAGGCCTTCGACGGCTCTGCGGCCTGTGGTCATTTTTTCCCTCTGACAGAAGTGGGGCCGCTTGAAAATTTAAAGTTTGAATTGTTTGTAAACGGGCACATTAAACAATCTGCAACGGCCTCCGAAATGCTGTTCCCGTTGGACCACATTGTGGCTTATGTGTCGCGGTTTATCACATTGCGCCAGGGCGATCTGATCTATACAGGCACTCCGGCCGGCGTCGGTCCCGTGCACCGGGGGGATATTTTGGAAGGATTATTAAATGGTACGCCCAGCTTGAAGATGAAGATTCTTTAAGTGAAACTGTGAAAGCGTGTTGGGCACATCCCATAATTTCAAAGGGGAAAAACTCTTTTAACAAATCAATTTCTCCTCATTGGGCCAACCTTCCAAAAAGCCAGAATTTTTGTAATATTTGAAATGTGAATTTTCTATCAGAAAATTTCTTACTGGGGCTGTCCATTCTTTTACTTATAAGTCTTCTGGCGGGAAGTACCACTTACCGCTTTGGAGTGCCAACGCTTTTGCTTTTTTTAAGTGTAGGTATGCTGGCTGGTTCGGAGGGCATTGGAGGGATTCCATTTGATGACCCCGCGCTCACACGATTCATTGGCATAGTTTGTTTGAATTTCATTTTATTTTCAGGAGGTCTGGATACCCGCTGGCGGGCTGTAAAACCGGTGCTCTGGCCTGGAATCACCTTATCCACCCTGGGCGTATTGTTGACAGCTATCACTCTGGCTCTCTTTCTTTGGCAGATCTTAAATTATTCATTTCCAGAAAGCCTATTGATCGGCTCCATCGTATCCTCCACGGATGCGGCAGCGGTATTTTCAATTCTGAGGGCCCGCAACATGGCCCTGAGGTCCAAGTTGCGACCTTTACTGGAATTGGAAAGCGGCAGCAACGACCCGATGGCATATGTGCTCACCATTTCAAGCCTTCAACTGCTTAAGCAACCTGAAACTGATGGCCTGGAACTATTCCGACTTTTTGCCACTCAAATGCTCGTAGGTGGACTTTCAGGGTATAGTGCGGGCCACCTCAGTTATAGGCTTATTAACCGGGTAAAATTGGGCTACGAAGGCTTGTATCCGGTGCTGGTGATTGCCCTAATGCTGCTCACCTTTTCAGGAACTGAGTTCCTGGGAGGCAACGGATTTTTGGCCAACTATCTCTGTGCCGTGGTCATCGGGAACCGCGAAATTGTCCATAAAAACACTGTTCTCAAAGTATTTGACGGTTTAGCCTGGCTGATGCAAATTGGCCTATTCCTGACCTTGGGCCTGCTGGTGTTTCCGTCCCATCTATGGGCCGTAGCTTCCAAGGGTTTTTTGGTGGCCAGCTTTTTAATACTTGTGGCCCGTCCGGTGGCCATTTTTTCGTCTTTGGCTTTTTTCCGGTTTGACTTTCGATGCCGTCTTTTCATTGCGTGGGCCGGTTTGAGGGGGGCCGTTCCTATTGTGTTTGCCACATATCCTTACCTAGCCGGCGTAGAAAAAGCGGATTTAATTTTTAATCTGGTATTTTTTGTATCCGTTCTTTCAGTGGTGGTGCAAGGCACCTCTATGCCTCTTGTAGCACGTTGGCTTGGCCTATTACAAAAGGATAAAGAGATCAGCGAAAACTCCATTCCAGCCCATTTTCTGCCGGAGGACCTCCCCCGTTCTGCCATTCGTGAATTTGAATTGCTTCCTGGGCACTATGCCGTTAAAAAAAAGATTATGGATCTTAAAATCCCACCAGATATTTTCATTCTTTTAATTAAAAGACAGGGGCAATTCATACGGCCTGGGGGTTCCACCCTATTACAAGCCCACGATCGTCTCACCCTTTTAGGTACAAACAAAAAAGCTCTGGATGAGGTCATCGTTAAATTGAAAGATGGAAAGTCCGGCTCTGAGAGTTAACTTTCTTCCTGAAGCAGGGTTATTTTTTGATGGAGCTCCGCTGTTTTTTGCCTTGGAGGGAATTTAAATGAGTTGCAGGTAAAATTTAACATCATGCTGCCATGGAAATTGCATATTTTTGCCCACTGCGATGGATGGTTCAATGTTACAACTGGTTCAAGAACTGAAAGATAAGGTGGAAAAACTGATGCAGGAGCACAGCCGCTTAAAACAAGAAAACGAATTTCTCTGGAAAGAGAACACGGAATTAAAAAATACGGTACTGCGTCTGAGTGAGGTCGTACAAACCGCAGAATCCACTCCCGCTGAAATGGGTTCCCTGTCCAGCGAAGAGATTCGCACCCTGGCCCAGCAAATCCAGCAAGTGCTGGAGGGCATGAAGGCTGATATTGAATATTGTTTAGGTAAGCTCAACGAACAAACTCCTGTCCATGCCTGAAACACAGCCCGTTCAGGTGACCATCTCCGGACGTGAGTACAGGCTGCGTGTTTCAGAAGAACAAATCGGCAAAGTTCATCAAGCCGCTGGTCTGGTGAACGCCGGTATTGAAAAATACCGCGCTTCCGGAAGCATCACCATGCCAGGGGATGCCCTAGCCCTCTGTGCTTTAGAGTTGGCCATGCGCCTTCTGTCCCAGCCCAACTCAGATTTCCTGACCGACGCCAGGGCCCTGGGTTTACTCCAGGCTTTGCACAAGGAGCTGTCATCGTATCTTTCATATCACCAGTTGAACCCATGAACCGGTCGCCGAATAAAAATTTTATGTATTATGGACATTACACACCTCATCACCCTCCTGCTCGTGGGAGCGGCCGGCCTGGGTTTTGGCTTTTGGCTCGGCTTCTCCTATCTTAAAAAGACCAACCGCGGCAAAGCCGCTCAAATCCTCAAAGAAGCCGAAGCGCGGGCCGAAGTCCTGAAAAAGGACCGGCTGTTGGAAGCAAAAGAAAAAATTCTGGCTCTCAAGTCGGAACATGAAGAACAGGTGCGCCAGAGCCAGAAAAAACTTCAGGAATGGGAGCAAAAACTGCGTTCCAAAGAACAATCGCTGCAACAAAAACTCGAACATAACAACCGGTTGCAAAATGCCTTGAACGAAAAGGATAAGGCGGCGCGCGAAAAATTGGAGTCCCTGAAAATGAAAGAGGAAGAACTGGATAAAATCAAACAGCGCCATATCCAACAGTTAGAAGCTTTGTCGGGCTTATCCCGCGAGGAAGCCCGCCAGCAGCTGGTGGAAACCATTAAAAACGAAGCGCGTTCAGAAGCGGCCGTGTTCATTCAGAATACTTTGGAGGAAGCCCGCCTCACAGCCCAAAAAGAAGCCCGGAAAATTGTGCTTCAAACCATTCAGCGCATCGGCACGGAAACGGCTGTGGAAAACGCCATCACCGTGTTTCCATTGGAAAACGACGACATCAAGGGACGCATTATTGGACGCGAAGGGCGCAATATCCGCGCTTTGGAGGCTGCTACCGGTGTAGAGTTTATTATTGACGACACCCCGGAAACCATTGTGCTCTCCTGCTTCGATCCGGTGCGCCGTGAAATTGCCCGATTGGCCCTTCACCAGCTGGTCCTGGACGGCCGCATCCATCCGGCAAGGATTGAAGAAGTGGTGGAAAAAGTGAGCAAACAAATTGAAGATGAGATTGTGGAAGTGGGCAAAAGAACCGCCATTGATTTGGGTATCCATGGCCTGCCTCCCGAAATCATCCGCTATGTAGGCCGCATGAAGTATCGCTCCTCGTACGGCCAAAATTTGCTGCAACACTCCCGCGAAGTGGCCCAGCTCTGTGCCGTGATGGCCTCTGAACTGGGCCTCAACCCCAAGCTTGCCAAGAGGGCCGGTCTGCTCCACGATATCGGCAAAGTCCTGGATTTCGACACCGAACTGCCGCATGCCATTGCGGGTATGAAACTGGCCGAAAAGCACAAAGAAAACCCGGAAGTGTGCAACGCCATCGGTGCCCATCACGACGAGGTGGAAATGACCAGTCTCCTCTCCCCCATTGTGCAGGTTTGCGATGCCATTTCTGGAGCCCGGCCCGGAGCCCGGAGGGAAACCACCGCTTCCTACATTCAGCGCATTAAAGACCTGGAAAATTTGGCCATGACCATGCCCGGCGTTTCAAAATCCTTTGCCATCCAAGCCGGCAGGGAGCTCCGTGTGATTGTAGAAAGCGACAAAGTGAACGACCAGGAGGCCGATGCTTTGGCCTTTAATTTGTCCCAAAAGATCCAAAATGAAATGACGTACCCCGGCCAGGTGAAGGTGACTGTGATCCGGGAAAAGCGCTCTGTGGCCGTAGCCCGATGACAGGGCTATGACAGGCCTGCAAAAATTTCTAAAACAAAGACCCCTTGTACGTCACCTCCTCGTATCCCTCTCGGGCACCCTTGTAGCCCAACTTATTTTACTTGCAGCCCAGCCACTTCTAAGAAGGCTGTATGCTCCGGAGCATTTTGGAGAATTGTCCCTGTATTTAAGCCTCACGGGCGTTTTAGCCACTGTAGCTCCTTTTCGTTACGAATTGGCCTTAATGATTCCGGCTTCCCAGGATAAAGCCCTGAAAATTTTCTGGGGCGCCACCCTGCTGAATACTTTTTTCAGCTTATGTATAACTCTTCTGGCTTTGCTGGCAGCAGAACCTCTCATCGATCTGATGCGCCTGCCCTCCACCGCTACATTGTGGCTGCCGTGGGTAGGACCCTCCGTGTGGCTCTATGGAATGTTTATGCTGTTTCAAAATTTGTTTTCCCGAAATCAGAGTTACCAACGTGTGAATGCCCTGCGTATTGGGCGGCGGATTCCTGAAATTATTTTTCAGTGGGGCGCTGCAGGGCGTTTGAATCTTGGCCTGGTGGCGGGTGAAATAGCCGGACGCATCTCCATGACCGCTTTGGGTTTTTATTTTCTTTTGAAATCTCATCCTGGTTCCATTCACCTGCTCAGGAACGCCAGAAAGTGGCTGCTTCCTTTGCTGGCCTTCCGCCAGTATCCTTTACGTTCTTTTTTCCCAACTTTCCTCAACGCCTTGGCCCTATTGGCGCCCAGCCTCATCGTCAATTATCATTTTGGCAGCTATGCCAACGGACTTTTTGACATGTGCCTGCAAGTTCTGGCTTTGCCTGCGGGTTTTGTAATCAACGCCATTTCCAATGTACTGTTGGCCGAAATTTCGCAACGACACCGCCAAAGCCGGCCTTTGTTCGGATTTCTAAAACGCACGGCCACGGGCCTGATGGGTTTGGCCTTATTGATGGCTTTGGGCATAGCCTTGCTTGGAACCTCTGGCTTTCAATTTCTTTTTGGTTCGGAATACGGTTTATCCTATGCCTATGCTATTTGGTTGATCCCCGCCATCGGAAGCCGCCTGGTGGTGGCACCTCTCGCAGTTTTTTTTGCGGGCACCCACCAGATTGGGCGTAGCGTATGGTGGCAGTACACTTACGCGGCTGGGATTTTAACTTTTTTTATTATCCCATTTGTTCACATCCATCAGTTTTTAGCTGCGTACGCGTGCTTTGAAGTCATTTTAAATGTTTTGTATTTGTGGCAGATTTTTTGGTTAGCTAAAAAAAGCAACTAAAACGCTTCCAAAGTAACAAATCCTTAAGAATATCCGTTGTAATTTTGTTAGTTATCAAAAGGTTTCACGTAAGAAATCTGTTGTTGGGCTTGGCATTCTTATCCCCGCTGTGGGGAGGCTTTTTATCTACTGCCCGAGCCCAAAGCTACAGCATCGGAATAGTAGGGTACATTAAACCTGAAGGCGGCACGGCAGCTCAAGGAAAAGTGATCGTGCGCAAAAATGGGGTAAAAGTGGGCGAATACGTTCCCAATCAGGCCGGTATGTACAGCATTGAACTTGAATATCAGAACGAATTTACAGTGGAATTCACGGCGCCGGGCTATGTGACCAAGAAAGTGGAAGTGAACACGGCCATCCTGAAGGAGCTTGAAGCCCAGGACGTGGCCCCTCTGGAGTTCAATGTGGTCTTGCCCAAAGCCACCGGCGGCCCGGTAGATAAAGCTTACGAAAAGCCGGTTTCAAAGTTTTATTTTGAAAAAGGTGTGATGGATTTTGTGCGGGATAAAATCGTGGAAGACGCCTTCAAAGCCGAACTCAAAGCCCGCCAGGAAGAACAAAAGCGTTTAGAACAAGCCCAAAAACAACAACTTAAAGAGGAAGAGGCCCGCAAAAAGGCTGAGGAAGAAGCGGCACGTAAAGCCGCCGAAGAGGAAGCCCGCCGCAAGGCTGAAATGGAGGCTATGCTGGCCAAACAGAAAAAACAAATGGAAGAAGAAGCCCGCCGTAAAGCCGAATTGGAAGCCAAACAAAAAGCGGAAGAAGAGGCGCGCTTGCGGTTCCTGGAAGAACAAAAGCGAAAACTGGAAGAAGAAGAACGCCGCCGGATGGAGGAAGCCCGCCTCTTTGCCGAAAAACAGGCGAAGAAAATGGCAGAGGAAGAGGCCCGCCGTCAGGCTGAAGCCCGTCAGAAATTTATCCAGGACAGCACGTTTGCCGCTTTGAAAGCCCAAAAAGAAGCCGAAGAAGCCCGTCGCCGGGAAGAAAAGGAAATCATGGACCAACTGAAGGCCAAACGTCTGGAGGCCGAGCAGCAGGCCAGGAAACAGGCTGAGGAAGAGCGCATTCGCCAGCGCATGGAGGCTGAACGCCTGGCAGCCGAGCGGATAGCACGGGAACAAGAGGAATTGAAAAAACGCAGGGAGGAAGAGGAAAAACGGCGTGAAGAAGACAGAAAACGTATGGAGGCCGAGTTGATGGCGGCCAAAATAGCCTTGCAAAAAGCGGAGGAAGAAGCCGCGCGACGCCGGGCCGAAGAAGAAGCGAAACAACTACGGGATATGGCTTTGTCCAGAGCTGAAAAAATGGCCGAGCTGGCCAAATGGAAAGAACAGAATGAACTGGCCGAAGCCAAGCACTTTAAACAGGTGCAAAAAATGAAAAAGCAAAAGAAGGCTGAAATAGCCGCCGCGACACTGAAAGCGCAAAGAGAATTAGAGCAGAATTATATGGCCGTGCAGGATAAACGCATGCGTGAAAAGAAGGAAAGAGAAGAATTTATGCGCCAGAAACTGGAAGCTGAAAGGCTGATGGCTTTAGAAAAAGAAGAACGGCGTCTGGCTATGCTTCGGGCGCGGCAAAATATGAAGGTGGTGTCTCTGGTGCCCTACACTGAGGCCGTACGCAGCAATCCCCGGATGAAATATTACGGATATGTAAACTTTGGGGATGGCGCCGGGCCCATTGAAGTGACAGAAGAAGAATTCAAGCAATACGAAGCGCAGATGGAAGATATCTATAACGTGGTTCCCCGGTAAGTGAAGGCTTGGTAGAAGAATTTAAATAAAAAAACGTTCAACGACTTTTTAACCGCGCCAGCACGCTTTCTTTAGCCTTCACTGCATCGCCTTCCTTCACAGCTATTTCCCAGTCATCACGTGGAATCCAAAAAACGTCCGCACGGCTTCCAAATTTGATAAACCCCATTTCCTCCCCTGCTTGAACACGCTGACCCACCCGCGCATAATTCACAATCCGTCGGGCCAAAATACCAGCTATTTGACGCACCACCACCACCTGACCGTCCTCCTGAAGAATAGCCGTGGTACAACGTTCATTCAATTCGGAGGACTTGGGATGCCAAGCCACAAGATACCGACCCGGGTGATGTTTGACGTACAAAACCTCCCCGGTCACAGGATAGCGGTTCACATGCACATTGAAGGGGCTCATGAAGATGCTCAGCTGCACAGCTTCGGCCTGCAACACTTCAGGTTCATTGACCTTCCCAACAAACACCACCTTACCATCGGCCGGCGAAAGAAGACCGGAAGGTGGCCCAGGAGCCCGGCGTCTCGGGTGCCGGAAAAACTGCAGAAAGAATACCCCAAGAACTAGGCTAAAGCCAGCCAGAAAAGCCTTTAGTAGTGCATTTTCCAAATAGTAAGAGGCGGTGAAATTTATAATCCCAAGCAGCAAACCTACATTGATCAATGTAGGCCATCCTTCCTTATGGATGCGGGGAATCATTTCTCGTCGGTGTTTTGGTTCTCAGTAGTTTTGGTTAATTCTTCAGCGCAATATCTGATAATTTCACTCGCAACATCCACGCCTGTAGCGTACTCTATCCCTTTAAGCCCGGGGCTGCTATTGACTTCAAGAATCAAAGGACCCCGCACGGAAGGCAGCATATCCACTCCGGCCACTTGCAAGTTCAGGGCTTTTGCTGCCCGAAGGGCCGTCCGCTCCTGATCCGGATCCAGGTCCACCTGTACGGCTTCTCCGCCTCGGTGCAGGTTGCTCCTAAAATCTCCCTTTTTGCTCAACCTGCGCATAGCCGCCACCACCCTTTGGCCTACCACGATGGCCCGAATATCCGATCCGGCAGCCTCGGCAATGAATTCCTGAATCAAAATATTTTCCCGCACCCCGGAGAACGCTTCAATGGTGGATCGGGCCGACCGATAGTTTTCGGCCAACATCACGCCCATGCCCTGAGTTCCTTCCAGTAATTTAATGATGATGGGCGGCCCGCCTACGGCGCGGATCAGTTCATCCACTTCCTGGTCTTTCGGGAATTTGGCAAACACCGTAATCGGAAGGCCGATGCCTTCCCGGCTGAGGATTTGCATGGCCCGAAGCTTATCTCTTGACCGTACGATGGCCTGGGAACTGTTGGCCACCCACACCCCCTGCACTTCAAATTGCCGCACCACAGCTGTTCCATGAAATGTGAGGGAAGCCCCAATCCTTGGAATGACAGCATTATAACCCTCCAATGGACGGCCTTTAAAATAAACCTCCGGTTTCCCCTCCCGAATCAGAACACTGCACTTGGCATAGTCCACTACATCACAATCCCAGCCAGCAGCGCGGGCAGCTTCCATCAAACGCCCGGTCGAATAGATGGCAGCGCTGCGGGAAAGAATGGCCAGGCGCATATTCCGGCTGAAATTTAAAGCTGGATGCAATAGATGGGGGACACTTTAGAAACCTGGTATGAAATAATATTCAAAAAGAAACTGTCCCTGTCCTTGGTCCTCCACATCCATCACCTCCATGCCGGAAGTGGAATATAAGTGCGGCACCACATGAAGACTGCGCCCGCCCACATCTGTAAATTCAGCTTTCTCAAAGGCCTTCCGGAATTCTTTTACGGCCTGCTCTCTGGCTGCCGCATCCGGCAGTACGTTGCCATTGAAAATGCGCGTCACATTTTGCTCTATGATGTTGCGATAAGCCGCTCTCACGAAGACTAAAAGATGTTCCACATCCAATCCGGGAAATCTCAAAGCTTCATAGAGAGATTCCTGATCGCCCGTTTCGCTGGTGAACTCTATTTTCCGGCCTTTCCAGTTGAATTCCAACACCTGACGCTGGCAACGTTCCGGGGGAACCGTGGCACAGTTGAGTTGCTCTTTGGATATTACTTTGGGTTTAGGGATATACCTCCGCAGGTACATTTCTATTTGGCCCCCGGGAGGCGGCGCCGGCATAAACCACAAATAGCCGCCGAATACATATCCGACAGCCGAATCCGTTTGCACTTTATACCAATGGTCACGAATGTTGTCAAAGGTATCCGCGTCATATTTATCCAGAATCACCATACGTTTGCCATACCTTACGCGCTGCAGCACATGGCCTCTGTCCAACTGATCATACAAAGGAATCCCTTCCGGTTTGATACAGAAAACCGTATCGGATGGACTATAATTAAATTGCGAAAAAGATGTTGAAAGCGACAACGCGCAAATGACTAAGGCTAATGACCTTTTTTTTCCAAAAAATTTTTCCACCATAGTCCTGAATCTTTTAGGATACGTTTTTGCGTTTTAAAATCCACATAAACCAGACCAAAACGAGGCTTAAAGCCTTCCGCCCATTCAAAATTATCCATCAAACTCCATACAAAATAGCCGGCCAGCGGCACGCCTTCCTTTTTCGCTTTTAAAGCCTGCCTGAGATAATCCTGAAAGAACCGGACGCGCCGAATATCGTGCACCCCATCGTCTTGTATTGTGTCCGGAAAGGCCGCACCGTTTTCGGTGACAATGATTTTTCGCACACCGGGATAAGCGGCAAACTGTTTCAGGATTTGATACATTCCTTCCGGATACACTTCCCAGCCCATCTCTGTGAGGTGTTCGCGGCCGCCGGCGAGGCGGGCCGGCTTCACTTGGTGGGCCCACAATACCGGGGGAAATAAGCTGAAACCTGCCACAAAACGGGTGTAGTTCTGAAGTCCGATAAAATCAAAATCAAATTTCATTTTCTCGGTATCCCCATCCTGCATTAGTTTTTCCATAGTGCGTAAATAGGGGAAACCATCCACTGGATAGCCCAAACCCAGAGCCGGTTCAATAAAGAGGCGATTGAATAAGGCATCCGCCCGCCGGGCGGCCAGGATGTTTTTTTCCTTGTTCGATTTGGGCTGAACGGGCATCACGGAGAACGTGGTACCAATGTGGGCATTGGACACCTCAGAGCGCAGAATACGCCCTCCTTCGGCCTGGCACAATACCGCGTGGTGTACGGCTCGTTTGAATTTGCCAAACCCACGCTCTCCCGGGGCATGCATTCCCAAAAAGTATCCTAAGGCAGTGAAAGCCATTGGTTCGTTGAGAACCATCCAGTTTTTCACTCTGTCGCCAAATCGGCGGGCACACAAAGCCACATAATCCGAAAACCAGCCTACAATATCCCGGGTGCGCCACCCCCCTCGATGGTGCAAAGCCAAAGGAAGATCCCAGTGGTACAAAGTGATCCAGGGCTGGATCTGGCGTTCCAGGCAGGCATCAATCACCCTGTCGTAAAACGCCAGACCCGCCACATTCGGGGCGCCCGTACCTTCCGGCAAAATGCGGCTCCAAGCAATAGAAAAGCGGAAAACATCAAAATGCATCTGCTTCAGAAGGTCCAGATCTTCCGGATAGCGGTGGTAGAAGTCACAGGCTACATCTCCGTTTTCACCCGTTTTGATGTGTCCTTTCTTGTGGGAGAAATCATCCCAAATGGAGGGTCCTTTCCCGTCCTTATTCCAGGCCCCCTCAATCTGATAGGCGGCCGTGGCAGTGCCCCACAGGAACCCGGGACCAAACTGGTCTGCCGTGAGCGGAGTGTCCTCCTGAATGGCGGCCCGCAGGGCGGAGGGGCCCATCATGGCTGAAGCCGCGAATCCCTTGAGAACATCCCTTCGTTTCACCGCGCAAATCTAAAAGGTCTGAGGGATTCATTTTTGAAGACCCATTGTGGGTATCATTAGGTTTCACAAAATTTTAATAACTACTTACTGCTTAAATTCAGGACGGCATAGCACCGCTGCCTAAATGACTTTCCGACCCAGGTTAAGTATGGAATCTGGCGGAACGGTTATTTTTTCGTTAATCTTCAAAGGAGGCTCAATTTCTCCAACAAACAGCCTCTAAGAGGCGTTTATTTTTGCGCGCATTTTTCGCCTGCTCATCCTGTGAGAAATCTTGTTTGGTATGGCATTTTGATCCTAGCTGCACCCTCGGTGTGCGGGCAACCCACAAAAAAAACGACGCTTTCCGGCTACGTGAAAGACGCCGCCAGCGGGGAGGCCTTGCTGGGCGCCAGCCTGTATTTGAAAGAAAATCTTAAAGGCACCACAGCCAATACTTACGGTTTTTATTCCCTCACCGTGGAGCCAGGTCAATACACGTTGGTGTGTTCCTTTATTGGTTATGAGAATTTTTCGCAGAGCGTGGATTTAACTCAGGATAAAACCTTGAATATTGAACTCCGGCGACTGAGCGTTCAGGCCGGCGTCGTGGAAGTGACTGACGAACGAAATAAGCAAAACACCGAGAGCACGCGCATGGGCACCGTGGAATTGCAGATGGAAGATGTGAAAAAACTGCCTGTTCTCTTCGGAGAAGTGGATATATTGAAAACGTTGACGCTGCTGCCGGGGGTGCAGTCTTCAGGCGAGGGTAATTCGGGTCTGTATGTCAGAGGTGGCGGGCCGGATCAAAATCTGATCCTCCTGGATGGGGCCACCGTGTACAACGCATCCCACTTGTTTGGCTTTTTTTCGGTATTCAACAGCGACGCTATCAAATCCGTGAATCTGGTGAAAGCCGGCATGCCTGCCCAATATGGTGGACGGCTGTCCAGTGTGCTGGACATTACGATGAAAGAAGGCAACATGAAGCGTTGGGAAGTGGAAGGGGGCCTTGGTGCCATCGCCTCCCGGCTGACGGTACAGGGGCCGGTGATCAAAAATAAACTGGCCGTGATTGCTTCCGGCCGCCGCACTTACTTTGATGTGATTGCCCGCCCATTTATTTCAAAAAATTCACCTCTACGCGGTTCCGGCTATTATTTTTATGATTTTAATGCCAAAATCAACTACCGGATATCCGATAAAGACCGCCTGTTTTTGAGCGGTTACTTTGGCCGGGATGTGTTCACTTTTAAAAACCGCGAAACCGCCTTCAGTGCCGTGAATTTCTGGGGTAATGCCACCACCACCCTGCGCTGGAATCACCAATACAGTAAAAAACTGTTCAGCAACGTCACAGCCCTATTTACAGATTATAAATTTCAGTTTGACGGCGACCAAAACAATTTCCGTTTCAAACTTTTTTCTGGTGTTCGAGATTATGGGTTAAAAGCGGATTTCAATTACTATCCGGTTTCAGGACACGAAATCCGTTTCGGGGCCGAATATCTAAACCATCGTTTCGAACCCAGCAATGTCACATTTGCCTCCCAAATCCTGGATGTCAAGCCGCCAGAGCCCATTCGCTACCACTCCAACGAGGCTTCTGTGTACATCTCGGATGACTGGGATGCCACACGGCGTCTCCGCCTGAACTTGGGTCTGCGCGCCACTTTTTATGCCTTCAACGGCAGGTTTGTACGGTATGTGAAAGACGCCCTGGGGGCCACGGTGGATACCTTGTACTATGGACGCGGTGCGTTGATCAAACCCTACTTCAGGCCCGAGCCGAGGCTGGCAGCCCGATTCCTGATCCACGAGAATGCTTCCGTGAAGGCCTCTTATACCATGAACTGGCAATACATTCAATTGGCCTCCAGGGCCACCATTTCGCTGCCCTTCGACGTGTGGCTGCCCACCACGGAGTATGTGGTGCCGCAGTTCAGCCAGCAGGTGGCGGTGGGCTACTACCAAAACTTTTGGGAAGACATGCTGGAAGCCAGCGTGGAAGCTTATTACAAACCCATGCGCAACCTGATTGAATTTCAGGACGGGGCCGACCCGGCCCAAACCCTCAACAGCAACATAGACAACACTTTGGTGCAAGGAAAAGGCAAAGCCTGGGGGGTGGAATTTTTCCTTCGCAAATCCCGTGGCAAGTGGAACGGTTGGATAGGCTATACCTTGGCATGGACCAACCGGACCTTTCCCCAGCTGAATGAAGGGCGCACGTTTTGGGCAAAATACGACCGCCGGCATGACCTTTCCGTCGTCGCCAGCTACGACATCACGCCCCGCTGGAATGTTTCGGCTGTCTTTGTATTTGCCACGGGCAACACGCTCACGCTTCCGGTGAATCTGTATTTTCTGGAGGAAAGACTGGTCACCGAATTCGCGGAGCGCAACTCGTATCGTTTTGCCCCCTACCACCGCTTGGACCTGGCGGCCACTTACGTGCTTTCCAAACCCCAGAAAAAATTCCATTCTTCTCTTACCCTTTCCATTTACAACGTGTATTCCCGACTCAATCCGTTTTTCATCTATTACAATGCCAGCGGCAACCTGACAGAAGGCACCTTTCGGCTCCAAGCCCGCCAAGTGTCGCTTTTCCCAATTATTCCCACCATCACATGGAATTTTAAATACTGACCATGCGGCACATTATTAAATTTTACCTGAATCTCCAGAATATATGCCAAAGCCATATTGCCCCTCTTATGGCCTCTGCAATGGTTATACTGGCTTTGGCGCAGTCCTGTGAAAAAGATATCACGGTGGATCTGCCGAAAGGAGAGAAAAAACTGGTGGTGGACGGCAGATTGTTTTCCGGGGAACCTCCCAGGGTGTGGCTGACTTTTAATTTCCCCTTTTTCACGCCCCTCCAAGGCCTGGATATTTCGGATCCCAACGCCTGGAGCGAGTTTCTGGCTCTGGATGCTCAGGTGAAGGTGAGCGATGGAAGCCTGACAGACCACCTGACATTGACTTTAGATAACACTTACTTTCCACCGGTGTATTACACAGGTGATACGTTGATAGGAGTACCCGGAAAAACTTACACGCTGACTATCATCCACCAGGGTCGCACATACACAGCCATGACCAGCATACCTCCCATCGTCGCTCTCGACAGTTTGCGCTGGCAACCGGAAGGGCAACTGGATTCCCTGGGCCCCTGCAACCTATATTTTACAGACCCTCCAGCCAGCGGGAATATTTACCGCCTGTTCTGCAAGCGCCAGGGTTATGTGCATTACAGGCCCATATTTGATCCCAGCGTATTGGACGATCAATCCTTTAACGGCCAGAAAATCGAATTTCCATTTTACCGTCCGGATCCCAAAAATTTTGTTTTCTTCAACAGCGACACCCTCACCGAACAGGAGAGAAGAGAACGGTTTTACTGGAAACGGGGCGACAGTATTTATGTCCGTTTCTGTTCTATTGACCGGGTCTCCTACGAATACCTGCGCACTTTCGAGGATGCGGCCAACACCAGCGGCAATCCTTTTTCTAATCCCAGCACAGTCAAAAGCAACATCACCGGGGGAGCGCTCGGGGGCTGGGTAGGCTACGGCGCCTTTGACATCTGGACTTTGGCACAGTAAACTATGGGGCATTTTTGCTCCCCACCTATTTTTATAATTGATTCCCAGGGGTTCAGAGGTAGGTGGTTTGTAAATTTTTTATTTTGATAGGAACGAACGCCCAGGACAATAGAATTCGGGGCGCATCCAGACTTGCCCATCAGAAGGTGGCCGCTCAACGGGATTATGCTTTAGATTTGCGCACGTCTTTTGAATTTTCAATATTGAAACATGAGCACATCGATCACTGCGCTTTTGGGCGAAAGGGCTGAAAGCCTTTTAACGCACATTTGCAAAGGCATTCCCAAAGAAAGTCTAATGCTTCCCGGGCCGGACTTCGTGGACAAAAGTTTTGGCATGTCCAACCGCAACAACCGCACTCTGGCCGCTTTGGAATGGATTTACAACAGCGGAAGGCTGGCAGGTACCGGGTATGTGTCCATCCTGCCTGTGGACCAAGGAATAGAACACAGCGCAGGAGCCAGTTTTGCCCCCAATCCCGATTATTTTGATCCGGAAAATATTGTTAAGCTGGCTCTGGAAGGCGGCTGCAATGCCGTGGCTTCAACCTTTGGCGTTTTGGCAGCCTGCAGTCGCAAGTATGCCCACAAAATTCCCTTTATTGTTAAAATCAATCATAACGAGCTCCTCACCTATCCCAATAAATTCGACCAGGTGCTTTTCGGCACCGTTAAGGACGCTTGGAATTTGGGTGCCGCAGCTGTGGGCGCAACCATTTATTTCGGTTCTGCCGAATCCACGCGGCAGATCACAGAAATTGCCGAGGCTTTTGCTTATGCCCATGAACTGGGGATGGCCACCATCTTATGGTGTTATCTGAGAAATCCTGTGTTTAAAGGGGACAAGGACTACCATGTTTCAGCCGACCTCACGGGTCAGGCTAATCATTTGGGCGTCACCATTCAGGCCGACATCATCAAACAAAAGCTTCCTGAAAACAACGGGGGGTATCTTTACCTTCAAAAGGAAAAAGATAAAGGCTACGGCAAAACGCATAAAAAAGTGTACGATACACTCACCAGCGACCATCCGATTGACTTGTGCCGATACCAAGTGGCTTCGTGTTATATGGGCCGTATCGGTTTAATCAATTCCGGGGGCGCCTCCTCGGGGGAATCCGACATGGCAGAGGCTGTCTTCACCGCCGTGGTGAACAAGAGAGCCGGGGGCCACGGTCTCATTTCAGGCCGAAAGGCCTTTCAAAGGCCTCTGAATGAGGGGGTTGCCCTCCTGCATGCCATCCAAGATGTATACCTGGATCCCTCCATCACTTTAGCCTAATTCAAAGGCCGGTATGTCCTGGTTCAAGCGTCAAAAATCCGGCATACTCACCTCCACCGAGGAAAAAAAAGAAACACCGGAAGGCCTCTGGCATAAATGTTCCCGGTGCAAATACATCTGTCTTTCGGAAGAACACGCGGCCAACCTCTGGGTGTGTCCGGAGTGCCAGTTTCATGACCGCATCGGCTCAGCCCAGTATTTCAAAATCCTTTTTGATGACAACAAGTACACGGTGATTGCGCCGAACCTTCAAAGTGCGGATCCCCTGAATTTTAAGGACACCAAGCCCTACAAGGATCGCCTGCGCCAAGCCATGGAATCCACCGGGCTCAAAGATGCCATGGAAGCGGCCTATGGCAAACTTTCCGGCAAGCCTGTCACGATTGCCTGTATGGATTTTGAATTCATCGGCGGAAGTATGGGCTCGGTGGTAGGTGAAAAAATTGTTCGTTCAGTGGATCATTGCCTCCGCTACAAAAAACCTCTGATTATTATTTCAAAAAGCGGTGGCGCCCGCATGATGGAAGCTCCCTTCAGCCTGATGCAAATGGCCCGCACGAGCGCCAAACTCAAAGAGTTGGCGGAAAAACACATTCCTTATATTTCGGTGCTCACCAATCCCACCACAGGCGGGGTGACCGCTTCCTTTGCCATGCTGGGCGACCTGAACATTGCCGAACCAGAAGCCCTCATTGGTTTTGCAGGGCCCCGTGTAGTGAAAGAAACCATCAAGCGCGACCTTCCGGAAGGTTTTCAAACTTCAGAATTTGTATTGGAAACTGGATTTTTGGATAAGATCGTCCCCCGAAAACAACTCAAACCTTTCCTGCATGAAGTGCTGACCATGCTGACGGCCAATGTGAAATAGCCCCATGCCGGAACTTTACAAAAAAATCGGGGAAGCAGAGCTTCGAACCTTTGCCGACATCTGTGGTGAAGCTCATGTGTATTGGGAGCCAGGCCATGATTGGATGGTACGGGCTTCAAGAGATGAAACCGAAGACCTGTGCTTCGTTCCTGAAGCGGTGGCACGGCCCGGAAACGCCGAACAAGTGGCGCACCTGTTGCGCTATTGCCACGCAGAAAATATCCCCGTCACGCCACGGGGAGCCGGCACAGGCCTCAGCGGCGGCGCACTGCCGGTGTGCGGAGGCCTGGTGTTGGACACCTCCCGCATGAACCGTATTCTCAAACTGGATACAGACAATTTCACGGTGACGGTGGAGCCGGGTGTCATCACTCAGCACCTTCAGGAGGTTGTGGCAGAAAAAGACTTGTTTTACCCACCCGATCCCAGCAGCCGGGGCAGTTGTTTTATCGGTGGCAATATCGCTGAAAACGCCGGAGGGCCGCGCGCCGTAAAATATGGGACTACGAAAGATTTTGTCCTGAATTTGAAGGTAGTTCTGGCGGATGGCACCCTCATCAGCACCGGCGCCGCCACTTTAAAAAATGCCACCGGATATAATCTCACCCAATTGTTCGTGGGCTCTGAAGGTACGCTGGGCGTGGTGACGGAAGCCACCCTGAAACTGCTCCCCCATCCGCGCCACCGTAGGCTTATGTTGGCCAATTTTGAAAGTCCTGAAGCGGCCTGCGAAACCGTGGCCGAAATCTTTAAAGCCGGCTTCGTGCCTTCCGCTCTTGAATTCATGGAAAGGGAGGCTATGGATTACACACTCGCCTACAAGCCCGACATCTCTTTGGCGGTTCCGGAACGCGCCCAGGCCCAGTTGCTCGTGGAAACGGATGGCCTGTATCCGGATGTCGTGGAGCGTGACTGCGAAGGACTTTATGAAGTCCTGGAAAAAAAGGGGGCATTTGATATCCTTTATGCGGATGACGAAGCCGGCCAGGCCAACCTATGGCGCTTGCGCAGGGCAGTGGGCGAAGCGGTGAAAAGTCATTCCATATACAAAGAAGAGGACACCGTGGTGCCCCGCTTCGAGCTTCCCCGTCTGCTGCGCGGTGTCAAGGAAATAGGCAGCCGCTACGGATTTCGTTCCGTATGCTATGGCCATGCCGGTGATGGAAATCTGCATGTGAACATTCTTAAAGGCGACCTCAGCGACACTTTCTGGAATCATGAATTGCCGGAGGCCATTGCCGAAATTTTCCAGTTGTGTAAAAGGCTGGGCGGCACTATCAGCGGCGAGCACGGCATTGGGTGGGTGCAGCGCCGCTATATGCCTTTGGTCTTTTCTGAAGCCGAATTGCAGCTGATGAAGTCCATCAAAAAACTTCTGGATCCCAAGAACATTTTGAACCCTGGAAAAATCTTTTGACCAAAAATTTTTCCTGATAATAGGTTGAGATCTCCTATCTGCTTTTAGTAATGAACCATTCTCTCCCTCAGGAGCGCGCAGACCATTTTTCCCCAGCCACAAAAACATCCAGATCCAGTGCGCTGTGAAATCTGTAAGGCACTTCGCTCAGGTCTTCCAATCCGTGAATGGCTAAAAAATCCGCGCGATACCCCGGACTGAGAGCCCCGCACAGGCCCTGCAAACCCATGGCCCAGGCTCCATTGAATGTGGCGGCAGCAAAGGCTTCACTGGGTTGCATTTTCATGCCGGTGCAGGCCAAAGCCAAAGCCATCCACATACTCCCTGATGGCGCTGAGCCTGGGTTGAAATCCGTGGCTATGGCCACAGGCAAACCTTTTTGAATCATCTGCCGGACAGGAGGATAGGGAAGATTTAGAAACCAGGCTGCAATAGGCAGTGCGGTGGGCATCACAGCCGAAGTAGCCAGCAAGTCCATATCCTCCTCGTTCATGTGCTCCAAATGATCCACCGATGCCGCACCCCATCGCACGCCTACGCGCACCCCGCCGCTCCGGCCCAGCTGATGGGCATGAACCTTTAATCCAAACCCCAAATCTGCAGCTGTTTTCAAGATTATTTCCGTATCGGTTTCATCAAAAAAACCGGTTTCACAAAACACATCCACATAATCTGCCAACTGCTCGGCAGCTACGGCCGGGAGCAACTCTCCGCACACCTTTTCAATATATTCTTTTTTCCGGTTTTTATAGGCTTCTGGTAGAGCATGGGCGGCCAGGCATGTGGCTTTGACAGGTATTTTCAGATGACGGCGCAAGCGGGAAATAACACGCAGCATTTTGAGTTCGTTTTCTACATCCAGTCCATATCCGCTTTTTATTTCCAAAGCCGTGGTTCCCAGCCCAATCAAATCCTGCACCCGGCGAAGGGACACTTCGTACAGTTCATCTTCATCCATTTGGGCCAACCTCCCTGCGCTGTTCAAAATCCCCCCCCCGCGTGCGGCAATTTCAGCATAGCTCATGCCTTGGAGCTTCAAGAGATACTCTTCCCAGCGCCAGGCAGCAAAGACCGCGTGGGTGTGGCTGTCGCAAAAACCGGGGACCACCAGGGCTCCCTGAAGATCAATAAAAAGTGTGTCGCCCCCCCCCCGTGGGAGCTCTCCGCAACCAATGGAGTGAATTAGGCCTTCCTTAACATAGATCCACGCATTGTTCCATACCGGCCACTGATGCATCATCTCCCCTCTCAGCGGTTGGCGCGGAGGCGCCAAGTCCCATGCCCCATGCAGCCGGCTAATATTATGAAACAGAATATCCTGGCCGGTGGTCATTTCTTTTTAATCAACCGGCAATTCGGGTAGTCGATGTGCATACCCTCGCGCAGGGTATCCCGCCGGTACACCCAGTACCAGGTGCGGTTACGTTCCTTCACCACGATGACGGTATCATCTTCTATCGTGCAAGGTACGTTGAACTCTTCATTCAGCCCCCTGTATTTAATATCGGCTGTATTGTCCGGGTAGATTTCAAGCCACTCTAACAGAACGCATTCCCCATTGCTTTCATACCGACCATGAATGGACTTGGAACAGGCGACCCCACACCAATATATCAAAAAAAGAAAAATCGGAATGCGGAGAAAGGCCATATTTAAGAAGACGTCCGGACTGGATCCTGAACCTTTTTTCTGGATTGCACTTTGAACTGTTGTTTCCTTCTTTCTCCTTCTTCTCGGGCCGCTCTCACAAAATCCAGAAACAAGGGATGGGGATGCATCACGGTGCTGCGGTATTCGGGATGAAACTGCACACCCACAAACCACGGATGCGATTTAAGCTCCACGATTTCCACCAGCTTTTGCTCGGGATTGATGCCCGTTAGCATAAGACCTTCTTTTTCAAATCTGTCGGCATATTCGTTATTGAATTCAAATCGATGCCGATGGCGCTCAAACACCGTGGTATCGCCATAAATCCTATGAGCCAGACTGTTTTTCCGGATTTTACACTTATACAATCCCAAACGCATGGTACCTCCCTTGTTTTCAATATGCTTTTGATCTTGCTGCAAGGTGATCACCGGATGCGGCGTATCCGGCTCTATTTCCGTGCTGTGGGCATTTTTTAATCCCAGAACATTGCGGGCAAATTCCACCACGGCGCATTGCATACCCAGGCAAATACCCAGGAAAGGAATATTATTTTCACGGGCGTATCGGATGGCCCGGATTTTTCCTTCAATCCCTCTTGAGCCAAAACCCGGCGCCACCAGTATGCCATGCAAATCCCGCAATTCAGAGGCCAATTCTTCGGCATTCATCTGCTCAAAATCCTCGGAGTGGATCCATCGAATTTCCGCCTTCACTTTGTTTCTGACCGCTGCATGCACCAAAGCTTCATGAATGGATAAATAACTGTCGCGCAGTTCCACATATTTTCCAATAAGGCCAATGTGAACCGTGCCCTGGGAAGGATTTTTCAACTGGTGCAGAAAATTTTTCCAGGCCTTCATTTCAGGCTCCTGCCGCCGGGGCAGATGCAGCTTGTCCAGTACCACTTCGTCCAAGTTTTCCTTCCGAAGCAGTAAAGGCACGTCATAGATGGTCTCTGCATCAATGGCCTCAATGACGGCCCTCGGCTCCACATTACAAAACAATGCAAGCTTGCGACGCAGATCCTCATCTATGGAGTATTCTGTGCGGCAGGCCAGGATATCGCATTGAACGCCAGATTCCAACAAGAGCTTGACAGAGTGCTGTGTGGGCTTAGTTTTCAACTCCCCGGAAGTATTCAAAAACGGCAGGAGCGTCAGATGCAACACCAGCGCATTTCCTGGCCCCAGCTCCCACTTGAGTTGGCGCACCGCTTCGATGTAGGGCAGGGACTCGATATCGCCCACGGTGCCTCCGATTTCCGTAATCACGATTTCGTATTTTCCCGAATGACCCAGTTGAGTGATACTACGTTTGATTTCGTCCGTAATATGGGGCACCACCTGCACCGTTTTACCCAAATAGTCGCCGCGGCGCTCCTTATTAATGACATTCAGATAAATACGTCCGGTGGTCACATTGTTGGCCCGAGAGGTTGGCATGTCTAAAAACCGTTCGTAGTGTCCCAAATCCAGATCTGTCTCGGCGCCGTCTTCGGTCACATAACACTCCCCGTGTTCGTAAGGATTCAGAGTGCCAGGATCCACATTAATGTAAGGATCCAGTTTTTGAATCGTTACCTTATATCCGCGTTCTAAGAGAAGCCTTCCTAAGGAGGCCGATAAAATTCCTTTACCTAAGGAAGAGGCTACACCGCCCGTTACAAAAATGTATTTGGTTTTGCCCATAAATTGTAACGGGATACAAACGTAAGCATTTTTAGCGCATCCATATACAGTGGCTGCCGCAGAACCTATGTTCTTTCCATCTCAACTTCATGTTCTTTTATTCATCCTCAATATTTTAAAAAAATTCCAGGTCCACCCGGGCTTTAAAAATCTGCTGACGTTCAATGGTATTTCCAAAACAACATTTCAAGGAGGATGGAGAAAATGAGCCCAATCATGTCAAAAAAATAAAAAAATTTTCTCTCCGGAAGACAAGGGTGCAGCTTACTTTGGCTGTGTAAAAATTATCGCCCTTGAAACGCACGCTCATTGTTGTTTTTTTTCTAGCCACTGTAATGGTATTCTGGGGATGCCTGCAACCAGAATCCCGACCCCATGGCACGGTGCGTGTGCGCATCAACAGCGAACCCGCCACTTTGAATGGTTTTCTTCTTGGCGATGCCAACAAAACCACGATTCTGAGTTACCTCCAATGGTCGCCTTTAAGCATTGACCCCTTGGGCCTAGATTGGACGCCCGTCGTGGCGGAGGCGCTGCCGCAGGTAGACTCATTAATAGATGGGCGGCTCTCCGTAAAAATCCGCCTCCGAAAGGAGGCCCGGTGGGATGATGGGCGCCCGGTGACCGGCGCCGACGCTGTTTTTTCCTTAAAACTCCTGTTGTGCCCGGGCGTGAACAGTCAACACCTTAAAAATTTTTATCTTTTAATGGAAGACGCCCGGGTGGCTGAAAAAGACAGCCAAACCTATGAAGTGATCTTTCGAAAACCTTATTTCAATGCGCCTTTCCTGGCGGGGGATTTATATCTTTTCCCGGAACACAAGACGGACAGCACAGGTGTCATGCGTCGTTACAGCGTCAGAGATATGCTGGAGCGGCCCGATTCCGTTGCGCGCGACAGCAACATTCAAAAATTGGCCCATTGGTTCAATACAGAATACCACGGAAGGCGTTATGTTTTCGGCTGTGGCCCCTATCGCCTGAAGAGCTGGGAAACCGACAAAAGAATTGTTCTGGAACGAAAAGAGAACTGGTGGGGAGATGCCCTTTCCAACAAGAACAATGTGCCTGTGTTTTTCACGGCGCGGCCTCAAACCTTGGTTTTTGAAATCATAAAAGATGAACAGTCCGCCCTGGCTGCCCTTCGGTCCGGCCAGATTGACCTGATAAACGGCATCAGTCCCCTGGCGTTTGAACAGGTGGACACCCAACAATCACCCCTCCAAAAATTCACACCCAACCAAATGGCCTATCACGCTTTGTATTTTAACCTGCGCCATCCGGTTCTGGCCGAAAAAGAGATTCGACGGGCCTTAGCCCACCTGGTGCCTACAGCCGATATTGTGCACGTGGTGTTCCGAAACACTGTGTACCCGGCGGCCACCTTCATCCACCCCACCCGCACCGAATGGTTGAACGACACCTTGCGCCCGTACCCTTTCAATGTTCAATATGCTTCCGAGGTGTTAAGGAAAAACGGTTGGCACGACAGCGATAAGGATGGGATTCCTGACAAACTGTTGCAGGGCCGTCGCCAGAAGCTTCGGTTCACCATCCTCACCAACACCGGGAATCCAGCCCGGCAGAACATGGCTGAAATGATCAGCGCCTCTGCTGCCCAGGCCGGTATAAAGCTGGATATCCGCCTCATGGAATTGCCACAAATGATTGAAAAGATGCGAAGCCACGATTTTGATATGTTTTTGGGCGGAATGGTTTCTTCTGTAGTGGAATCAGATCCTTTTCAAATTTGGCACTCCACCGCCTACTCTATGGGCAGCAACTTTACAGGCTTCAGCCGGCCGGAGGCCGATGCCCTGATCGAAAGGTACCGGGTCACTTTAGACCGCCGTCAGAGGATGGAACAGCTCAAAAAACTCCAGGCCTTAGTGTACGAAGAGATACCAGTAGTTTTCATCGTCGCTGAAAAAGACCGAATGGTCGCCAGCGCACGATTGCGCGGTCTCACCGTCAGTGATCAAAGACCCGGCTACTGGCTGGGCACCGTGGACCTAGAAAGAAGAGAAGCTGAATAGATAAGTAAGAAGGTATTTCTGTGCGCAAAAAAACGATTACGAGGAGGCTTCAAAGCGGCTCATTCGTTGTGCCAATCCCACCATTTTAAGAGCCGCCAGGGCTGCTTCTACCCCTTTATTTCCATGGCGACCACCGGCCCTTTCCCGGGCCTGATCTAAAGTATCCGTTGTGAGCACGCCAAAAATCACAGGCAATTCCAATTGGAGACCTACTTCCAGAATACCCTGGGCCGCAGCTTGGCAGACGTAATCAAAATGGGGGGTTTCACCCCGGATCACACATCCAAGGCAAATCACAGCATCCACATCGGTCATCCGGGCCATCAACTGGGCTCCGAAAGGCAATTCAAAAGCGCCCGGAACACTCTCTATCAAAATGTTCTCTTCCTCCCCTTCAAGACGTAAAAGGGTTTCTACGGCACCTTTCAGCAGAGCTGAGGTTATTTCTGCATTCCACTCAGACACCACAATACCCAGCCTTAGACCCGCTGCAGAAAGACTTTCTGCCCCGTGAAGTGTGCTTAGGTTCGTAAGGGCTGTGGCCATAATTAATCAGTGACGCCTGCCTTGGCCCGGGCCCTGGCTAAATATTTAGGAATTTCCTGACCTTCCCGCGTGGTGGGATAATCCCGTTCAATTTCAGCGTAGAGTGCAATCGCTTTTTCTAGGTTTTGCAAATCTTCTTCGCAAGTCATGGCTGCTTTTTTCAGAAATATCGGGGTAGTAAAATTGTTGGGACGCCGCCTGGCAGCCTTCAGATAATAATCTACAGCCTTATCGCTTTGACCCAGTTCCCGATAACAATCTCCAGTAGCTCCAAGAGCCATGGAGCTTACCATGACATCCTGGGAAGAAAAACTTTTCAAATGTTCAATGGCTTCCTCAAAGCGGCCTAGTCGCATAAGACATATTCCGGCATAATAATGGGCTAAGTTGCCGGCGTCCGTGCTTCCATACTCTTCGGTAATGGTAAGAAAACCGGTAACGTCGCCACCGCCATTCAAAGCCAGATTGAAGGAATCCAGCGCAAAATATTGCTCGGCTTTAAACATCAAATCAAAGGCCTCCTGATTGCGGGGCTCAGCATACCACTTCTGATAAGCGAACCAAAGTAAGGGTAAGGCAATAAGTGCTGCTAACGCTATGGTGACAGCCTGCTTGTGCTTTCGGACAAATTTATCAGCCTCAGCCAGCAGTTTTTTGGGGGTTATCAAGTTGGGCGTCTCCGATGCCATAGGAAAATGAGGCGGCAAAAGTAATTTTTAAAAACCATTCCCGAAAGGCTTCGGATATTTGCCAGGGATATGGCCTTTGAAAATTTGTGGTCAGAAGTGTCCGGATTCCCGGCGGTGACGCTGGAAAAACTGGAAATTTGGAACTTTCGCAACCACCGCCACACGGCCGTAAATTTTCAAAGTTGGGCCCATTGTATTACCGGACCCAACGGATCCGGGAAAAGCGCCCTTCTGGAAGCCATCTCCTATCTATGCACAGGCCGGGGCTTTGCTTCCGGCCAGGACCAGAATTATGTGATGCTGGGCCATGAACAGGAGGGGTTTGAACTGCATGGCCACTTCCGGTTGGATACCTTGCCCTTTAAAATCGAATGCACGTACAAATCCGGCGTGGGAAAAGAATTCCGGTTCAACGGAAAACTTTACGGAAAGTTGAGCGATCACCTAGGGCGCCTGCCTGCGGTGGCCATATATCCCGCGGATATTGAGATGGTGTGGGGCTACGCAGCCGATCGCAGAAAATATCTGGATCAAATTCTCAGTTTTTCTGATCCGAACTATTTGAATGTTTTAAAAAGATACTACAAATTTTTAGAACTGCGCAACGCCCATCTGCGCCAGGCTAAAGAAGCACGAAGGTCGCCGGATCCAGTCCTTCTGGAGGCTTACGCCGAAGAGATGGGCGCTGCCACTGAAATATTGAATGAACTGCGCAGCCGGTATGTATCCCATATCAATGAAAAGCTCATCCTATTTTATGAAGTTCTGGCACACAACAACGAATATCCGTATTTGGAATGGCACCCTTCAGCGCCTGAAACGGAAAAATTCCGGCATGAGCTTGTTACAGCATATGAAGCCGACCTAAGAGTTGGATCCACGCTGCGGGGCCCTCACAAAGACGAGGTAGAATTCCGGCTCCACGGACAACCTTTGAAAAAACATGGTTCCCAAGGGCAACAAAAAACCTATCTCATCGCTCTCAAACTGGCAGCCATCCACATGCTCTCGGTGAAACTAAACCGCAAACCCCTCATTCTTTTGGATGATATTTTTGATAAATTAGATCCCCGCCGGGTAGAATCGCTTCTGCAGCTTTTGGCTGAGTTCAAAGGCCAGCTTTTTATTTCAGACACAGAACCCGGTCGCCTTTTTTCAGTAAAGGGTGTGCCCGACATGAATTTTCATATTTTTGAATGCGACGCGGGCAACCTTCGTGTCGCACGCCGCACAATTTCTCATGTCTAAGCACCATCCCAGACATATATCCGGTCTTTTGAGCCAATGGCTTCAGAAAGATCCATCGGGTCAGGAAATTCTTAACCAGATGGTGCAACGCGTGTGGACTTCTGCTATGGGCCCCATGGTGGCCAACAGAACGGGACGGATTTCATTAAAAAATCAAGTGCTTACGGTGGAGATTCTTTCTCCACCCCTGCGTCACGAACTGCACCAAATGCGGTCCGAAATCTGCCGTCTTCTGAACGATAAGCTAGGAAGCGAAGCCGTGAAAGAAATCATTCTGAAGTGAAATATGAAGCAAATTATTACGTTATCTGCCATTTGTTAATTTTTCCTTAGGATCTCTGGTGTGCGCCTGTTTCTATTTCAGCCATTAGGTCACTTAGTAATTAAAAATTCTATGCGAAGCCTCCGCAACCTGGGAATGCTGTGGTGTTGTTTCCTGGCCTTTTCTTTCCTTCTGAGGGCCCAGGACAAAATGATCCAGGTCTCAGGCACTGTGGTGTTGGATTCTTTGGGTGGCCAACAAGCTGAATATGTGATATTGAAAGAAGGCAAAAAAATTGCGACAGGCAAAACCAACGCACAGGGCAAATTCAGTTTTCAGTTGGCTTTAAACGACCGCTTTGATGTAGTTTTCTCGGCTCCCGGTTTTGTTTCCAAGCGGTTTGAATTTAAAACTAAAGTCCCCGCAGAAGCGGCAAAGGACGGCTTGATGCCTTTCATAATGGACGTGTTGTTGTATAAGCCCGTTTTCAGGGAAAAAGAAGAATTCGCGTCCGTTGTTCAATGGGATAACAGCTTTTATGATCTGATATTTGAAAATGAGACCTTCCGATCCCTAAAAAACCAAAAAGCCAAACTGACTCAACTTCGAGAAAGTTTGGTCTCTGTAAAAAACTCAGAGGAAGAAGCCCGCCGCAAAGCCGAAGAAGAAGCCCGCCGCAAAGCCGAGGAAGAAGCACGCCGCAAAGCCGAAGAGGAAGCCCGCCTGGCTGCCGAGGCCGAAGCCAAGCGCAAGGCCGAGGAAGAAGCACGCCGCAAGGCCGAAGAGGAAGCCCGACTGGCCGCGGAAGCCGAAGCCAAGCGCAAGGCCGAGGAAGAAGCACGCCGCAACGCCGAAGAGTAAGCCCGACTGGCCGCCGAGGCCGAAGCCAAACGCAAAGCCGAGGAAGAAGCCCGCCGCAAAGCCGAAGAGGAAGCCCGCCTGGCTGCGGAAGCCGAAGCCAAACGCAAGGCCGAGGAAGAAGCCCGCCGCAAGGCCGAAGAGGAAGCCCGCCTGGCCGCCGAGGCCGAAGCCAAGCGCAAGGCCGAGGAAGAAGCCCGCCGCAAAGCCGAAGAGGAAGCACGACTGGCCGCCGAGGCCGAAGCCAAGCGAAAGGCCGAGGAAGAAGCCCGCCGCAAGGCCGAAGAGGAAGCCCGACTGGCCGCAGAAGCCGAAGCCAAGCGCAAAGCCGAGGAAGAAGCCCGCCGCAGGGCCGAAGAGGAGGCCCGCCTGGCCGCGGAAGCTGAGGCCAAGCGTAAAGCCGAG